>JBBIJZ010000088.1:0-18861 GCA_037445715.1 Verrucomicrobiales bacterium | reverse complement strand
AGGCGCCTCGCGAACATCGCTAGCCGCCGTTCCTCGCGGCCGCGTTTGGAGTGCGGCGGTTGGCGACCGCTTTTGGCCCCGGGTGGAACGGCCAACCTGGCCGTCCCGCCGGGCTACCAGCCCGGCGGCGTAGCGCAGGTTGGCAGCTGTTGCCCCGGTGCCGGGCGTGACGCCAGAGCGGCCGCGCCGCAGTGCGGCCCTACTCGGTGCGCGCCCGCTTGCGCGCGTCGCCGCAGCGCTACCCGGGGGATGAAACCGGCCGGGCGGGTCGGGCGCCGTGGCGTCGCTTGGGCAGGACGCCGCGGCGTGGGATTCGTCGAGGTGCCCCCAAACTTCCGCCCGGCCCGGCGGTGTTCGGCGCGGGGAAAGGCCCCGAGCGTGATTCGGTCGTGTCCCGGGGCGGGGCCTATTCCTGCCCGGGCATGCCGCGCTCGGACATTTTGCGGGACGGATGTTCTTTCGCGCGGCCGTGCACGAACACCGCCACCCATTCGGCCAGCCGCCGGCCCAACACCCGGCAGGCGGTCTGCGCGTCCTCGGTGCGCGGCGCGCGCGCGGTGACCGCGCCGTAGTGGAGGGTGTGGAGCTTGGTGGCGTAGTCGGTGACGCCGAAGACCAGGAAGCCGAAGTTCATCAGCACGGTGAGCAGGGACTGGCAGGTCAGTTCCATGCCGCCGCCCCAGCCGCCGGCCGAGCTGAAGGCGCAGGCAATTTTGCCGTCGAGCTTCATCCAGTGTTCGTTCATGACCTCGTCCCAGAAGCGTTTCATTTTCCAGGACAGCAGGCCCATGTTGGTGGGACTGCCCACGGCCAGGCCGTCGCACCAGTACACGTCCTGGGCGGTGGCTTCGTCCACCGAGCGCAGGCGGACCTCGGTCTCGGCGATGGTGGCGGCGCCCTCGGCCACCAGGCGGGCCATCTGGGCGGTGTTGCCGGTGCGGGAGTCGTAGAGCACGAGGATGCGGTTCATGGCGGGCGGCAGGTTAGGAGGAGCCGGGTCGGTCGCCAAGCCGGCAGGGCCGGTCTGGCCAAACCCCGGCACCGGCCTTCGGCGCAAGGGCAAAAGGTCTCGGCCGGAGGCTACGGGGGAAACGACCTTCCGGCCGGCGCTGAATGGCCGGGCCATTCCCTCCGGCGCGGTGCCGGCGCTGCGGCGGCCGGGAGACGGTGGCGGTGCGGTGGCGTTTGCTTCCCGGGGTCGTTTTGCGCGTGTCGGCGGGCCGGGCGGCGGTTAGGGTGGATGCCCGATGAACCTTGGCCCCGGTCGAGCCCGAGCCTGGCGCAAATGGGTGCTGTTGTGGGCGACCTGGACGTTGATCGCGCTGGCGTTTGCCAGCCAGGTGAACTTCACCCAGGCCCGCCGCGGGTACATCGTGACCTGGAAGTTCGCGCTGACCACGGCGCTGGCGGACTGGTACACCTTCGGCGTGCTGTCGGTGCCGGCGTTGTGGCTGGCGCGGCGTTTTCACCTGGACGAAGCCGGATGGCGCCGCGGCCTGGCCGTGCACCTGGTGGCGGGGGCGGTGTTTGCGGTGGCCTGGGTGGGGTTGCGAGTGGGGGTCGAGATGGTGCGGGCGCGGGAGCGCCAGCCGAACTTCGACTTTTCCGAGGCGTTCCACTGGACCCTGGTGCGCTCGTTCTACTTCAACCTGCTGGTGTACTGGGTCATTGTGGGGGCCAGTCACGGCATCGAGTACTACCGCCGCTACCGGGAGCGCGAGTTGCGCGCCAGCGAGCTGGAGAAACTCCTGGTCGAGGCGCGCCTCCAGGCCTTGCAGGCCCAGCTCAACCCGCACTTCCTCTTCAACACCCTCAACAGCATCTCCTCGCTCATGCACCGGGACGTGGCGGCGGCCGACCGCATGATTGTGCGCCTGAGCGAGCTGCTGCGCCTGGCCCTGGGCAGCCGGGGCGCGCAGGAGGTGCCCTTGCGCGAGGAACTCGAGTTCCTGCGCCGCTACCTCGAGATCGAGCAAATCCGCTTCGGCCCGCGCCTGACGGTCGAGCTGGACGCCCCGCCGGACACGCTCGAACTGGCCGTGCCCAACCTGCTCCTCCAACCCCTGGTCGAAAACGCCATCAAACACGGCATCGCCCCGCGCAAGGCCGGCGGCCGCGTCGAGGTCCGCGCCCGCCGCGCGGGCGACCGCCTCCACCTGAGCGTCACCGACAACGGCGCCGGCAACAGCACGCCCACCCGCGGCAGCGGCCTGGGCCTGGCCAATACGCGCGCGCGGCTCGAACACCTTTACGGCCCGCAGCAGCAGTTCGAGTGCGGCCCGCGTCCCGAGGGCGGTTTTGCCGTGCACATCACCCTGCCCGCGCGGCCGCTCGGTGCGGCTCAGGACAACCGCGGGGGCGGCGCCGACTGAGCCGGGGCGGGGAGGCGCTCGCCGGCAGCGGCGCGCGCGCGTTGCTTGTGCCGCACCCGCCGCCAGGCCAGCCAGCCGACCGCGAACAGCACCAGCGCCAGCGCGCCGAAGTGCATCGGCCGGCCCAGATTGCGGTCCACCCAGCCCGCGCCCAGCAACACCAGCGGCGCGGCTTCGGGGATCAACCCGATGAGGGTGCCGAACAGATACTTGCGCCGGCCCACCCCCGAGAGCGAGAGCGCCAGCGTGATGAGCATTCCCGGCAACGGCACCAACCGGGCCAGAATCACCCCGGACATGCCCGGGTCCCGGGCCAGGAAACGCAGCGCCGGCGGCAGATCGGGCAGGGGACCTTCCGCGCGCCCACGCAGGGCCAGAAAGGTCAGGAAATAACTGGTCGTCGGCGCGGCCAGCGACAGCGCCAGTCCGCCCCAGAACCCGTACAGCGCCCCGGCCAGCGGACAAAACACCAGGCGCGGCACGCCCAGTAAAATCAGCAGCGCGGTGCCGGCATAGAACAGCAGCACCCCCGGCCAGCCGCGCGCCCGCACCCACGCGGCCGCGGCCCCGGCCGGCTCGAGCCATGCGCGCAGGGCGGTGAGCCGATAGACCAGCAGGCCGCAAACAACCACCCCCAGCAGCACGGCCGCCCGCAGCAGGATGCGCCGGCCGGACAATGCGCCGGAGCCGCCGGGCTCGGGGGGTTCCCGCGGGGGCAGGGGCGCGGCGCTCATGCCGGGGGCGGAGTGTGCGGGCCGGTTTCGGGCAGGAGCCGGTCGGCCGGGAGGACGCGGGCGGCATACCAGCGCATGGCCAGACAATCGCGCAGGCCGCGCCAGAGCCGGTTGCCCACGCCGTACTTCGAGACGCCGCGGGTGCGGGGCCGGTGGTTGACCGGCCGTTCCACCACCGTGAAACCCTGCCAGCGGAGCAGGGTGGGCAGAAACCGGTGCATGCCGTTGAACACCGGCACCTCGCGCAACGCCGCCCGGCGCACGGCCCGGAAGGTGCAGCCGGCGTCGGTCACGCGGTCGCCGGTGATCCAGTTGCGGTAGGCGTTGGCCACGCGGCTGGACAGGCGCTTGACCCAGGTGTCCCGGCGGCGGGTGCGGATGCCGGTCACGCAGTCCACGCCCGGCCGCAACGCGGCCAGCAGGGCCGGGATGTCGTGCGGGTCGTTCTGGCCGTCAGCGTCGAGGGTCACCACCACCTCGCCGCGGGCGCGGGCAAAGCCGGAGGCGTAGGCGGCGCTCTGGCCGCAGTTGCGGCGGTGACGCAAGACGCGCAGTTCGGGATGGAGCGTCCGCAAGCCCTCGAGCACGGTCACGCTGGCGTCGGTGCTGGCGTCGTCCACCGCCAGGACCTCGAAACGCAGGTTCAGCGGGCGCAGCGTGCCGGTGATCTCCGCCAGCAGGGGCGCCAGGTTCTCGGCCTCGTTGAAGACCGGCAACACCACGCTGAGCTGGAGCGGGCCCGGATTCATGCGCGGGAGAGGCGGGGTGGCAAAGCCCCGGCGGCGGCGTCCGGAGCGGCCGGGCGCGACGGTGCCGGCTGGGGGCGGATTCGCGGCAGGTTCACAAACGTCGCCACAGTTTCGCCGCAAACCGGCAGACGAGGCAAGCGCCGGGACCGAACGCGGCGGCAAGCGGCCGCCCGCCGGACGCGGGCGCGCGGTGCGGGTGCGCGAGCCGGCGCGAAGCGTGTGGGGTCCGCCGGCCGGCGCTGGGGGGCCAACGGGTCGGACCACCGCCGGACGCGGGAATTGCGTTGGAGTCCGCACCCCGGGGCGCTTAAGCTGCAGGCAATCCGGCCGCGGGTCGGAGGCGCATGAGCCGGTTTGCCAATCTCGAGTTTGGCGGCTACCGCGAAGAGGACCGGGCCGAACAGGTCCGGGCCGCGGCGGACGCGGAGGCGCAGTTGCTGGCCGTGGCCGAGCGCGAGTTCCGGGGCGGTTACTTCGAGTCGGCCCTGCGCCGATATGGACGCGTGTTGGGAACCAACCCGCACTGCGCGGTGGCCTGGGCGGGGCAGGTGCGGCTGTTGCTCGAGTTGGGTGAAACCACCGAGGCCAACGGCTGGGCCGACAAGGCCCTCGAACGCCTGCCCGAGACACCGGACCTGCTTGCCCTCAAGGCCGTGGCCCTGGCCCGCGGCGGCGACCGCGAAGCCGCGCTGGCCTTCTCGGATGCCTCGATCCGGGGCGGCGAAGTGCCGCCCGGCGTGTGGCTGGCCCGGGGCGAGGTGTTGCTGGCGCGGCACGAGCCCGGCGCGGAGTACGCGTTTGCGAAGACCGTCACGGCCGCGCCCGGCGAGTGGCTGTGGCTGTGGCTGGCCTCGCGGGCGCACCTGTTTCACCGGCAGTTCTCCCGCGCGCTCAAGCTGGCCCGGCAGGCGCTCAGCCTCGAGGAGACCGCACCGGTGATCTGGCTGCAACTGGCCCGCTGTCAATGGGCCCTGGGCCTGGCCGCGGAGGCGGGTCGGTCCCTGGCCCAGGCCGAGCAACTGGACGCGGCGTGCCCGGAACTGGCCGCGGTGCGTGCGAGCCTGCGCCCGCGGGACGCTTGGCAGGTCTGGGTGGGCCGCTGGCGCCGCCTCTGGCACGCCTGAGCATGAGCCTGGACCGGTTCAATCAACTGCTGGCCGAGGCCCTGGAACGCGGTGCTTCGGACCTGCACCTGATCGCCGACCTGCCCCCCGTGCTGCGCGTCAACGGCGAGATTTTTCCCCTGCCCGCCCCGCCGCTGGCCGCGGCCGAGTTGAACGCCCTGGCCGCGGTGCTGCTCACCCCGGAGCAGCGGGCCGCCTTCGACCGCGAAGGGGAGTTGTGCGCCACGCTGCCCTGTCCGCGCCTGGGCCGGGTGCGGTTGACCCTGTACCGGCGGGCGGGGCATCCGGAGTTTTCGTTGCGACTGCTGGACGAGACCCTCCCGGGCCGCGAGGAGCTGGGGCTGCCGGCCAAGCTCGAGGAGCTGGCGCGCCGCCCGGTGGGGCTGCTGCTCATCACCGGCCCGACCGGCTCGGGCAAGACCACCACGCTCAACTACCTGGTGGACCTCATCAACACCGAGCGCCGGTGCAAGATCGTGACCATCGAGGACCCCATCGAGTTTGTGCACCGGTCCAAGCGCGCCGTGGTGGTGCAACTGGAGGTGCTCACGGACACGCCCTCGTTTCCCCGCGCGCTGGTCCACGTGTTGCGGCAGGACCCGGACGTGATTGCCATCGGCGAGATGCGGGAGCGCGAGGCCATCGCCACGGCGTTGACGGCGGCGGAGACCGGGCACCTGGTGCTGGCCACGCTGCATTCGCCCAGCGTGGCCCACGCGCTGGAGCGCATCATCGGCGTCTTCGAGGGGGCGGCCCAGAAGCAGATTCTCCTCCAGTTGGCCAGTTGCCTGCAGGGCATCCTCAGCCAGGAGCTGTTGCCCAGCGTGGACCGCGCCCGGCGCACGCTCGCTTACGAGCTGCTCGTGGCCACCGGCGCCGTCCGCAACATCATCCGCGAAAACCAGCTTCACCTGCTCGAAACCATCCTCCAAACCGGCGGCAAGGACGGGATGGTTTTGTTCGACAACTGTCTGTACGAGTTGTACTGCCGGTGTCAGATCAGCTACGACGTGGCGCTGAGCCGGGCACGGCGGCCGGAACGGATCACCAAGACCGGCAACGCCGTTTGAGCCCGGCCCGCCCCGGGGGCTGACCGGCGGGGAACCGGATGATACGCCTGCTCCAACTCCTGGTGTTCGCCGTGGTGTGGCTGGGCTTCCTGGCCGCCGCGGTTTGGGCCCTCCGCCGGCTCTGGCAGCGCAGCGAGGACCGCCCGGCCCTGATCGCCCGTGTGCTGGCCACCGCGGCGGACCTGGCCTTTTTGGGTTGGGGGGTGGGGCCGTTGTTCCAGCGGATGGACGAGGTCACGGCCTTCGTCGGCGTGCCCATGGCCGCGTTGGGGGGGCTGGTCCTGGCCCTGATCTGGGTGCCCAGCCTTACCGAAAGCCTCGGGCGCTGGGCCGGCACCCTCTACGATGGCGGCTCGGCCGCCCCGGACCCGGAACCGTTCTTTTCCATCGCCGAGGCGCGCCGCAAGCAGGGCCGTTACGCCGAAGCCGTGGCCGCCGTGCGCGAGCAACTGGCCCGGTTCCCCGACCATTTCCGCGGCCACATGTTGCTGGCGGAAATCCAGGCCGAAGACCTGCGAGACCTGCCCGCCGCGGCGGCGACCCTGGAAAGCTGTCTCCAGCAACCCGGGCGCACCCCGCAGCAAATCGCCTTCGCCCTGCAGCGCCTGGCCGAGTGGCACCTGCGCCTGGCCGGCGACCGCGCCGCGGCGCAGGCCGCCCTGGAACGGATCGAACAACTGCTGCCCGGCAGCCCGGAGGCGCACCTGGCCCGCCAGCGCCTGGCGCATTTGACCCCGCAGGCCATGCTCGAGCAGCGCCGGGAGCGCCCCCGCCTGGAAGTGCCCCGCGCCCCGGAGCGGCTGGGCGTGATGGGGGAGGCCCCCCAAATTACGCCGCGCGACAGCGACCCGCACGAGCGCGCCGAGCGGCTGGTGGCCCAACTGGACCGCTTCCCCGAGGACAACCAGACCCGGGAGGAGTTGGCCCTGCTTTACCACCAGGAGTTTCAGCGGCCGGACCTGGCGGCCGAACAACTCGAGCAACTCATCGCCCAGCCGCAGGCGCCCCTGGCCCAGGTCGTGCGCTGGCTGCAACTGCTGGCGGAGGTGCACGTGGAAGGCACCGGGGATGCCGAGGCCGCCCGTGGCGCTCTGCAACGGATCATTGACCTGGAACCGACCGGGCCGGCGGCGGAAGCGGCGCGACGACAACTGGCCCTGTTGCCCCGACGCCTGGCGGCAAAAAAGCCGGGCCAAGCCCTCAAGCTTGACCCGGCGGATCCCCGGATGGGGTTGAAAAGCGGCCCGCCTCAGCGCGCCTGAAGTTCGAGCGCGATGCGTTTGTCCACCTCGCTGGCCAGGTCCACGTTGCCGGCCAGGGAGCTGCGCCGGGCCTGGACCCACACCTGGCTGATGCCGGGCTCGACCTCGGCCACTTTCACCCAGACGGTGTTGTTGTCCACCTTCGCCTCGAGCGTGCTGGCGATGGTGTTCTCCCCGGTCAGCGTGCCCATCTGGGCCAACACCACCTTGGCGGCGGCAAACACTTCCGCCGGTTTGCGTTCGTAGCGGCTTTCGATCCGGTCCTTGCGCAGCGGCATGCCCGCCTTTTTGTGCCCCTCGACGGTCGTGTAGCAACCCGGGGTCAGCGCCACCAGGCAAACCGCGGCCAGCAAAGCGAAGAAATTGCACTTCATGGGGCGGATGCAACCCCAGCCCGGCCCGCAGCGTCAAGCCCGAACCCGTGCCGCGCGGGAAGGGCTACCGGGCGCGGAGGTCGTAGCAGAGCAGCACGTCCTGGTCGCGCAGGTAGAGGCGGCCGTTGGCGATGACCGGGTGCGGCCAGGCCTCCTTGCCGCTCGGGTCGGGTTGCTCGAAGACGCCTTTTTCCTTGTAGCCGGCCGGGCTGGCCTCGATGAGAAACACGCGGCTGCCCTTTTTCTTTTCCTCGCGCAGGACCAGGTGGCCGTCGGCGTACACGCAGGAGCCCTTGCCCGGGCCGTCCTCGTGTTGCCAGACCGCCGCGCCGGTGCGGAGATTCTGGCAGGTCCACCCGCGGCGGTCGTCGTGGCCGTAGAGGTGGTCGCCCACCCGGATGACGCCGCCGTGATGGTTGATCAGGACGCGGTTCTTGTACACCTCGGTGGCGGTGAAGGTGTCGCTGTTCCGGGTCACTTGGAAGAGATTGCAGCCGATGTTGTAGCCGGAGGTCACGTACACCAGGCCCAGGTCCTCGGCGACCACGGGCGTGGGAATGACGGCCGTGGCGCCCTTGCGGGGGGCGCGCCAGAGTACCCGGCCGGCGGGGGAGATGCCCACCACGCTGGCCATGGTCAGTTGGACGTACTGCGGCGCGCCGGCCAACGTGGCCGGGACCAGCGAGGCGTATTGGGCCTCGTCCGTGAAATCCGCCGTTTGCCAGAGCAGGGCGCCGGTGCGTTTGTGGACGGCCACGACGGCGCCCCTGGTGCCGCCGGGGGTGAAGATCAGCTTGTCGCCGTCCACCAGCGGGGATTCACTGAAGCCCCACTCGGGCAGTTGGGCGCCGTAGTCCCGGATGAAGTCCCGGCGCCAGAGTTCCCGGCCCGTGGCGGCCTCGAAGGCGGCAATTTCGCCGTACTGGCCGAGGGCAAAGACCAGGTCGCCATCCACCGTGGGGGTGCTGCGCACGCCGGCGAAGCCGCCCCAGCCGGGGGCGCCCGCCTTGCCGAGCCGGGCTTTCCAGAGCGGCTGGCCGTCGGCCTCGCGGAAGGCCAGCACAAAATTTTCCTCCCCCACGTCGCCGGCGGTGTAGATGACGCCCCTGGCGACGGCGACGGTGGCGTAGCCGGCACCCAGGCCGGTGATTTTCCAAACCTGCGGCGGGCCGCCGGCGGGCCAGGTTTTGAGGAGACCGGTCTCGGCCGACTTGCCGTCGCGGTGCGGGCCGCGCCATTGCGGCCAGTCTTCCGCGCGGGCGGTCAAGACCAGTCCCAGCAGGGGCCAGAGCAGGAGGTGTTTTGTCTTTGTCGGGATTCGCGTTGGTGCAAGCATGGGGCGTTAGAGTGGTTCCGGTTGGGGCAAATTCAAGTGGTCGCGACGGTTCACCGCGGCGCGTTGGGCGGGCGCGGTGAGCCGCTTTTGGATTGTCAACCCGGGGCGGTCGGGGTGTGATGCTGACCCGTTTGCCGCATGGCCGAGACCGCAGCAAAGCCCACGACGGTGTTGGACGAACTCCGGGAAGAGCTCCCGGTGGTCTGGCGCGCCATCCCGCGCAAGGGGATGTTTTTCGGGCTGTTGGCGGTGTGGCTGGCGGTGTTTCACTTTCTGGGGAACCCGACCCTGGGGTACGTGGCCACGCCCTCGCTGCTGGGCTGGTTGAACATGATGTACCGCCGGCCGGGCTCGGAGGACGGGCACGGGCTGTTGATGCCGCTGGTGGTGCTGGGGTTGTTGTGGTGGCGGCGGGAACGGCTGGCGCAGGTGCCCACCGGGTTGTGGGGACCGGGGCTGGGGTGGCTGGCCGGGGCGGGGCTGTTGCACTGGTTGGGGTTTGCCGTGCAACAACCGCGGGTGTCGGTGGTGGCGTTGTTGTTGGGGGTGTACGGCCTGGTGGCCACGGTGTGGGGCCGGGCGCTGGCCCGGGCGATCGCGTTTCCCTACGTGCTGCTGATTTTTTGCGTGCCGCTGGGCGACCTGGCCGAACCGGTGACGGTGCCGCTGCGGCGGTTTTCCACGGATGTCACGGTGGTGATCGTGCGGCATTTGCTGGGCATTCCGGTGTTGCAGGAGGGGGTGCAGTTGATTGATCCCAAGGGTACCTACCAGTACGAGGTGGCGGCGGCGTGCAGCGGGATCAACAGCCTGCTGACGTTGTTGGTGCTGACCTCGGTGTACGGTTTTGTGAGCTTTTCCGCGCCGTGGAAGCGGGTGGTGATGGTGGCACTGGCGCTGCCGCTGGCGGTGGCGGGCAATGTGCTGCGGCTGGTGAGCATCATCGTGGCGGCGGAAGGTTTTGGGCGGGGGGCCGGGGAGTTTGTGCACGAGTGGTTTGGGTTTGTGACCTTCGCGCTGGGGTTGGGGGTGATCTTCGCCGTGGGCCGCTGGTTGCAAGAAGCCCCGCAGGGCGCGGCGGGGCCGGCGGTATCCCAGGCGACATGAACCGGAGCACGGCCATCATCGCGGGGGCGCTGGTCCTCATGGGGGTGACGGCCGGGGCCGTGGCCCACCTGAAGTACCACCAGCGGCTGGGCGAGCCGGGGGTGCGCTGGGAGCCGAGCGGGGCCGGGCTGCGGGGGCGGATCGCGCTGCCCGAGCGGGTGGGGGACTACGTGTCCACGAACGTCGAGCCGGCGCAGGTCGAGTGGGATGTCCTGCCCCAGGACACCAGTCTGGCGCGGCGGTTGTACCGGGCGCCGGACGGGTTCGAGGTGTTGCTGGGGGTGGTGTTGATGGGGACCGACCGCACCAGCATCCACAAACCCGAGTACTGTCTGACCTCGCAGGGCTGGCAGATTGTGGAGCGGGCCACGACGCGTCTGCACGTCGAGCAGCCGCATCCGTACACGCTGCCGGTGCGGCGGTTTGTCACCCGGCGGCTGGGCCAGTTGCCCGACGGCCGGCAGGTGCGGTGGAGCGGGGTGTACCTGTTTTGGTTCGTGGCCGAGGGCCGGCTCACGGCCAGTCACGCCGGGCGCATGGGGTGGCTGGCGTGGGACCTGATCCGGCACGGGCTGATGCCGCGCTGGGCGTATGTGAGCGCGTTTGTGGTGTGTCCGCCCGGCCAGGAGGACCGCGCCGCGGCGCGGGCCGGGGAGTTTTTGCGGGCGGCCGTGCCGCTGTTCCAGACCACGGCGGGGCCGCGCGCGGACCGCCAGCCGTGAACGCTCCGCCGTGAAGTTTCCGGCCGACCGGAAAGAAGTTTGCCCCGGGGCGGCGCGGGCTGGCAGAGTGGGCGGGCTTTGACGCGTTTGCGCGAAACCCATGCTGCGCCAACAGCGAGACCTACAGACCCAGGTACAAATGGTGGTGGACGCCGGGCTTTTCGGCGTGAGCTTCTACCTGGCGCACGCCCTCCGGCAGCGCTGGCCCTTCGAGTTGTTCGGCGGCACGCGGGAGATCTTCGACTTTTCGTACTACTTCTGGCTGTTTGTGGTGATCGTGCCGCTGGCGCCGCTGGTGCTGCGGTTGAGCGGGTTTTACCGGCGGCCGTGGCTGCCCTCGCGCTGGCAGACAGCGGGGGTGTTGCTGCGGGCGTGCAGCACGCTGGTGCTGGGGCTGGTGGTGCTGTTGTGGATCATGCGCGAGACCGAGGGGATCGCGCGCTCGGTGCTGATTTACTTCGGCGGGATCAGTTTCGCGCTGGTGTTTGCCAAGGAGGAGTTGCTGTTGCGCTGGCGCACCAGCCGCCTGGGCCGGGCCCAGTTGCAGCGGCGTCTGATCCTGGTGGGCACGCCGGAAGAAACCCGGCAGGTGCGCGAGGAAATCCGGCGGGACCCGAGCCGGCAGTTTGAGATCGCGGCCGAGGTGAACCTGAACGAGGAGCCGGTCGAGCGGCTGGTCGAGTTGATGCACGAGCATTCGCCCAACGGAGTGATCATGGCCGCGCAGCACACCTACTTCGGCCAGCTCGAGCAGGCCATCGCGGTGTGCGAGCGCGAAGGGGTCGAGGTGTGGGTGATCGCGGACTTTTTCAAGCCGCGCATCTCGAAGACCACCGTGGGGGTGTTTCAGGGCCGGCCGGTGCTGGTATACCGCTCGGTGCCGGCGAGCACCTGGCCGTTGCTGGCCAAGCAGGTGCTGGATGTCTGCGGGGCGCTGGCGTTGCTGATCCTGACCGCGCCGCTGATGCTGCTGGCGGCGGTGGGCATCAAGCTGACCTCGCCGGGGCCGATCCTCTTCCGCCAGGAGCGGTGCGGGCTGAACGGGCGGCCGTTCACCATGCTGAAATTCCGCTCGATGGTCAGCGATGCCGAGCAGCGCAAGCACGAGCTGGAGGCGCTCAACGAAATGAGCGGGCCGGTCTTCAAGGTGAGCCACGACCCCCGGGTCACGCCCTTTGGGCGGTTCCTGCGCAAGTACAGCATTGATGAGCTGCCGCAGTTGTTCAACGTGCTGGCCGGGCAGATGAGCCTGGTGGGGCCGCGGCCCCTGCCCGTCAATGAGGTCCGGCGGTTCGACGACCCCGCGCACCGGCGCCGGCTCAGTGTCAAACCCGGCCTGACCTGCCTGTGGCAGATTCGCGGGCGCAGCGACCTGCGCGATTTCCGGGAGTGGGTGCGTCTGGACCTCGAGTACATTGACAACTGGTCCCTGGGGCTGGACCTGAAAATCCTCCTGCTCACCGTCCCGGTGGTCCTGCGCGGGCAGGGGGCCAGATGAACCGGCCGGGGACGCGCCTGTTTTTTCAGCCGCCACGCATGAAATCGAAAACCAACCAACGCCCGGCCCGGAGCCAGCGCCCCCCGGTGTCGGTGGTGACCGGCGGGGCCGGGTTTCTGGGCTCGCACCTGGTGGACCTGCTCCTGGCGCGGGGGCACCGGGTCATTGTCCTGGACAACCTGGTCACGGGCACGGTGGACAACATCGCCCCCCATGCCGGCGACCCGAACTTTCGGTTCATCCATCAGGACGTGACCGAGTACCTGTTCCTGGACGGGCCGGTGGATTACATCTGGCACTTCGCCTCGCCGGCCAGTCCGGTGGACTATCTGGAGCTGCCCATTCAGACCCTCAAGGTGGGGTCGCTGGGCACGCACAAGGCGCTGGGCCTGGCCCGGCACAAGGGCGCCCGGTTCCTGCTGGCCTCGACCTCCGAGGTGTACGGTGATCCCACCGTGCATCCGCAGCCGGAGACCTACTGGGGCAACGTCAATCCCATCGGACCGCGGGGTTGCTACGATGAGGCCAAGCGTTTCGCCGAGGCCCTGACCATGGCCTACCACCACGAGCACGGGTTGGAGACGCGGATAGTGCGCATCTTCAACACCTATGGGCCGCGGATGCGCATGGGGGATGGCCGGGTGGTGCCGGCGTTCATCGCCGCCGCGTTGCGCAACCAGCCGTTGACGGTCTTCGGCGACGGCACGCAGACACGCAGTTTTTGTTACTGCTCGGACCTGATCGAGGGGGTGTACCGGCTGATGATGTCCGACTACCCCCTGCCGGTGAACCTCGGCAACCCGGAGGAACTGACCATGCGCGAATTCGCCGAGGCGGTGATCCGGGCGGTGGGCGCGCGCAGTCGGATCGTGTACCGGCCGCTGCCGCAAGACGACCCCAGGCAGCGGCGACCCGACATCACGCGAGCACAGAACTTGCTGAAATGGAATCCGCAGGTTCCCCTGGCCGAAGGCCTGGAGAAGACCATCGAGTGGTTCCGGTCGAAAATCGGAGCCCGGTCCAAGCCTGCCCGTTAAAAGATGACCGTGAGGCAACGTTTGTGTTTGACCCGCGGGGTCCGTTCCAGTAACCACCCTGCACCATCTCGACGTTGTGCCGGGTCGGGCCGCAGCGTAAGCTGACCCCGGCGGGGCGCAGCCCGGGCGGAAACCATGCTGAATTCGTCGAAATCCTTTCTGTGCATTGATTTTGGCGCCGGCACCCTGAAGGTGGCCGAGTTTGACGCCACCGAGGCGGGCGCCCTGCGCCTGTTGCGGTATGCGGTCCGTCCCCTGGGCCTGGCCGGCAGTCAGGACGCGGCGCGGGAGGGCGTGGTGCAGCGGGCCTTGCAGGAGGTCATGTCCGGCAAGACCTTCACGGCCCGACGCTGCAACGTCGCCGCGCCCGGCTTCCAGACCTTCTCGAAGTTCATCAAGCTGCCGCCGGTGGACGCCTCGAAGGCGACGCAAATCATCCAGTACGAGGCGCAGCAGAACGTGCCCTTCCCGCTCGAAGAGGTGGTTTGGGATTACCAGATTCTCGGCGCCCTGCCTTCTGGAGAACTGGAAGTGCTCCTGGTCGCCATCAAGACCAGCCTGGTCGAGGGCATGTTCAAGGCCGCCGAGGCGCAGGGCTTGCGCCTGGACCTGGTGGACGCCAGCCCCGCCGCGCTGGCCAATGCCTTCCGTTACAACTACAGCGACCTGGAGGGTTGCTCCATGTTGCTGGACATCGGCGCCAAGACCAGCAACGTCCTGTTCTTCGAGAAGGACAAGGTGTACGCCCGCACCATCAACATCGGCGCCAATGCCATTACCCAGGAATTCGCAGCCGAGGCCAAACTCCCCTTCGCCGAAGCCGAGAAGATCAAGATCGCCGAAGGTTTCGTGAGCCTGGGCGGGGCGTACGAGGAACCGGAAAACCCGCGCCAGGCGGCCATCTCGAAGATTGCGCGGCAGGTGATGACCCGCCTGCACATCCAGGTCAATCAAACCATTCAGTTTTACCGCAGTCAGCAGGGGGGCTCGGCGCCGCAACGGGTGTTCCTGGCCGGCGGCGCTTCGATCATGGCCTACACGGCCCAGTTCTTCGCCGAGAAGCTCAACCTGCCGGTGGATTACTTCAATCCGTTCCGGAACGTCGAGATTGACCCCTCGGTCAACATCGAGGAGCTGGCCAAGGTCGCCCATGCCTTTGGCGAGGTGGTGGGGTTGGGCCTGCGCAATCCGGCGCAGTGTCCGATCGAGCTGAACCTCATCCCCAAGACCATCCTCAAGCGCCAGCAGTTCAATCAGAAAAAACCGTACTTCATCGCCGCGGCCATCAGCCTCATCCTGGCGGTGCTGGCCATGGGGGTGTTTTTCGACCGGGTGGCCGCGGTCAAACAACAGGCCATCACCGAACGCGAACCCAAGGTGGCGCGCCTCCAGCAAAAGGCCGACCAGCTCCGGGCGGCGCTCAGACAACGCGACGAGGCCCAGAAACTCGCGGACCAGTACACCGAGTGGCTGGAGACCCGGTTTGCCTGGGGGGACGTGCTCACCGAACTGCGCAACGCCCTGGTCAACACCGAACGGCTGACCACCCAGCCGGGCATGCAGACCGCCGTCTGGGTCGAGCGCATGAGCGCCGAAAACCTCCAGGCCCCGCCCGAAGAGCAACAGGAAGAAACCACCGGTCGCCCCCAGATGATGGACTGGCGGATGATGCTCCGTTACGGCATCGGGCTGCCGCCGGCCATGCTCCAAAAACTGCGCGAAATGCAGGCCTCCGGAGAGCTGGACCAAACGGGGCAGGGCGGCGGAGCCGAGGCAGGAGCCGAGGCGATGGACACGACGGCCGGGGCCGCGCCCGCGCCGAGCCGTCCCAACACCAACGAGGTCTCGATCATCAACCTGACCTGCCGGGCCATCAGTTGGAGCCGGGCCGATCCCCGGGCCGACCGACAGTTGGTGGACACCCTGGCCAATGTGCTCCTGCAGAGCCCGCTCTTTGTGGGCGGTACCAACGGCACCCGGCTTTCCGGGCAGATGCGACCGGACGAAGGCACCAACACCTTCCGGTTTGATGTCAAGCTCGTGCTCGCCAAGCCGATCAAACTGTAAGGTATGGATTGGATCAAAAAGAACCTCGGGCTGGTCATCGGTGGCCTGCTGGTCCTGGCGGGGCTGGGCGCGTCCGGCTATTACCTCTACACCAAAATCCAGCTCAGCCACACCATCACCGCCCAGTTGGAAGAGCAGGACCAGAAGCTCCAGTCCCTCATGCGCATGAAGCCCCATCCGGGCAACCGCAAGGTGGACAACATTGCGCTGGCCAAGGAGCAGGAAGCCCAGTTGACCAACTTCGCCGCGCGCGCCCGCGCCCAGTTCTCGCCCGTGCCCTATCCCACCAACCTGGACAGTGGCTCCTTCGGGTTGCTCCTGGCCGACACCCTTGACCACCTGCACCGCCGGGCCCGGATGACGGGCACGAAATTGCCCGACGGCTACGCCTTCACCTTCGCCGTGCAAAAGCAGGCGCTGTCCTTCGAGCCCAAGAGCATCGAGCCCCTGACCCGCGCGCTGATGGAGGTCAAGACCCTGAGCGAAATCCTGCTCGCTGCCCGCGTAATCGAGCTGGAACGCATCCGCCGGCCCTCGGTCACGGCCAATGACACGCCCGGCCTGACCCTGGGCGGGGGGCCGTCCGACTACTGGACCCGCAAACCGGTCACCAACGACCTGGCCGTGGTTATCCCTTACGAACTGGTCTTCCGCGGCTTCAGCAGCGAGTTGCAGGCCTTCCTGGAAGGACTGGCCCGCAGTCCCCACACTTTCCTGCTCAAAAACCTGATTGTGGACACCGGGGAAACCAACGAGGTGGACATGTTCTCGCCCGACCTGGGCTTGGGCGGCGATGAGGGCAACATGCCCCGGATGAGTCCCCAGATGCTGATGATGCTCCGTTACGGCCTGCGGCCCGGGATGCGGGGCATGCCCATGATGCCCCAGCCGACCGATGCCGCCACGGAAGCGGCGCGGGCTGAGGCCAACATCATCGTTCGGGAAAAACCCTTCCGCGTGACGGCCTGGGTAGATGTGGTGCGCCTGCGCGATCCCGCTGAGGCGGCCGCCAGCCGCACCCGGTCCCGCCGGGGTCCGGCCGCACCCGGCGCCGAGAGCACCGGCGCCGACACCGCACCGGAGGCCTCGACGGCGGCCGCATTCTAGCCTATGGAGTTGCTCAAGAAGCACTACGAGAAGCTGATCCTGAGCGTGGTCCTGCTGGGGTTGGCCGTGGCGGCGGGGTACCTGCCCTTTGAAGTGGCCCGTGTGCGGGAACGCCTGGCCGAGGTCACCACCGCCATCGAGGAGGGCCGCGTCGAACCTCTCAAACCGCTGGACCTGACCACCAACGAGGCGGTTCTTCGCCGCGCCACCTCGAAGGTGGAGTTCGCCTTTGGCAAAGGTCCGCATGGACTGTTCAACCCGGCCGGCACCTGGCGCAAGGGCCCGGGGCCCGGCGGTTGGCCGCCCATCCCGCCAGCGCCCTCCGGAGTGGAAGGGCTGGTCGTGACCGGCATCACGCCGCTCCTGCTCAAGGTGGAATTCCAGGGCGTCTCCCAGAGCAGCAGCGCGGCCTTCGGACCGCGCTACCGGTTCTACATCCAAAACCAGGCTTCGACCAATTCCACCCTCGCCCGCGGCCGCATCCTCAACCTGGCCACCAACGACAAACCCGGTCCCAACGACCCGCTGCTGATCAAGGACGTCATCGGCGCGCCCGAGGATCCCGATGCCCTTCAGTTGCAGCTCACCGACACCCGCGCGGTCATCACGGTCACCAAGGACAAACCGTACACCGAGGTGGCGGGTTACGCGGCGGACCTGCGGCACGAGCGCGAGGGGCGCAATTTCACGCGGCAACGCCCCGGCGCCAAGCTCACCATCGCGGGCACCGTTTACAATGTCGTTGCCATCAGCGAGCGCGACGTTACCATCGAGGACGACAAGACCAAACGCCGCACGGTCATTCCGTTGAACCGGTGAGGGGTCGCTGTGTAATCTGGATTGCTTTATGTCTTCCGTTTCGAGAAAAACCACGCCCATGATTCGTTTCGCCTTCACCCTGCTGGCCGGTGCGGTGGTGTTGACGGGTCCGCTGCCCGCCCGGGCCGCGCAACCGGATGCTGCCGCCCTCGCCGCCGAAGAAGCCGTGCGCCGGCAGGAACTGACCATCCTCCTGCGCAAGACCCTCCAGGAAGCGGCGGCCGTGCGCGCACGGGGTGATCTGGCCAACGCCGTGCGCCTGTACGAGGAGTGCTGGAGCCTGGTCCAGCGCATCGGCGATGCCAGCATCGAGGCCGAGCGCAAACAAACCATTGCCGGCTTCACCGAGGCCTACCTCACCCAGGCCCGCCGCTCCTATGCCAGCGCCGACTACGAGGAGGCCAACCGGCAGCTGGCGCGGGTGCTGCGCGTGGACCCGCGCAACGACGAGGCGCAGAAACTCAAGGTCAAGGTGGACCAGGCCCTCGAAGAACAAAAGGGGCGCGTGCCCAGCAAGGAAATCGTGGCCATGCTGCCCGAGGCCGCGCAGACGCGCACCGATGCCGCCACGTTGGTCCAGGACGGCAAGCTGCTTTACGAGATGGGCAAACTGGACGAGGCCGAGGCCAAGTTGCGCAAGGCCCGCGAACTGGATCCCACCAACCGCGCCGCCCCCTACTACCTGACCCTGGTCCAGGAGGCCCGTTACTCACAGGACGCTGTCAAGCGCGAGGTCATGGCGCGCCAGAAAATGGTCGAGGTCGAACAGGCCTGGAACCCACCCCTGGCGCGGGAAAAATTTCCTCCGGGCAACCCGTTTGCCCGCACCAACACCGTGCACACCGGCCCGGGCCGGCGGCTCATTTACGCCAAACTCGACAAAATCCGGATTGACAAGGTCGAGTTTCCCGGCGTGCCCCTCATCGAGGTGGTGAATTACCTGGACACTGAGGTTCGCCTGCGCGACCCCGACAAGCGCGGCATCAATTTCATTCTCGCTCCCACGGTGGATTCGCAGGCCCCGGCCCAACTGGGCGTGCCGGGCCTGACCACGTTCGATCCAACGACCGGTGCGGCGGTGCCCGCTGCTCCCCAGCAAGAGCAGTTCGAGCTGGCCGACGTGGTCATCAAGATCTCTCCCCCGTTGCGTGACGTGCGTTTGGCGGACGTGCTCGATGCCATCATCAAGGTGGCCGACAAACCGATCAAATATTCGGTCGAAGAGTACGCGGTCGTGTTCAGCAAAAAGACCCCGGAACCTCAGCAGCTTTTCACCCGCACCTTCCGGGTCAACCCGAACACGTTCGTCCAGGGCCTGGAAGGGGTGTACGCGGTTGATTATTCCACGGTCCTGGGCGGCGGTGGATTTGGTGGGGGTGGTTTCGGCGGGGGCGGCTTCGGCGGCCGCGGCGGCACCCCCGCCGGCGTAGGCGGCTGCGCATTCTGGAGGTTCAGAAGCGGAGCCAAATGACACGCAGACACA
>JBBIJZ010000087.1:0-18865 GCA_037445715.1 Verrucomicrobiales bacterium | reverse complement strand
GGGCTGGACGCCGCGGTGGTGGCCGTGCCGGCGGAGGCCGCGGTGCGCCAGGCGCTCGACCTGGTGCGCGGCGGCGGCCAGGTGCTGCTCTTCGCCCACACCCGGCGCGGCGAGACGCTCGCGGTGGACGGCGCCGCGGTGTGCGTGGAGGAGAAGGACCTGATCGGCAGTTACTCGGCCGACATCACCTTGCAGTCCGAGGTGGCGCGGTTGGTCTTTGGCCGGCGGCTGGACGTGCGTCCGCTGGTCACGCACCAGTTTCCCCTGGCGCAAACCGCCGCTGCCGTGGCCCTGGCGGCCCGGCCCCGGCCCGGGGCGTTGAAGGTGGTGGTCAATCACGGCCTGAGCGTGCCGCTGGTGCCCTGAGCCGGGCCGGGCGGCCCGCCCGGGTCACACCAAAGCGGCAGCGGGTGGCCGCACACCCGACGCGGGTGCGTGGTAATGCGCCCGGCCGGGGGCCCCGCGCGTGGAGTGTGCCGGCTTGCCGGCGCGGTGAACGACGCAGCACACATCGGGAGGTTGGCGGCCCCGGCCAACCCGGCCACGGCTGAAACCGCGATCCGCCCCCGGGCCATTTTTTCCGTGGATTTTGATTGCTTTAGCACGGCATTCGTCGAGGGTGCCCAGCAGTCGCTTGAACACCACCCCTTTGCCCGCACGCCTCCCGGCCGCCCGGCCCGGGAGCGGGCACCGGCGACCCGACCCGTTTGCGGCCACCTCACCGGCTCTGGCGCCGGGCCGTTGGCCCTTTTGCCTGGTGGCGGCTGGCGCGTTGTTGCTCGGCTGTGGTTGCCTGTACCTGCCGTCCAAGTCCGGCACCGGGCGCGTGCTGGTGGTGGGCATCGGCCTGGTGAGCATCCATGACCGGACCAACTCCGCCCTCGTGGCCACCAGCACCCAGGTCCTGGGCCTGGAGGTGAGCAACCGCCCCGGCCTCAAGTTCGGCCTGGGCTACGCCTCCGGCGTGGTCACCACGGTCAGCGACGGCGCCGAAGATGTGCGGGCCGAGGTCTCCCACAGGCCGTTCGGCCCGCTGCACCTCCGGGTGGACCGGGCGGTGCTGAGCCCCTCGCTTTCGCCCTTTCCGTTAACCCCCACCGACACTCCGTCACCCCGAGACAACCCATGAACCACCCGTCCCATACAACCTCCCCTGGCTCCACCCCCGCGCGCCGCCGGGGACCTCTCCCGCTGCTCGGTCTGTTGGCGGCCACCGCGTGGCTTGCCGGCTGCTCGATTGACAAGCACACCGTCATCGCCTCCACCGGCACCAACCTGGGCATAGACGTGGCCGCGGACGCCTCCACGCAGACGCCCCGGATCAAGCTCGGCTACAACCGCGGCGAACTGGCCCTGGTGCCCTCGAACCGCTCGGCCAACAAGGAGCCCGGCTCCCGCCTGGCCGCCGCGCTCTGCGAAAAATGCGCCCGCGGCGAGGCCGGCTGCACCACCCCCGAAAAATGCAAGGCCGCCCGCCAAAACACCCGGGATGGCGGCGCCACGGACACCGCCGAGGTGCTCATGGAAATCCGCATGCAGGGCGGCATCCTCTTCAACGGCATCCAGGACGCCGGCCTGTACCAGCGCCTGGCCGTGGGCAAGACCGCCGTCCAGCAGCCCGGCGCGGCCCTGATGTTCGCCCGCGACAAAAAGGGCGAGATCAGCGCGAACGCCGCCCCGGCCGTCAAAGCGGCCGTGCAGGCCGCGCCCGGGGTGGTCCAGACCACCTCCGCGAGCATCCTGGGCCGGGCCGAACTGCGCGAAGCGTTTCTGCACTTCCGCGAGGCGGGCGACACCGCCGCGGCCGCCAAGTTCGAGACCGCCGCCCAGGCCGCCGGCTACAAGGCCGAAGGCGGTCGCACCGCCTTCCAGGCCTTTGTGTCCGATGCCGGCGCCGGTCCGGACAAAGTTGACCTGGTCCGCAAGTCCCTCGAAGCCCAAGGGGTCAAACTCACCCCGTGATTGAGTCGCCGCCCAACCCGTTACCCCACCCCTCCCATGATCCAAACCAAAGTCATCGAATGGACGCCCGATCCCGGCCTCGACGAAGCCGCGCAGTACGCCCACATCAAGGCCGAAATTGAGAACCAGGGTTTCGGGGGCTGGTGGTCTGGCGGCGCCTTCAAGGTCGGCGGCGTCTGGCGCCTGATCTTTCAGCGCGAAGCTTGAGCGGCCCCGGCCAACCGTTGCAGACCTGCCGCGTTTCGCTGGCAAGTCTGCGGCGGGTGCCCGCCCCACGGCCCCGTCTGGAAGTGGTGCTCCACGCTCCCGAGCCGGCGCACACCAACGGATTCGAGGGTGCCCTTTTGTTGCGTCAGAACGGCGGCGCGTGGACCCGGCATCCCCTCGCCGTGCGTCGTCGCACGGACACTCTCCCGGCCGCGTCGCAGCGCGGCCCGACCGAACCCGGAGACTCCCGCCCGGGATGTTCGCCATCGTGGGGGGCGGTGTGCCCGGCCATTTCCATCGGCCCGCACTTCGGCATTGTCGGGCCGGGCCGGACGGGGTTAGCTGAAGGCCACGTTTGAGCACCATGGCGGTCAATCCAGTGGCACGGGCTCCGCGGCGGCGCGGGCGCTGGGGGCGCTTGGTCTCCCGGCTGGCCGGGCTGGTGGTGCTGGGGCTGGCGGCGCGGGCGGAGCTGCAGTTTGACGTGTTTGTCGGCTACGGCAGCAGCGGCGGGGGGGATGGTTTTGTCCGCGAGGGCGGTTGGTTTCCGGTGGCGTGCGAGGTGTTCAACGACGGGCCGGGTTTTGACGCGGTGTTCGAGTTGCGTTCGCGGCAACTGGGCGGGGGGCAGGTGCGGCGGCTGGCCCTCGAGTTGCCCACGAACACCCGCAAGCGGTTTTCGTTCCCGATGTTTGCCGGGGCGCGCTACACGAGCTGGGAGGCGCGCCTGCTGGACAGCCGCGGTCGCGTGCAGGCCCGGCGCGAGGAGTTGCGCACGCGGGAGCTGGGTTGGGAGACGTATTTGCTGGGCGGATTGGCGGCCTCGCCCGGCGGGATGCCCGCCTTTCCCCAGGCGCGACACAACCGCGCCGAGCAACAACCCTCCGTGGCCCGGCTCACGGTCGAGCAATTTCCCGAAAACCCGATCGCCCTCGAGGGCCTCAACGCGCTTTACCTCAACAGTGCCCGGGCGACGGAGTTGCGCGTGCCGCAGGCGCAGGCGCTGGTGGCCTGGGTGCTGGGCGGGGGACATTTGATCGTGGCGCCGGACCAGTTGACCGACCTGGCCGCCACGCCGTGGTTGGCGAGTTTCCTGCCGGTGGCCTGGGGGGAATTGACCCCGGTGCGCGCCGGGGCGGTGCTGCATTCGTGGGTGGTGGAGGGGAGCCGGTTGAGCAGCGCCCCCGGGCCGCAAGCCGGGGTCGGGCCCGTACCGGGGCCGGCGTCGGTGGGGCCCAATCGTCCGCGCCCGCCCACGACGCCCGTCACTCCGTCCGGGGGCAATCCTTACGCGCAACTCCAGCCCGACGCGGCGCTGGGCGCGGCCGAGTTGCCGGTGTTCCGCGCCCGGGTGAACGGGGGCGAGGTGCGGCTCGCCGCCGGGGAGTTGCCGCTGGTGGTGACGGTGCCGCAGGGCCGCGGCCGGGTGACGCTGCTGACGTTCAATCCGGAGCGGGAGCCGTTTCGGAGCTGGGCGCACCGGGCGTGGTTTTGGGCGCGGTTGTGCGAGTTGCCCGGGGAGTGGTTTGCCGAGCCGGCGCGCAACCTGTACGGCGGTTGGAGCCTGGACGCGGTGTACGGGGCGATGATCGAGACCCGGCAGGTGCGGAAGCTGCCGGTGGAGTGGTTGCTGGCGCTGTTGGTGGTGTACCTGGGCGTGATCGGCCCGCTGGACCGCTGGTTCCTGAAAAAGATCAACCGGCAGATGCTCACCTGGGTGACCTTCCCCGTGTACGTGGTGTTTTTCTCGCTGCTCATCTACTACATCGGCTACCGGCTGCGCGCGGGGGAAACCGAGTGGGCCGAGCTGCACCTGGTGGACGTGTTGCCGCGCGGGGAGCAGGCCCTCCTGCGCGGGCGGACCTACGGCTCGCTCTACTCCCCGGCCAACGCCCGCTACCGGCTGGGCAGCGACCTGCCCGCCGCCACGCTGCGCAGCGAGTTCCTCGGTCCGGCCGCCGGCGGCCAGGAGAGCGCCCCGGTCGAGGCCACGCTCAAGCCGGCGGGCTTCGAGGCCGCGGTGGCCGTGCCGGTCTGGTCCAGCCTCCTGTACGTGAGCGACTGGGTGCAGGAGGCCGGGGCGCCGTTCACCGCCACGCCCGGCCGCAACGCCGCGGGCCGGCCCACGCTCGTGCTGCACAACCACCTGCCGCGCCCGCTGGCCGGGGTGTGGGTGGTGGCCGGGCCGCGCCTGTATCCGGTGGGCGAACTGGCCGCGGGCGCGCGCCGGGAGATCGAGTTGGACCCCGGCCAGGGGCGGGACCTGAACGAAATCCTGGCGCCGCAGGTCCAGCGTTTTTTCCGCGCCGCCCAACGCCGCCAACGGGCCTTCGGCAGCAGCGAGGCCGAGTTGTTGGAACCGTCCGCCGAAGCGCTCCTGGGGGCCACGTTTGCCACCCGCGGGGTCGCCGCCGGCAGCGGGCCGTTTGCGGGCACCCGGAGCTTTGTGTATCCGGCGGGGCTCGAGTTGAGTGGGGCGCCGGCGCGCGGGCAGGTGGTGGTGCTGGCGCACGACCCGAATCAGGCGCCGCCGGGCGCCACGCTGCCCCGGTTCAAGGCGCCGCGCACTTCCCGCCTGAGCTGGTGGCGCCTGGTGGTGCCCGCCCTCACGGAGGGTTGAGCCATGCGCCGCGCCGTTTCTCCCGTCCGTCGGCCCGCGCCGCAACGCAGCGAGTCCCGATTCTGCTAGCCATGGAACCCACCCCGGCCGTTCAGACCTTCGACCTCACCCGCCTTTACGGCGAGATGGTGGCGGTCAACCAGCTCAATCTCACCGTGCACAAGGCCGACCTGTTCGGCTTCATCGGCTCGAACGGCGCCGGCAAGACCACCACCCTGCGCATCCTCGCCACGTTTCTGGCGCCCTCCAGCGGCACCGCCCGCATCCTGGGCCATGACGTGGTGAAGGACGCCGACGCCGTGCGCCACGTCATCGGCTACATGCCGGACTTCTTCGGCGTGTACAAGGACATGGAGGTGACCGAGTACCTGGATTTCTTCGGCGCCTGCTACAAAATCCCGGCCCGCCAGCGGGAGAAGACGGTCAACGACGTGCTCGAACTGGTGGGACTGTCCGAGAAACGCGGGGCCATCATCGGCGCGCTCAGCCGCGGCATGCAACAGCGCCTGGGGCTGGCGCGGGTGCTCATTCACGACCCCCAGGTGCTGCTGCTGGACGAGCCGGCCAGCGGCCTGGACCCGCGGGCGCGCATCGAGATGATGGCCATCCTCCAGGAACTCCAGCGCCTGGGCAAAACCATCATCATCTCCTCGCACATCCTCAGCGAGCTGCAGACCCTGTGCAACCGCGTGGCCATCATTGAAAAGGGTCGCCTCATCTACAGCGGCCCGGTCCAGGGCGTGCGCGACCAGATGGCCCGGGGTCGCGTGGTGTGGGTGAAGGTGTCCAGCGACCCCGCCCATGCCGTGCAACTGCTTCAGAGCCACCCCGAGGTGGCCGAGGTGGTGCAGGCCGACGGCGCGCTCAAGGTCACGCTGGCCAGCCACGAGACCGATCACAGCCTCGTGGCCGAGGTGCTGGTCAAGGGCGGGGCGCGGCTGATCGAGTTGCGCGAGGACGAGCTGGGCCTGGAGGAAGTCTTCCTGCGAGTGACCCGCGGCGAGACGCAGTAGGGCGCGCTGCCTGCCTTTCGCGGCCGGGCCGAACCGCACGGTGCCGCGCAATCCGGCCGTGCCCGACGGGACTTCCGGAAACTAACTTGAACCGCCCTGCCGCCGGGTACCGAAGCGGGATCGTTTCGATGCGCGCCACGCGGGTCCAGGCAGGTCAGCAACAACCGCTGGTAAGCGTTTCCTCGGATGATTCCCCTGCGGTTTCCCACGGGCCGGGTCTCAGTGAGGTTTCTGTTGCTTGGCCCGTCGCGCTTCGATGGAAAAATACAAGGCGTGAAGGCGGTTCGAGAACTGGTAAGCACCCGGCCCGTGTTCGGGATCGGGAACCAGGGCTCCGAGCTTGCACATGCGTTTGAGAAAGTTGTCGAACACCCTCTTTTCCTCGGCCGACAAGGCCCTGAGCAAATCCGCCCGCCGAAAGGCAAAGGTCGGCGGGCTCGTCGCTAGCTTGCGGAGAATGGAACGGTAGCGTTCGCTGCGAATGGCCCGCAGCACCTGCGGTTCGAGCAGCTTTCGTCCGATGATCTCGGCGGCTTCGAGCACCCCTTTCCAAGCCTCGCTCAGCCGGACCTGGGGGCCGGCCGTCAGCCGCCATACGGCATCACCGATCTCGTGCGCCAGAACCGGGAGTCCTCCGGAAAATTTCACCAGAGTTTGCAAGGCCTCGGGTTCGACCTCGACCTGCCCGGCCCGGAATGCCTGCCGAAAAAAATTGGCGGTTTCCTCGTCAGACCAGGGTTTGATCTCCACCAGGTCAAACACGCGCGCCAGGGAGGGTTGCAATTCAATGAGCTGGCGGCGGCGTTCCTCCAACCCCACCACCAGCAGGCAGGTCGCTAGACCATTGCCGCCCGTGGCCACTTCATCCACGAAACTCTTGAGCCAGTTGGCAAACTCCACCGACCCGGCCAGCCCGTTGATGTCGTCCAGAATGAGCAGCAACGCCTTGCGGTCGTCCTTGAGCCGGGCCAGCAACCGCCGCAGCGACGGCGCGAACCCGTTCACCAGGCTGCCCACGTCCGACTCCGCCAGTTCCAATTCGACGGTAATGCCCAGCAGCCCGATCTGCCTGACGTGTTTGCCGAAAAGGTCCCGGATCTTCTTGTGCCAGGGTTTTTCGATGCTGTCCTTGAGGAGCCGGTCGAAGGTCCTCCGCACCATTTCGGCCAGACTGTCCACGCCGCCCAAAAAGACGTGAGCACCGGCTACACACTCCTCCCGTTCGGCCAGGTGCCGGACAAACGAGACCAGCGAGCTCTTGCCGATGCCTCGCTCGCCGGTCACAAACCCGAGCCGAAACTTTCCCGCCGCCGAGGCGCGAATCATGGACCGAAGCCGTTCGATTTCGGCCACCCGCCCCACAAAAAATTCGATCGGCACAGGTTGTCCGGGGGTGAAGGGGCTGTATTCCGCTTTCACGGGGAACAGTAAAGCGCCAGCGGACGGGTTTTGGCAAAGCATCTTCCCCCGACGACGCATCCGGGGCCTTCCAGAAGCTTTAGCCGTCCCGCTACCGGGTACCGGACCGGGACCGTTTCTCGGCGCGCAATCCGGGGCCAGCCATCGACGCCCGCAGGCTACGGCCGCGGGCGCAGGCGGGCGATTTGTTTTTCGAGTTCGGGGCCGATGTCCTCCTGGTAGAAGTAGGCGTCGCGGCTGCCCCCGGTGTTCCAACTGTGCAGGAAGAGCATTTTCTCGAACTTCACCCAGCGGGTCGAGCCGTCCATGTGCACGTGGTTGCCGCCGGCGGGGATGCCGGAGGTGGCCTTGTGCGGGGGCATGCCCTTGAAGGCGGTGTCGCGGCCGCCGCCCCAACGACCGTCAATCTTCAGGGTGGCATCGGCTGCCAGCACCCAGCCCGGGCCGGAGGAACTGGTCTTGACGGGGCTGCGGGCGGGGAAAGTGCCGGCGGGGTTCATCCAGTTGGTGATCCCGCCGAAGTACTGGAAGCCGATGACCCACTGCGGGTACTCGGCCTCGTAGGAGGGGAAGCCGGGGCGGTTGGGGCAGGTCCAGATTTGGGGGGCGGCCTTGTTGGTGGTCATGGTCAGGCCCACGGTGGCGGCGGCGCGCTCCTCGGGCGGGTTGAGGGCGATTTGCACCTGGTTGAAGCGCGCCTCGACCACGCGGTCCTGGTTGTCCAGGGCGTACACGTTCATCCCGATGCCGATCTGGCGGAGGTTGTTGATGCAGGCGGCGCGTTTGCCGGACTCCTTGGCCCGGCTCAGTGCCGGCAGGAGCATGCCCGCCAGGATGGCGATGATGGCAATGACGACCAACAGTTCGATGAGGGTGAAACCTGTGTTGGCAGGGTGCCCGCCCGCCAGGGGGGCGCGGTCAGGTTGAATCCGGGAATTCATGGTGAAAAGAAAAAGGCTGCGGCCGGCGAAGTCAACCGGCCGCAGCACATGCAGGTCAACTGCCGGTGCTTACTGGCGGGCCCGGTAGAACCGCGCGGCCTCCGTGGCCGGCGTGGTGTAGGGCGAGTTGGCCCCGGCCACCGGCGTCCACGGGCCGGTGACGGCGGGGGCGGATTCGAGCGTGCCGGCGCTCCAGCTCACGGTGACCTGGTTGCCGGAACGGCTGATGCTCAGGCTGGGCGGCTGCCCCGGCAGCGGGGTGGTGAAGCCAAACGGCCGCGGCACCGTGCTCAGGTAGCCGGACTTGCTCAGGTACAGGTCGTCGAAGAACAGGAGGCGGGCATCGGCGGTGTGGTTGGCCAACGCGCCGAGGATGAGCTTGTCCAGCGTGTCAGTGGCAAAGCCCACATCCGCGGCGCCCGGTCCGCGGGCGGAGAGGTAGTCGCTGATGACGGTGGTCCGTTGGGCCTCGCCGTCTTTGGCGACGTGGATGCTGTAGGTGTCGCCGCTGGAGAAGGGGTCCGGGGTGAGGAGATCGTTTTTGATGTCCACCCAGACGTTGTACACGGTCTGGAACTGAAGAATGGGTTCGTAGAATTCGACGAAGGCGCCGTTGCCATTGGCGCCGCCCAGCATCAGCCCCCAGCCCAGTTCGTTGCTCACAATGGCGCCCGGCCCGATGTCGTTGCCGGCGGCGCCGACGTCCGAGCCGAAGCGCACGTTGCGGTCGGTCAACGCCACCATGCCCTGGGCGGCGGCGAACTCGTCGTTGGCGTGGTACACGCGGAAGAAGAGGGTCCGCTGCTGGCCGGGCGGGATGGCCAGGGCGCCCAGGCGGAGCACGGCGGTGGCGTTGTTGTTGGTGGCCACGGCCATGAGGTTGCCGTTGACGTTGGCCACGGTCCATTCCACGGCGTCGAGGTCCTTCCAGCCCCCCTGACCGTTGAGCAGGCCCTCGGTGTAGCGGTCGAAGTTGTCCACCAGGCTCCAGCCGTTGGCGATACCGTCAATGGCCGCCACGCTGACCTGGGCCGTGGCGGTTTCGGTGCCGCGACGCAGGGTGAGGGTGAAGGTGCGGCTGACCGGGATGGTCACTTCAATGGCCCCCAGGCCGGCCACGGTCTGCGCGGTGACGTCGCCCACGCCCTGGTCAATTTCGACCTGGACGTTCTTGGTCACGTCCCAGCGCAGCCAGACCTTGTCGCCGGCGGCCACGGCGGGGAAGTCCGCGGTGAAGGAGCGGACCGTCAGGGGCTGCGGCTTGGTGAACGGAATCGGCACGCCGGTGGTGAACACCTGCTGGATTTCCGCCTCGGAGAGGGCGCGCTTCCAGAGCCCCACGTCATCCAGGAGGCCGGTGAGCCAGTGGGTGGGGTTGGCGCGGAGGATGCCGCCGAGGGTGGTGGTGTTCACCTGCCAGGCGCCCGGTTCCTTGGCCGGGATTTCCACCGCGTCCCGCACCCCGTCAATGTACAGGGCGCGGCTGCCATCCTCCTGCTGCACGAAGGTGATGTGGCGCCAGGTCCCGTCCAGGGGCTGGCCCACGCTGCGCAGGTGGTTGACGGTGGTCCAGCCCGCCTGGCGGAAGTAGAAGTCCAGGGTGCCGTCGTTGCCGGTGTTGGCGGTGCCGAGGTTGAAGAGCGGGTCGTTGCTGGTGGTGCTGGCCTCGCTGAACAGGCGCAGGTCGCTCAGGCCGGTGCCGTTGACGTTGGCCCAGAAGGTGATGGTGAAGGCGGGGTGCTGGTTGATGGGCAGTTGCTCGCCGGGGTTGTTGATGCGCCGGAGCATGGTCTGGCGGGCGTTGTCGAACTGGAAGGCCTGGCCGCGCTTGCCGGGCACCAGGTCGGCGGCGGTGAGGTTGGCCAGTTCCAGGTCGTAGCCGCTGGCCAGGTCGGGGGTCTTGGTCCCCACCACCTCGTCCAACGGCCAGTACGAGACGAGATCCTTGGCCAGCGGGGGAAAGACGCTGACCAGGCCCTCGTTGACCACCTGTTGGATTTCGGCCTCGGTCAGGGCCCGGTTCCACAGGGCGACGTCATCCAGGAGGCCGGTGAGCCAGTGGGTGGGGTTGGCGCGGAGGATGCCGCCGAGGGTGGTGGTGTTCACCTGCCAGGCGCCCGGTTCCTTGGCCGGGATTTCCACCGCGTCCCGCACCCCGTCAATGTACAGGGCGCGGCTGCCATCCTCCTGCTGCACGAAGGTGATGTGGCGCCAGGTCCCGTCCAGGGGCTGGCCCACGCTGCGCAGGTGGTTGACGGTGGTCCAGCCCGCCTGGCGGAAGTAGAAGTCCAGGGTGCCGTCGTTGCCGGTGTTGGCGGTGCCGAGGTTGAAGAGCGGGTCGTTGCTGGTGGTGCTGGCCTCGCTGAACAGGCGCAGGTCGCTCAGGCCGGTGCCGTTGACGTTGGCCCAGAAGGTGATGGTGAAGGCGGGGTGCTGGTTGATGGGCAGTTGCTCGCCGGGGTTGTTGATGCGCCGGAGCATGGTCTGGCGGGCGTTGTCGAACTGGAAGGCCTGGCCGCGCTTGCCGGGCACCAGGTCGGCGGCGGTGAGGTTGGCCAGTTCCAGGTCGTAGCCGCTGGCCAGGTCGGGGGTCTTGGTCCCCACCACCTCGTCCAACGGCCAGTACGAGACCAGACCGTCCCGGAGGTCGGCGCGCAAGCCGAGTGGGAAGACCAGTGCGAGGGCACACCCCGCCGCCATCCGACGCGCGCGGGGGCATGGAATTTTGCGTCGCTGATTGGGTGTCATGGGTTGTTGGTTTTGTGGTTGGTTGCTCGCTGCCCACCCGCGCCACGGCTCAACCCGGGTTTTGGCCGGGCCAGGCACTCTTCGCGAGAGTGGGAAACTGCCGTTGAAAGTGTTTGGTGAATTTCCGATTGCAAGCAAAATTTCCAACGCCCAGAACCCCGCCGTCGGGGCGCGGTGAGTGCAGAAACAGGCACACCGGGCCTGCGCTTTTTCGCCGCCGGTCGGTGCGTTGAATCGCGAGAGACTCAACGGGCCGGTGTGAGTCGCCCGCGCAAGCGCGCCCAGGCCTCGTGTTCGGCGGCCGATTGCGGGTCCGGAACAAACCCGGCGCTCAGATACAGCCGCAGTGCGGGCGTGCGGGCGGCTTCGGTAATCAGGAAGGCGCCCGGGTGTCCCAACTCCCGCAGGCGGTGCAATGCCCGGTACAGCAGCGCCCGGCCCAGCCCGCGCCCTTGCCAGCCCGGGTGCACCATCAACCAGTGCACGCGCCCCCAGTTGGCCTCGCCGTACCACGCCGCCACGGTGCCGACGGTCTCGCCCCCGGGGGCGGTCAGAAACACCAGCCGGCGTGGCTGCTCGGCGGGGGCGCCCGCAAAGGTGCGGTCGAAGGTTTCCGCGTCCACACAGTGCAGCGGGTCGGCGGCCTGCACCAAGTCCGCCCAGACCGCTTCGTCTCCGGGGGCGAAGGGCCGCACCGCAAAACCGGGCGGGAAGACCGGCGCGGGCACCGCGCGCAGGTGGGGACGCACCAGGCGCAGGCGTTGCCGGGCCAGGTCCGGGGGCAGGTCGTTCATGCGCCAGTTCAAGCGCGCGCCGGCCCGGCACGCAACCGGAATGCAGGGTCCCGGCGGCCGGCTTGCGTCCGGGCCCTGCCCGGTTACGCTGCGCGCATGGAGTTGGAAGACCATCTGGGCGACGTGTTGATGAAGGCGCGCCTCCACGCCGGGCTGGGCCTGGAAGCGGTGGCCGCGGTGGCGGGGTTGACGCCGGCGGAGCTGGCGGAGCTGGAGCGCACCGGCCGGAACACGCGCCCCCCGGATTTTGCCGCGCTGGGCCGGCTCCTGGGGCTGGCGCCCGCCAAACTTCAGGCCCTGGCCCGGGGCTGGCGGCCCGCACCGGTGGACCTCACACGCTGGCGGGAGCTGCGCCCGATCACCACGCGCGCCGCCGATTTTGCGGTCAACTGCTACCTGGTCTGGGACGAGGTCACCCGCGAGGCGGCCCTGTTCGACACCGGGCTCGAGGCCGCGCCGGTGCTGGACCTGTTGGCGCGGGAGCAGCTCCAGTTGCGGCACCTGTTCCTCACCCACGGTCACGCCGACCACGTGGCGGCGCTGGAGGCCGTGCGCGCGCGGCATCCGAAAGTGCGGCTCCATACCGGCGCCCGCACCGCGCCGGTGGACCAGCGCCTGCGGCCGAACGAATTCATCCACCTGGGCAACCTGCGCATCACCCACCGCGAAACCCCGGGACACACCGAGGACGGCGTGACCTATCTCATCGGCAACTGGCCGGAAGACGCGCCCCACGTGGCCGTGGTGGGCGACGCGCTGTTTGCCGGCTCGATGGGCCGGGTGGCGGGCGAGGCCGCGGCGGCCCGGGAGGTCATCCGCCGGCAAATCTTGTCCCTGCCGCCGGACACGCTCCTGTGCCCCGGGCACGGGCCGTTGACCACCGTGGCGGAGGAGCGGGAGCACAATCCGTTTTTCTGAACCGGCGCGCGGGCGGACCCGGCCTTGACGCGCCGCGCGGCCGCCCGCAAGTTGCCGCGGTTCGCGCAAATCCCATGAGCCCCGTCGCGCCGCAACTGTCCTTCGCCACCGGACCCGACCTGGTCTGTTTCCGGGTGCGCGGCAAGCCGACGCTGGACCTGTCCGGACACCTGCGGCAGGCGGCCGAACGGCTCATCGGCGCCGGGCACACGCACGTGGTGATTGACCTGAGCGAATGCCCGTCGGTGGACAGCACGTTCGTGGGGGTGCTGATCTACCTGACCAAGGCGGTGCAAAAGGCCAGCCCGCCCGGCCGCGTGGCCCTGCTCGAGGTGGGCGACCTGGTGCGGCACCAACTGGACTCGTTGGGCGTGCTGGACCGGTTTGATCTGGCCGCCCGGCGCGGCGGGGAACTGCACTTCGAGGACGTGACCCTCACCCCTGCGGGCAAGGCGCAGACGGCCTGGTTGTGCCTGGCTGCGCATCGCGACCTGATCGAAGCCCACGCCGCCAACGCCGAGAAGTTCAAGGACGTGGTCGAATACCTCGAACAGGACCTGCGCCGTCTGTCGCCGCCCGGGCCGGGTTGAGCCCGGCGTGGGGTGTCCGGCCGGCGTCCGGCTCACGGGGCCCCGGGGCCGGTGGCGGCGCCCACCACCGCAATCACCGCCGCCTCGGGCCGCAGGTACTTCCCGGCCACGGCCCGGGTTTGTTCGACGGTGACGGCCGCGTAGCGTTCGTCCTCGGCGTCGGTGTTGGCGTAGCCCAGGCCGTAGAGTTCGTCCAGGGCCTGGGTCATCGCCAACTGTCCCAGGTCCTGCCGGGCGATTTTGCGCTGGCCGATGACCTTGGCTTGCGCGCGCCGCAACTCCTCCGGGGTCAGGCCGCCGGTCCGCAATGCCAGCGCCTCGGCCAGCAACTCCGCCTCGACCTGCGCGGCGTGCTCCGGGGCCGTGCCGGCATAAAACGCGAAGTACCCCGGGGCCAGGCCGGGGAAGTGTTGCGCGCCGACGTAGTAGGCCAGGCCCAGGCGGTCGCGCACCCGCAGAAACAGGCGCGACCCCAGGTCGCTGCACGCCTCCTGGATCAAATCCAGCGCGTAGCGGTCCGGGTCGTGGAGCGTGGTGCCCGGATACCCCACCACCAGCACGGACTGCTTTTTGTCGGCCGTTTCGGTCACGCGCCCGGCGCCCGGCGGCGGCGCCGGCGCGGGGTCCGGACCCGGCACGGGCGTCCAGTTGCCCAGGGCTTTTTCGACGGCGGCGGCGACCGCGTCCGGGTCCGCGTCGCCGTAAACGGCCAGCACGGCGCGATCCGGGCTGACCAGCCGGGCCTGACAACGGCGCAGTTCATCCAGGCCCAGCGCGCTCACACTGGCCTCGGTGCCCAGGGGGTCCAGGCCGTAACCGGCTTCGCCAAACAGACGCCGGCACATCCGGCGGAAGGCGACGTGGAGCAGGTGGTCTTTTTGGGCGCGGATGGCGGCCAGTTGCATCTGGCGCTCGCGTTCGAGGGCGTCCGCGGGAAAGGCCGGTTGGCGGAGCACCTCGGCGAGCAGTTCCAGGCCCAGGGCAAAATCCTCGCGCAGGACCTCGGCGGTGAGGCCCAGGCTGTGGTTGCCGCTGTAGGAGTCCAGGTGGCCGCCCACCGACTCGATGGTGCGGGCCAGTTCTTCGGCGCTGCGGCGGGTGGTGCCCTGCATCCACATGCGGGCCAGCAGTTGGCTGACGCCGCTGGTGGCCGGGGTCTCGGTCAACACCCCGCCCGGCAGGACCAGGCGGAACTCGACGAACGGCAGGCGCGTGTCCGCCTTCCGCAGGAGGCGCAGGCCGTTGGACAGGCGGACCAGCGTCACCGGCCGTTCGGCGGGGGCGCTCACCGTCCGGCCCGCGCCCGGGCCGCGGCCCTTGGGGAGCAGGGCGTAGTGGGTGCGGTTTTCCGGGGTGAGGTAGGTGCGGGCCACGCGCCGGACCTCCTCGGGGGTCACGGCCTTGACGCGTTCGAGGTAGCGGGCCGAGAAGTTCAGGTCCCCCGCGGCCAGCCAGTTGCCGCCCAGGTCCTGCGCCTGGCCCTGCATGGTCTTGCGCGTGGCCAGCGTGGCGGCCACGAACTGCTTGACCGCCTTGGTCAGCTCGGCGGGGTCGGTCAGCTCCTGCTGGAGGCGGTCCACCTCGGCCAGAATCGCGGCGCTGGCGGCGGGGAATTTGTCCGCCTCGCACGTGGCGCTGATGCCCAGCAGCCCCTCGCCGCCCGGGTTGTAGGTCCAGGACTCGATGCTGGTGACCAGGCCGCGCCGCTCGCGCACCTGCTGGTAGAGCCGGCAGCTCCGGCCCTGCCCCAACAGCCCGCTCAGCACGTCCAGCACCGGCACGTCCGGATGGCGCACTTCGGGGATGTGCCAGGCGAAGTGCAGGTGCACCAGTTCGGTGGCGCCCTCCTCGAACCACTCGCGCGGGGCCACCTGGCGGGGTTCGACGGGCAGGACCACCGGCGGCAACGGCCGCGGGCGGGCGTGGCTGAAGGCCGCCCGCAGTTGCTCGACCACCGCGTCGGCCTTCACGTCGCCCACCACCACGAAGAACAGGTTGTTCGGCACGTACTTTTCCCGGTAGTAGGCCAGCACGTCGGCGCGGGTGAGCTGGTTGAAAATCTCCGGGTAGCCGATGACGGTGTAGCGGTACGGGCTGACGGTGTAGGCGGTCTCGAACAGCCGCCGGGCCGAGTGCTGGGCGGGATTGTCCCGGCACATGTCCATCTCGCGGCGGATCACGTCCATCTCCCGGGCCAGTTCCTCTTCCGGGAGGGTGGCGTGTTGCAGGATGTCGGCCAGAATGTCCAGGGCCACGCGGGTGCCGGTCCCGGGCGCGTTGATCCAATAGACCGTGCGGTCGAAGGAGGTGTAGGCGTTCATGGCGCCGCCGGCCTCCTGCACCTCCTGGTCAATGCGGCTGCCGGGCCGGGTGGTGGTGCCCTTGAAGAGCATGTGCTCGAGCACGTGCGACAGGCCCGCGCCCAGCCAGCGGTCTTCATGGATGCTGCCCGCCCGGCACCAGGCCTGGGCCGAGACCACCGGCGCGCTCGGGTCTTCGCCCACGATGAGGGTCAGACCGTGTTCGAGGGTGAAGAGGTGCACGCCCGGCGGCAGGGCGGGCAGGACGGCGGCCGCCCGGGGTGCGGGCGACGGTTCATGCGGGCAGTTCATCGGGGCGACCCGGGCGCGGCTCAGGCGGCCGGCGTGGTGGTGGGCTTTTCGGCCGCCGGGCGCGGTCGGGTGGGGAGAAACGGTTTGCGGAAGGCCTCGTCGAAATCGTAGCCGTTGGCGAAGTCGGCCCGGCTGTCGCTCTCGGTCTTGCTGAGCACGCCGGCGTCCACCAGGTTGAACACCAGCTCGCCAAAGTCCTCGCAGCGGTGGATGCCCCACTCGTGCAGGAGCATCAGGGCCATCGGGCCGTACTGCTGGAGGGCGTAGGCGCGGATGCCGGCGAGCAGCTCCTGTCCCGTGACATGGCGCATCTTGCCCTGGTTGGCCTTGCTGATGGCGCGCTGGGTGTAGTCCAGCGCCTCGCGCAAAAAGTAGTACGCCTCGCGGGCGTAGCGCGGGTCCCTGGCCAGGAGCTCATCGAGCACGACGTCGAAACTCTGCGTTTGCATGGGCGTCAAGGACCGGGGACGGTCACGGGCGCGGGCGGCGCCGGGGCATGGGCGGTGCGCCAGGCCTTGACCGCCAGACCCACCAGCAACAGGCCCAGCACCACTGCCAGCACCCGTTGTTCCTGCCGGGTCAAATACACCATGACCGGACTCTAGCCGGCCCCCGGCCCGCCGGCAACCGTTCGCATGACCTTGCTGCGGTGGTACCGAGCCACTTCCTACGGGCTCAAGCCTCCTCGGTAGGGCACCGCGACGCCGGCGCCGGGCGTGGTCCTCCCCTCGACCGCGCCGCAGCGCGGCCCTATCCCGGGGGTCGCGGTGCCGCCGCCACGATCACCTCGACCGCCCGCACCAGGGCGGCCACGCGGGTTGCCAGCGGAAAATCCGAGGGCGCCTCGAGCGTGTAGCCGTGGCGGGTCTTGTGCGCCTGCAGGTAAAACGCCTCCGGCCAGTCCGGCCGCTCCGCCAGGTTCACCGCGGGCCGGATGATGCCGCCCCGGGCGGGCCGGCCGTCAATGACCGGCGAGTTGTCCACCGGGCAAACTTCCGCCACCGCGGCCACCACCCGTTCCGCCACCGAAGGCCGGCCGTCCGGGTTCAGTTCGTAAAGGTAAAAGCCCGCCGCCTCCCAATCCTCGTGCAGGCACAGCGCCAGGTCGAAGGCCGGCTGGCGTTCCAGCCAGGCGGTGTGCGCGCGCACCTCGGGCGTGCGGCGGTCGCGGTAGTCACGGTTGAGGTCCGCCCCGGCGGCGTTTTCGCGGCGGCCGAGCGCGAGCCCCGTCGGGTTCAAACACGGGCACACATAAAGTTCGAGCGCCGCCGGCCAGCGACGTCCCGCGAACAGCTCGCGCACGGCCAACGGCCCCGCCGGTTCATCGCCGTGAATCCCGGCGGAGAGGTACACGCGCGGCCCGGCCGCGGGGCCCGGCCCGGTCCCCGGCGCGGCGCTGTCCCGGGCGGTTCGCCGCAACGTCACCAACTCCCCCACGCCGGGCACGGGCAGAAGTTCCTCGCGCCACCCCTGCGCGCGCGCCGCAGCCCGGATGTCCGCCAGCACGGTTTCGGGGGCGATGGTCTCGCCGCGATAGCCGCCGTGGTTGCGACCCAGCTTGTGCACGCCCCCAAACTAGCCGGCCCGCTGCGCCGGTCCAGCGGCCCGGTCCGGGTGCCGGGCCGGGCCGCTCTGCGGAGTTTCCGCCCGCCTCACCCGCCGGGCCGGGACGCCAGGACCTCCAGGCCGGCCGGGGTCACCTTCACTTCCCGGGCCGTCGCGGGCAGGTCGTACACCGCGCTCTTCCCCCCGGGCCAGCGCACCTGCAGTTGGCGGGCGTCGTCCGGGAGGGCGAGCACCGCCACGGCCGAGTCCTGCGCCCAGGTGCCCGAACCGGCGGGCAATTCACGGGCTGCGCCGAAGCGGCCGTTGCGGCCCACGCGGAGCACCGCCCCCACGCCGGTGGGGTTGCCCGGCGGCCCGGCCACACGCACCCGCAGGCCCGGACGGGCAATGAGGTTGTGAAACAGGGCGGTGGGGCCGCGGTGCTGGGTCACCACCAGGTCGGCCCGGCCGTCGGCGTCGAAGTCCGCCACCGCCGCGGCGCGTTGTTCGCCGTCGAGCGCCAGGCCGCTTTCGCGACTGCGCAACGGCGTAAAGCCGCCCGTGCCCTCGCCGCGCAGGAGCAGTCCGCGGCCGGCGTCGTACCGCGAGGTCTCCGGTTCCACGCCGAAGAAATTTTGCGCCAGGAACAGGTCCTCGTGGCCGTCGCCGTCGAAGTCCGCCACGGCCGCGCCAAAGGCCGGGGCAAACTGCGCCTCGGGCGGGAGCGGGCGGGCGGCCCAATGATCGCCGCGGTTGAGCAACACCAGCGAGTCCAGCGTGGCGGCCTCGAGATACCGCGCCCCCGCCCGGTGCTCGCCGAGCAGGTCTTCGACGCCCGCCTCGCCGTACGCGCGATAGGTGGGGGCGCGGGCGGCCACGAAGGGCAGGGCGCGCGTGACCGTTTCGTAGTCGCGCCAGGGCGCGTACCGGCCCGCTTCCGGCACGAAGTACGTGTCCAACAGTTCCACCACCCCGTCCGCGTCGAAGTCGCCCCAGTACAGCCGCAGCGGGCGGGCGAGGTAACGTTGGAAGCGCGTGTTCCGGCCCCACCCGGTGAGCACCAGGTCCAGCCGGCCGTCGTCGTCAAAGTCCCCCGCCGCCACGCCGTTCCAACAGCCGGTCAGGTCGCTGAGCCGGGTCGGGGTGAAGTGCAGGCCCTCGGCACGCACGGGCGGGTCCCAGGGTTCGAGGCGGCCGGCCTGGTTGCGGAAAAGCCGCGGCGGGCCCCACTCGACGGCCAGGATCAGCTCGGGCAAACCGTCGCCGGTCAGGTCGGTGAAACGCGCGGCGTTGACCGGGCCGAGATTGTGGAAAAGAGCGGAGGTCGCGGCGTCGCGCTCCCAGCCGTGGGTGCCGCGCCGCCAGAGCGCGCCCGGGGCGGCCTCGGGGTAACGCCCGAGTGTGGAGGCGCCGCCGGCGAACAGTTCCAGGGCGCCGTCGCCGTCCACGTCCGCCAGCGCCAGCGGGCCGGCCGGGCCGGGGAAGTCCGGCAACGG
>JBBIJZ010000086.1:0-19032 GCA_037445715.1 Verrucomicrobiales bacterium | reverse complement strand
CCGGCGGGTTGGAAACCCGCGGTACGGCAGACCGGAGGTCTGCGCTACGCCGCCCCGCACAGCGCCGGCCAGCCGGCGCACGGCACACGCTTTGCGCCTGCTCGGGGGCTCAACCGGCGGGTTTGGAAACCCGCGGTACGGCAGACCGGAGGTCTGCGCTACGCCGCCCCACCGCGCCGGCCAGCCGGCACCCTCCGTACGCTTCGCGATTCTCCGGGCGCCTGATCCGTCTGTGCCGCGCCAGGCTTTGGCCCGCCCTGGCGAGCCGGTGGTCCGTTCGCCTGCTCGACAACGGCCCGGTGCCGGCGCGGGCCTTCGGCTCAATCCAACGCGGGCAGACTGGCGGCGGCGATGGCCTGACCGTGGCGTTTCTCGGTCTCGCCGGGCAGGTGCAGGGTGAGGCGCGCGGCCAGCGCGGGGAATTCCGCCTCGAGCACCGCCCGCGCGCCGCGCAGGAGGAGCTCGCCGGCCTCGCCGCTGGTCACCCGGCCCAACACGAGCAGGTGGCGGAAGTCGTAGAAATCCGCGAAGTGCGCCACGGTGTAGCCGAGCCAGGTGCCGATGGTTTCAAAAATCTTGCGGGCGCGGTAGTCCCCCGCCGCCAGGAGCGTCTGCACGTGCTTGAGGATTTCCGGCAGGCCGAGGCCCCGGGGTGTCTCGATACCGGCCACGTCCAGCAACCGCCCCACCGCCTGCTGCGAGAAATACTTCGCGCCGGTGCCGGCGTCCTGCGACCACTCGTCCACCGGGGCGTGGGGCTGGTAATCCACGGGCACGAAGGCCAGTTCGTTGAGCCAGGTGGTGATGTTGCCGTCCGGGGTGACGTAGCCGCCGGCGGTACTGGTGCCCAGGGCCAGGCCGAGCACGGCGTTGTCGCCCAGTGCCATCGAGCCGGCCAGGGCGGTGACCTCGCCGTCGTTGACCACCTCGAAGGGCACGTTGTTCCAGGCGCGGCGGATTTCGAGGAACAGGTCCTTGACGCGGCGGTCGAACAGCTCGTTGGGCACGCCGCGAAAGAGCGAGGCCACCTTCACCCGGTTGTTCACGTACACCCCGGCGGCGCTGCCGCCGATGGCGTCCACGCGCGGCAGGTGCGCCGCCGCGGTGCGCAGGGAGTCCATGATGCCGTCGAAGTGGTACTGCGGGTCGCTTTGCCGGATGGGGTCCCAGACCACCTCCTCGCTGAACACCACCCGGCCGTCCTGCACGGCGGCCACCTTGCGGTCGCTGCCGCCCAGATCGAAGCCGATGCGGCAGCCCTTGAGGTGCCGGCCCAGCGGGCGCGAGGTGGTGCGTTCGGGGGGCAGGGCCTCCGGCCGACACGCCAGCACGGTGAAGGGGCGTTCGTAGATGCGCGTGCCCATCATTTCCGCGTCGAAGCGGCCGGCGGGGTGCTCGCGGTAGTGGCGTTGGAGGGCCCCGACCAGCTCCGGCGGCCCGGCCACGTGCAGGCGCCAGCCGCCGCGCGACCAGAGCAGGAACTTCACCCAGCGTTCGAGGTAAAAGAAGTTGCCCGCCGCCTCGGGATGGTGGGCCGGCAACACCTCCGTGGCGAAGCGGAACACCGAACCGTCCGCCTGCTCGAGCGCCACGGCCACCGGCACCGGCGGGCCGCTGGCTCGCACCCGGGCTTGAAACGCGCGGTGGGTCAGCACCGGCGGGCGGAACGCGGGGTCCAGGACCGGGGTGAGGCGGGGGGCCACGAGGAACAAACCACGGTTGCGCATGGCTCGGAACTTTGCGCCGGGCCGGCCCGGCGGTGAAGGCAAAAGGGGGGACCCACCGGTCACGAAGGGGCACGGACGGCGCCGGCGCCGCGGCGCCCTACCGAAACTGGATCGGAGGTTTCACAACCCGCAGGCCTTCCGGGTTCCCCGGAACGCCGATTGGGAAATCGGCGATACGGCAGGTGGGGAAACCTGCGCTACGACCCCTACGGTAACCTGAGAAGCGCCCAACGGCCGCGCCGGCCGGGCCGGGCTTGACGGAGCCGGGTTTGATGACGACGCGTTCCCCGGGCTTGCCCCGTCGCCGCCGCCGCGCCGGCAGCCGCATCAGCTCGTGGCCAGCACCGCCCGCAGGGCGGCCAGGCATTTCTCGTTTTCGGCCGGCGTGCCCACGGAGATGCGCACCCACTCGGGCAGGCGGTAGGCGCCCATCGGCCGCACGATCACGCCGCGCTGTTGGAGCGCGGCAAAGACCCGCTGGCCGTCGCCCACGCGCACGAGCAGGAAGTTCGCGGCCGAGGGGGTAAACTCGAGCCCGAGCGCCCGGCAGCCCGCTTCGAGCTGGCGCCGGCCCGCGGCGTTGTTGGCGCGGGTGCGCGCGAGGTGCTCCGCGTCGTCCAGCGCGGCCAGGGCCGCGACCTGGGCCGGGCCGTTGACGTTGAACGGCTCGCGGATTTTTTCGAGCGCGGCCACGAAGTCCGGGTGCCCGATGCCGTAGCCGACGCGCAGCCCGGCCAGGCCGTGAATCTTCGAGAAGGTGCGGGTGAGCAACAGGTTGGGGTGCTCGCCGGAGCGGACCAGGGGCAACAGGTCCAACGGCTGTTCGAGGTATTCGAGATAGGCCTCATCGAGCACCAGCAGCACCTCGGGCGGGAGGTGGTGGACCAGTTCGAGCACGGCCCGGGCGGGGGCCAGGGTGCCCGTGGGGTTGTTGGGGTTGGCCACGAAGACCGCGCGGGTGCGGGGCGTGACGGCGCGCCGCATGGCCTCCAGGTCGTGGGCCAGGCCCCGCGCGGGCACTTCCACCAGTGTGCCGCCAAAGAGGTGGGTGACGATGGGATAAACGGCGAAGCAATACTGCGACACCACCACCTCCGTGCCGGGGGCGATCACGGCGTGGCCGACCAGCTCGAGCACTTCGTTCGAGCCGTTGCCCAGGATCAAATGCGCGGGGGTGAGCCCCAGTTTTTCGGCCAGGCGGCGTTTGAGGTAATAGGCGCTGCCGTCGGGGTAAAGGTGTTGCCGGTCCAGCGCGGCGCGCAGGGCGGCGAGGGCCCTCGGGGAAGGGCCGAGGGGGTTTTCGTTCGAGGCGAGCTTGATGAGGTCCCCGGGCGGCCGGCCCAGTTCGCGGGCCACTTCTTCGATGGGCCGACCGGGTTGATACACCGGCAGGCGCGCCAGGCCGGGGTTGAGGGGGACGGCGAACGGGGCGGACGACATGGCGGGGCGAGTGAGCCAGAAGCCCGTCCGGGCGGCAACGGCGAAGCGCGGGCGGAGCGCCGGCGGCGGGCCTCCGCTCAGCGCCGCGCGGCCAGGGCGCGTTGGGCGCGGCTGGGTTGCTGGCCGGGCACCCAGAAGTCCGACCACTCCAGGCCGCATTCGCGCACCATGCGGGCGCCATACGACAACGCGCCCAGGTCCTCGCGTCCGCCGTTGTTGGTGCCGAAGGTGAATTTGGCCCCCGCGGCCCGGGCCTGGCGAATGAACGCCGCCGAGGGCAGGCGGAAGCGGTCGTTGATCTCGATGGCCACGCCGTGCCGGACCGCGGCGGCGATGACGCGCGCGCGCCGTTCCGGGGTCCAGAGCCGGTCGTAGTCCGCGGCCAGCCCCTCGGGCAGGTAGGTGGGGTTGGCCCACAGGTCAATGGGCTCGGTTTCGAGAATGGCCACGGTGCGCGCCACCAGCAGGTCCATGAAGCTCTGGGGATCATCCACGTGCACCTCGCTCGGAATCCACAGGCGCAGGCGCCGGCCGCGGTCGTCGCTGAAGGTCATGGCATCGGTGAACACGTAATCGAAGCGGGCGATGGCCGGGAGGCTGAACAGGCGCAGCCATTCGCGGCCCTCGGCCTGCATGGCCGCCCAGGTGAGCGGGTGGCGCAGCGCTTCGAGCGCGCGGTCAATGCCGGCGTCGTTGGTGATGGCGAAGCCCAGGCCGCAGTTGACCGCCACGCCGGCGTTGATGCCGGTGCGGAACTGGCGCTGGAGCACCGCCTCCAGCGTGAGCCCGCCCTTGAGGTGGGTGTGCAGGTCAATGACCGGGTAATTGTTCGCGTGCAGCCGGGCCAGGTTCTCGTTCAGGGCCGGTGTGGGCGGCGGCGCGCTGGCGGGCTCGGGCAGGGGCCGCACCCGCAGGTGGCGGAAATACACCCGGCTGGCGGGGTCGTGACACTGGAGGGCGAAGGTGCCGCGGCCGGGCTGCGGCGCCACGTAGTCCACGGTCTGAACCTCGTTGACCCAGATCTGAATGGCCGGCCCCCGCACCACCACGCGCACGCGGAACCACTCGTTGTCCGGGACAAACGGCTTGTACACGTTGCGCACGCCGTACAGGCTGCCGGTCCGCTTGTGCTCACGGTAACCGCCCTCGCCCGTGGCCGAGTTGTTGATCTGCACCTCGTAGCCGCGCGCGGGCCACTCGCGCTCCTGCCAGGCGGTGTGGAAGTAGATGCCGGAATTGGCGCCGGGGCGGGTGAGCACCTCGGCCTCGAACTCGAAGCTGCCGAAGGCGGCGTCGCCGGCCGGTCCCGTGTAGAAGAGGTGCGCGCGCGGGCCGTCGGCCACCATCGCGCCGCTTTCCACGCGGAAGGACCCGGGATTTTCCGCCGCGCGCCAGCCGGTCAGCGTGCGGCCATCAAAGAGGGGCTGCCAGGGACCGGCGGCTTCGGCCGACAAGGCGCGGCCGGCGCCGAGGGTCAGGACGGTCAGACCCGCCACCAGGGAGAGGTAGAGCGATTGCACGCTCCCAGCCTAGCAGGCACGCGGGGGAATTGGGAAACGCGAATTACCCGCGACCGCATCCGGCGGTCTCCCGCTGCGCGACGGGCGCGCGTTGGGCGACGCGGGGGCGCTCAGCCCAGCTTCCAGGGCGCGCGGTATTCGCGGCCGAGCAGTTTGCTGGCGGCGTCGTCTCCGAGGATGACTTCCTGCTTGGGGTCCCACCGGATTTTCCGGCCCACCAGCAGGGCGATCAGCCCCAGGTGTCCCGGGATGGCGGAGTGGTGGGCGGTTTCGACCGGGGTGATGGTGGGTTGGCGGGATTTGACGCAGTCCAGGAAGTTGCGCATGTGGTCGCGGGAGTGGTAGGCCCGCACTTTGCGCAGTTCGTCGGGCAGGCGGGAGCGGTCCTTGAACTCCTCCTTCGAGCAATCGAATCCGCCGCGGTCCACCCACACCCAGCCGTCGGTGCCGATCCATTTGGTGCCGCTCCGGATGTCGCGGTGGCCGCCGGCGATGATCATCTCGACGCCCTCGGCGTACTTGCAGGTGATGCGGTAGCGGGTGCAGGTGTTCCAGACCGCGTCGCGGGGCGGGAATTCGCCCTGGCCCTCGACCTCGACCGGGCCGGTGTGGTCGAAACCCAGGCCCCAATGGGCGATGTCGCAATGGTGGCCGATCCAGTCCAGGAGCTGGCCGCCGCCCACGTTGTAATTCCAGCGCCAGTTCATGTGCACGCGCGCCTTGATGTACGGCTCCATGGCCGAAGGGCCCAGCCAGCGGTCGTAATCCAGCTCGGGCGGAGGGGCGGACACCGCGAGGTCCCAGCCGGGGCTGCCGGGGGTGAGCTGGGCGAGGTGCTTGGGCGCGCCCGGAACGGACTCGAGTTTTTTGAGCAACTCGGGAGCGGTGCCGGCGAAGTCGTGGTGGCCGCTGGGCAGGCCGACCTCGACCCGGGTGACCTTGCCGATGAGGCCGTTGAGGACGATCTCGACGGCCTTGTGGAAATTCTCGACCGAGCGCTGCCAGGAACCGGTTTGCCAGATGCGCCCGTGGTCGCGGACGGCCTTCACGATGGCCTGCTGCTCGGCGATGGTGCGGGCCAGGGGTTTTTCGCCGTAGATGTCCTTGCCGTGGCGCGCGGCCTCGACGGCGATGAGGGCGTGCCAGGTGTCGGGCACGGCGAGCATGACCGCGTCAATGTCCCGGCGGGCCATCAGCTCGCGGTAGTCGCGGTAGGCCTTGCAGTCCTGGTTGCCGTACTTGGCGTTGATGGCGCGGACGGCGGCCTCGAGGTGCTTCTGGTCCACGTCGCAGGCGGCCACGACGCGGCAGTCCTTGTGGTTCATGAAGGCGCCGGTGTTGCCCGGGCCCTGCATGCCCCAGCCCACCACGCCCATCGTGATGCGCTCGGAGGGCGCCACCGCCCCGTCCGCCCCGAGGGCGCTGGATGGGATGAGCGTGGGCATGGCCAGGACGGCCGGCGTGGCGGCCAGGAATTGGCGGCGGGAAATTCGGGTAGCGTGGGAACGTGGTTTTTGCATGGCGCCAGCGTGCCACCGCGCCGGTGGGAATCGAGCCAAAAAACTTCGTGCCGGTACCCGCCCCTGGCCGGCACGGCTCGGGGGGCGCTGGAACGACCTTCCCACCCGCGGCCGGGTTGGCGGTGCTGTACGCCCCCCGGTCGTCCGGAATCGCGCTTTGACTTTGCCCCTTCTCCCGCGGGCGTGGTTGGGTGCCATTTGCCTTTTGACAGGCGCATGGATGTTTCAACACAATGTCCAAGAAATCTGCTGCTTCCGCCCGACCGAAGCCGGGCGGCTCGCACACACGAACCATGGAATCCTTGGGTCACGGTACTGACACTCCGGGAGGCCGCCGGGCTGCGCCGGGGCGGGCGGCCTGTGGCGGGGAACGGAAGCGGCACCGCGCATTATGAGCCACGGGGAAGATGCCCACCGGAATCACCGGCACGCCAGCCGCTCCCGGGGCCGGGGCGAACCGCGTCGAATGGCCCGCTGGCCGTTGCTGCGGTTGATGGGACAAAGCCCGGCCTTTCGCCTCGTGGTCCTGCTGTTTTTGCTGGCCGCCATCGGCGGCCCGTTGTTCGTGCTCAAGCTTTGGCGCGTCACCCCGCCGGGCGTCACCCCGGTCGAGCGCATCAGCCTGCTGGACCGTCTCCAGGCCTGGTCGCTCCGGCGCCAGGCGCGGGCCGCCACCGAGCGGGGAGATTTCGAGGTGGCCAAGTCCGCCTGGCGCGCGACCCTGGCCAACAACCCGGCGGACCCCGAGGGGTTGCGCGAGGCGTTGAAGGTCCTGGCCCGCACGCAACAACCGGCCGAATCGGCCAGCCTGGCGCTGGGTTTCGGCGGCTGGCTGCTCCGGGTGAGCCAGACCAACAACGCCGCGGACCTCGAGCTGGTCGCCTCGGTCTGGAACCTCTGCGAACTCCACGAACGCACCGCCCTGCTCCTGAGCCGGGCCACCAACATCGTCTCGCCCGCCCTCAACCGCCTCAAGGCCGTGGCCTTCTTCCGCGGCGGCAATCTGCCCGCTTTCCAGAGCCTGCTTCGCAGCGACCCCGAGTTGGACCAGGCCGTTCGCGCCGCGCTGGACCCCCTGCCGGCCGACGCCCGCTTGACCCGTGACGAAGAGGAACTGCGGCTGGTGAGTCTGTCCTGGCTGGCGGGTTGGGGGCCGGAAGACACCCGGGCCCGGGCCGAGGCCCGACTGCGCGAGATGGCCGAGCAACCGCGGCTGGAGGCCCTCGCCTACGAATTGTTGCTGACCGCCTACCTCCAGCGGCGCGACCTGGAGCAGTGCGAGGCCACGCTCAAACACCTCCAAAACCTCGGCCGCGCCACCCTGGCCAATCTCACGGCCTACTGGCAGTTGCTGGGCCTGAGCGGCCGCCGCAAAGACGCCGTCGAGCAGATTCGCGAGGCCAACCCCGTGCCGCGCACCGATGCCGACGTGCTCCGCCTGGTGCGCACCTATGCCTTGCTGGAGATGCTGGACGAGGCGGAACAGCTCGCGCGCCGTTACCTGAACGACCCGCCCTGGCTGCTGGAAGGCGCGCTGGTCCGGACCGACCTGCTCATTCGCCTCCAGCGCTGGGAGGAACTGCGTCAACTGGCCTACCGGCTCCGCCTCTTTCCCACCCTCATGAACGCCCTGGGGGGGTTCAGCGCCTTCATCGAGGGCGTGGCCCAGTGGCACGAGGGCTACCGGGCCGACGCCGAACGCTCCTTCGAGACGGCCGCCCAGACCGGGTTCCCGGACACCCGAACCGCCCTGCGCGTGGCCGAAAACATGATCCGCCTGGGCGCGGCCAAACATGCCCTCACCATTCTCAATCAGCCCAACGTGCTCGCGCTGACCAACAGCCCCGGCTACCTGGGGCTGCGCATGCAGGCGGCAGGCCAGCTCCGCAATGCCCGGGAAATGTACGAGACGGCCTCGGCCCTGTTCCAACTGGCGCCGAACAATCCCGTGGCCATGAACGATTACGCCGCCGCCCTGCTCCTGCTGCGCACCAACGTCGAGAAAGCCGTGGTCCAAACCTTTCGCCTCACCCAGGTCTTCACCAACAGCCCGGCCATCAAACTCAACCACGTCATCGCCCTGACCATGAACCGGCGGTTCGACGAGGCCGACGCCCTGCTGGCGGAGGTTTCCCCCGAAGACATGCGCAGTGCGGCGCACCAGGCCCAGTACTACCTGGCGGTGTACGAGCTGCGCCTCCGCCAGGGGCGCAAGGCCGAAGCCCGGGCTGCGTTGGACGAACTGCGCCGCATCGGCACCGCTGAACTCTTCCCCGTTCAGGTCCAGTGGCTGGAGTCCACGCTGTCCGAACTGGAGTCCCTGCCGGACACCCCGGCCGCGGCCTCCAGCCCTTGACGCCGGCGCCGCCGGAAGCGCCCGGCCCCGGGGCGGCGCGGCCTTCCGCTTCCCCGGCGCTGCCGCCTCGTTCCGGGAACTTTCCCGGCTTTCCAGGCTGGGGAGCCCAGCAGTACCCTCGGCCCGTGCGTTCACTTGCCCTGTTCCTGGTGGCGGGCGGTTTGGCCCTACCCGCAAGGCTCCACGCGGCCGCGCCCGAAGAAATCCCGCTCTGGCCCGGCGAGCCGCCCCTGGCCGTGGCCGGCGACAAACCCGAGGCCTACCTGCCCCCCGAACCCGGCCAGGACCCGGACATCACCCGTCTGGGCAATGTCTCCCGGCCCACGCTCACGGTGTACCCCGCGCCGCCCGAAACGCGAACCGGCACGACGGTGCTGATTTGCCCGGGGGGCGGCTACTACATCCTGGCCATGAAACACGAGGGCACCCAGGTGGCCGAGTGGCTCAACTCCCTGGGCGTGACCGCCGCCGTGCTCAAATACCGCGTGCCGGCGCCCGCCGGCGCACCCGCCCACCTGCGTCCCCTGTTGGACGCCCAGCGCGCGATGTCCCTGCTGCGCGCCCGCGCCGGCGACTGGGGCGTGGACCCGCAGCGCGTGGGCGTGCTCGGTTTTTCCGCGGGCGGGCACCTGGCCGCGTGGCTCCTGGGTGAAGGCGACCGGCGCGCCCCGGGTTATCCCGCCGTCACCAACGAGCCCTCCTGCCGGCCGGACTTCGGCATCCTCATTTACCCGGCCTACCTCGCCACGCCGGATGGCCGCTTCGCGCGCCCGACCCTCCGCGAGGAGCAGAAACCCGGACCCGTTTTTCTGGTCCACGCCGCGGACGACCGCCTCGGTCCGGAAAACAGCCTCGAGTTTTTCCGCGCGCTCAAGCAGGCCGGCGTGCCCGCCGAGGTGCACGTCTTCCAGCAGGGCGGCCACGGTTTCGGCATGTTGCGGCGCGGCCTGCCGGTGCATGACTGGCCGGCCCGCTGTGCCGACTGGCTGCGGGCCAACGGCTGGTTGAAGCCTCCGCCCCGCTGACCTCAGCGCGGCACCGCGCCCCAGCGCTCGACCTCCCGGCGGACGTTCTTCAGGTCCGTCTCCACGCGGGCGAGGATGGTCTTGATCTCCTCGGCCGGCTGCGACGGATCCGGCAACGTGGCCAGCTCCTGCATCGTTGAGACGATGATCCCGATGAACAGGTTGAGGATGGTGAAGGTGGCCACCACGATGAACGGCACGAAAAACGCCCACGCCCAGGGGTGACTTTCCATCACCGGCCGCACGATGCCCATGGACCAGCTCTCGAGGGTCATGATCTGAAACAGCGTGTACAGGCTCCGGCCCAGCGTCCCGAACCACTGCGGATGCGTGCCGCCAAACAGCGTCGTGGTCAGCACCCCCGCGGTGTAGAAAAAGATGACCATCACCGCAATCACCCCCAGCAGGCCCGGGATGGCGTGCAGGAACGCCGCCACCACCTGCCGCAGTTGGGGGACCACGGTCAGCAGCCGTAGCACCCGCAACACCCGCAGCGCGCGCAGCACCGACCACGCCCCCGCCGCGGGCAGCAGAGCAATGCCCACCACCAGCGCGTCAAACCAGTTCCAGCCATGGCGCCAGAACAGGCCGCGATACACCGCCAGCTTGAGCGCCAGTTCGAGCACAAACGCCCCCAGGCAGACCCGGTCCAAGGCCACCAGCAGCGCCCCCCAGGCCTCGCGCATCCCGGCGCTGGTCTCCAGACCCAGCACCACCGCGTTGATCAGGATCAACACGGTGATGGCCCACTGGGCCGGCGCCGATTCCACCTGACGCGCCAGCGCCAGCCGCCAGGGCGCCACCCCCGGCCGCGCTTCCAATTGCTGCAAATCCAATTCGCTCATGCGTTCCTGACCTCCGACCTGAGTCGTCCCGGCTGCCGGGCACCCACCCCTGCGGCGGCTCCCCGCCGGGACATCCGCCTTCGCGACTGCCGGGGAACACACCGGAAAGCTTTGCTGCTTTGCCCATGATGCTGTACGCGGGCAGCCAGTCGCCCGGCTCGCGCAGGCCGAGTCACCCCGGCTACGGCGCCGGCAGTCTCCTCGCCCCCGGCAGCGCGGCGGGAGAATGGCGTCCAAGCGGGCAACCGCAAGTCTTTCGGGGCGGGAACCGAGCCCGGATGGAGTGCCGCCGTCCCGGCCGCTACCCGCAGGCCGGAGGCCTGCACCACAGGAAAAGGTCGAAGGCCGAAGGTCGAAGGTCGAGGGCCGGTAGCCGCCGCCGGCCCCGTAGCGCAGGCTTCCCAGCCTGCTGTCTCGCCGGCTTCCAGCCGGCCAGATCAGGCGGCGGACCTTCGCCGGCCGACGCCGGCGGCTACCCCCAGCCCAGGGTGGAACGGGCAACCTGCCCGTCCCGCCGGGCTACCAGCCCGGCGGCAGAATGCAGCCCTTGCGGCTGCGGCCTTGCTGGCCAGCGGCCTGCACCCCTGGCTGCCGCGGGCCTCTCAGCGGCCGGCCGGGCCTGGGGCGGGCGGTGGGTTGGTGCGGGCGGCGGCGACGTTGGTGATCTGGTACCGGGCGAAGAGCCGGGCGTACTCGGCGTTGGCCTGGGCCAGGCGCTGGAGGTCCTGGTAAAACCGGTTCATCTGGGGCGCCATGTTGGTCTCGTAGTCGCCCACCCCGCGGGCCAGTTCCTGGATGGTCACGTTCAACTGATTGGCCTGGGCGACCAGCCAGCGGATTTGGTGGAAGAGGCTCAGCGTGGTGGTGACCAGCAGCACGGTCACCACCAGCATCAACACGCGCACCAGGTAGGCCTGGCGCTGCAACGCCTGTTCGAGGGCGGGTTCGGCGGGGGTGGGGCCGGGGGGCGGCGCCGGGGCCGGGGGCAAAGAGCCGGGCAGGGGATCCATGCGGGGGGTCGGGTTAACGGGTCGGTGGGGTGGCGGGGAGTTCCAGGCGCTGGAGCAGGTTGGTGTGCGCCAGCAACAGGCCGGAGACGGCGGGTGCCTTGCGGCTGAACTCGAGCGTCTCGGCGGCGAGGCTGCGCATCACGTTCAGGTTGCGGGTGGCCAGGGCCGCGGCGAACTGGAGGCGCTGGGCCTGGACCTGCAGGCGCTGGGCGGTGTTGAGCACCTGCAGGTAGCGGAAGAAGACCAGCAGGTTGGCCGCCGCGCCGATCAAGACCAACGCCAGCAGCACGGAGGTGATCCGGGAACGTTTCTGCACGGCAGCGATTTTACCCGGCGGGCCGCCGGAACTCCAGGCCGGATTTGCGCGGTTACATCCGCTCCGGCGTTTCGATGCCCAGCGCGTGGAGGCCGGTCTGCAGCACGCGCGCGGTCAACTCGCACAACGCCAGGCGGCGCGTGCGCGTGGTGCCGGTCTCTTTGAGCACCGGGCAGGCCTCGTAGAACTCGGTGAACCGGCCGGCCAGTTCGTAGAGGTAGTTGCAGAGGTAGTTCGGGCGGTACTCGGTGGCCACGGCCTCGAGGGTGTGCCCGAAGTACAGGAGTTGCCGCGCCAGCGCGCGCTCGGCCGGGGCGGCGGGCAGCAGTTGGGGCGCCGCCGCGCGGAGGTCCCAGGCTTCCCCCGCCTCGGTCAGTTTGCGGAAGAGGCTGCGGATGCGGGTGCAGGCGTACTGCAGGTACGGCGCGGTGTTGCCGGTCAGGGCGAGCATCTTGTCCCAGTGGAAGACGTAGTCGCTCTGCCGGTTGGGCAGCAGGTCCTGATACTTGAGCGCGCCCAGGCCGACCTGGCGGGCGATGGCGCGGCGCTCGGCCTCGGGCAGCGCGGGGTTTTTCTCGGTGACCAGGCGGAAGGCCCGCTCCTCGGCCTCGTCGAGCAGGTCGGCCAGTTTGATGGTGTCGCCGGAGCGCGTTTTGAACGGCTTGCCGTCCTCGCCCAGGATCGAGCCGAACCAGACGTGGGCCAGCACCACCCGCGCCTCCGGATGCCAGCGGCGGAAGATGGCGAAGAGCTGCTTGAAATGGAGCTGCTGCCGGCCGTCGGTCACGTAGATGATTTCGTCCGGGTGCCAGGTCTCGAGGCGGTAGGCCAGCGTGGCGAGGTCGGTGGTGGTGTAATTGGCGGCGCCGTCGCTCTTGAGAATGATGGCCGGGTGGGCCCGGAGCTGGGGGGCGTCCTCGAAGAAGACCACCTGCGCGCCGTCACTTTCGCGGGCGATGCCGCGGGCGACCAGTTCGTCCACCACGGCGCGCAGGCGCGGGTTGTAAAAGCTCTCGCCCAGGGTGTGGTCGAACCGCACGCCCAGCCGCCGGTAGATGTCGTCGAACTGGGCGCGCGACAGTTCGAGCATCCGCTGCCAGATGGCGAGGTTCTCGGGGTCGCCCTGCTGGAGCCGGACCAGCTCGCGGCGGGCGGCCTCGAGCACGGCGGGGTCGCGCTCGCTGGCCTGGTGGACCAGCCGGTAAAGCCGCTCCATCTCCGCCACGGGGTCGCGGGCCAGCGCGGCGTCATCCCGGTGCTGCTTCCAGCCCACGATCAACTTGCCGAACTGCGTGCCCCAGTCGCCCAGGTGATTGTCCGTGATGACGCGGTGGCCGAGCAGGCGCAGCACCCGCGCCAGGCAATCGCCCAGGATGGTCGAGCGGATGTGGCCCACGTGCATCGGCTTGGCCACGTTGGGCGAGCTGAAGTCCACCACCACCGTGCGCGGGCGGGCCGCCGGACGGAAAAAGAGGTGTTCGCCGCGGGCGGCGGCCTGCAACGCGGCGGCCAGGGCCTCGGGCCGGAGGTGAAAGTTCAGAAAGCCGGGCCCGGCCACTTCGACCAGTTCGCACAGGTCGCTCACCTCCAGTTTGCCCACCACCGCGGCGGCCAGGGCGCGGGGATTCTGGCCGCGGGCCCGGGCCAGGCTCATCAGGGCGTTGGACTGGTAGTCGCCGAACTTCGGTTCCGGGCAGGGGCGGACGAGCACGGCCGCGGGGTCGGCGTCGGGCAACACGGCGGCCACGGCCGCCTGCAAACGGGATTCGAGAAGGCGATGCAGCATGAATACCGACCGCGCCCGCCCGCGCCGCGTCAGCGGGCGGGGACGCTTTTGCGGAGAATCTCGTAAATGGCCGCGGCGTCGGGCGCCTGTTCCAGCGCCTGCCGCAGTTCGCGCTGGTGCAGCAGCTTGGCGATGTCGGCCAGGGTGTGGAGGTGTTTCTGGAACTGGCCCAGCGGCACCAGGAAGAGCACCACCAGGGTGACGCGCTGGTTGTCCAGCGCCTCGAAGTCAATGCCGGTCCGGGAGCGGCCGAAGGCGCCGACCACCTCCTGGATCAGATCGGTCGAGGCGTGCGGGATGCCGATGCCGTAGCCGATGCCGGTGCTCATCGAGCGCTCGCGCCGCTGTACCACGGCGCGCACCGCCTCGAAGTGTTCGGGTTTGAAGCGCCCGGCGGCCACCAGGCAGCGGATCAGCTCGTCAATGGCCTCCCAGCGATTGGTCGCCTGAAGGTCCGCCACGATCGAATCGGGGGTCAGTATGTCGCCGAGCGTCATGAGCCGAAAATGCCGGACGCATTCCGCCGCAGCGGCACCGCCATTTCAAGCGCAATCCCCGGGCGCCGGTTCAGCGGGGGCCCCGCGCCCCGGCCGGGCGCGACTTCACGGCTTCGGGTGCGACCGAATCCGGATTTCCGGCCGTTCCCCCTTGCGGGCGTGGAAAATCACCGTCTCGCGCGGGCCGGTCGGGCCTCCGCCCCCGCCGCAGCCGGGGCACGCTCCCGGTCCCTTGCGCCCGGGCACTCGCCGCCGCAGCCGCGACCCGGCCATCCACACGGCCGTCACGGCGACGATGCCCAGGGCGGTGACCTGTTGCCAGTCCATGCACCAAGGTAGGGCCGCGGTCCGGCGGATCAAACCGGCGCCTCCGCCGCGGCCGGCGGCTTGAAGCGGGGGCTCTGGCTGAGGAATTGCACCGGGTTTTGGTACAGCACGCGGTCCACCGCCGCCGCGCTCCAGCCGCGCCGCCGCATCTCGAGGGCGGTGTGCGCCACGATCAGGGGCACGCTCACACCCCAGTCGCAGGCGCTGTTGAGCCAGAGCCGCTCCGGGCCGTACCGCTCCAGGATGTCAATCGCCCGCGCCGGGGTGCACTTGGTCTCCGGGTACAACGTCATGCCCGCCCAGAATCCCGCCGCGAGCACCATCGGCACCGTGTGCTCCTCGACGTGGTCAATGATCACCCGCTCCGGCCGGATGCGCGAGTCGGCGCGCAACACGTCCAGTGTCAGCCGGGTGCCCTTGTACTTGTCCTCGAGGTGCGGGGTGTGCACCAGGATGAGCTGGCCGGTGCGGGCGGCCAGGTCCACGTGCCACTCGAGCACCTGCAGTTCGTTGCGCGAGTTTTTGTTCAGCCCGATTTCGCCGATGCCCAGCACGTTGGGCCGGTCCAGAAACTCCGGGATGATCGCCAGCACTTCGCGGGCAAAGCCGGGGTCCTCGGCCTCCTTCGGGTTCAGGCACAGCCAGCAATAATGCGGCAGCCCGAACTTCGCCGCCCGGCGCGGCTCGTGCTCGGTGAGCTGGCAGAAGTAGTCGTAAAAGGCCTGCGGGGAGCGGCGGTCGAACCCGGCCCAAAAGGCCGGCTCGCACACCGCCGCGCAACCCGCCGTGACCATGGCCACGTAATCATCGGTCACGCGGCTGACCATGTGGGCGTGGGGCTCGATGTAGCGCATGGGAGGAGTCCGGGGGAGGTTCAGGCGGCCGTGCGCGCCGGGCCGGGCCAGGCGCCCACGGCGCCCTTGCCGGGTGCTTGCGGTATCGGCTCGATGGTCGGGTCGCTCAAAGCCATCAGCACCGCCCGGGCGCGGTCCCCGGGGGCCGACTCGAGTTGCCGCAGGGCGGCCCGGAAGGCCTCGAGCCGGAAATCCGCCTCGCCGCGGGCGCGGTCCACGCGGTCCAGGAAGGCGGCGATCTCGATCAACTGATGCCGCGCCGCCAGAAAATACAGGTCCAGGACCTGTTGCCGGGTCAGAGTGCTCATGCGCTCACGCTATCCGCGCGCGGCGTCCCGCTCAAGTCCGGGGCCGCCGACGGGGGGCAACGTCCTTGGGCGGCAAACAGGCCCGGGGGCGTCGGCGGTCGCGGAGGCGCCGGACCCTCGGGGAAAACCCGCCGGCGCCGGTTGAGGGCATTCCCTGACGCCCCGGGGAGCCGCGCGGGTGGAGAGGCTGGCGACGGGGCGGGGTTCAGTTTCCGTCCAGGTTATGCGGGTGGAAAACGCTGTGGAGGATGGCCTCCTTGATTTTCCAGATCAGGGTCATGGTCAGGGCCACGGGCAGGAGGGCCAGCACCAGCAGGGCGGCCGTGCCGAAGTGGAGCATCAGCCCGAGGACCCAGGGGGACCAATCGGCAGCGCCGGCCAGTTGCAGGCCGAGTTTGAGGGCCAGGCCCAGGAGGCCCAGGGCCGCCAGCAGGGCGAGGTTGAGGTTGGTGAAGAGCCGGACCTCGAGGCGGAGGGTTTCATCCGGCAGCATGGCCACCAGGCGGCGCAGCGCGGTGTTGAGCGCGACCAAAAAAACCAGCCCGCTGACCGTCATCGCGGCGACGGCGACCTGGTAATGGGTGACTTCGGGCATCTGGCGCCACCAGGGCAGGAAGGGCGCCAGGCCCAGGTTGATGAGGGCCAGCGCGCGCACCCGGTCCAGCGCCCGTACCCAGATGCGCTCGCGCGGCTGGAAGGTGGCCATCAGGAACAGGGCATGCACCACCAACGCCAGCGCCAGCACGGGGGGCAGAATGCCGGCGCCCGCCAGGAGGGTGGTGCGGGCGGTCTGGACGCAGACCACCAGGCTCAGGGGCAGCGCCCAGAACAGAAGGACCAGGCCGCGCACCAGGCGCCCCAGCGAGGGCAGTAAATCCACCCGGGCAGGTGAGGGGGGAGAGGTCTCCATGACGGGGCCGCCGGGGCGGCCGGGGGACACGTTCAGGGCAGGGTCAGGTACGTGTACTCGCGCAGGCCTTTTTCGTAGTCATCGAGCAGGCGCATGCCCTCGGAGGGTTTGAGGCGGTCGGCCTTGATGGCGGCGTCCACCTGGGCCTTCATCTGGCGTTTGAGTTCGTTTTCGTCGTACTGCACGGACTGGAGGGCCTGGACGATGGTGGTGCCTTCGATGATTTCCTCGACGTAGTAGCCGGCGGGTTCGTCGGGGTCGAGGAACACGTGCAGTTCGTTGACGCGGCCGAAGAGGTTGTGCAGGTCGCCCATGATGTCCTGGTAGGCGCCCATGAGGAAGAAGCCCAGGTAGTACGGTTCGGGCGGGCCGTTGCCGTTGGGGGCGAGGGCGTGCAGGGGCAGGGTGTCGCGCACGTCGCGCAGATCAATGAAGCGGTTGACCTGGCCGTCGGAGTCGCAGGTGATGTCCACCAGCGTGGCGTCGCGGGTGGGGCGCTCCCGCAGGCGGCTGATGGGCATGATGGGGAAGAGCTGGTCCAGGGCCCAGTGGTCCAGGAGCGACTGGAAGACGGAGAAATTGCACAGGTACTGGTCGCCCAGGGCGTCTTCGAGTTTGCGGATTTCCTCCGGCACGTAGGCCTGGCCCTTGAAGCTGCGGACGACCGCCTCGCTGATTTCCCAGTACAGGGTCTCGATCTTGGCCTTGTCCGGCAGGTCCAGCAGGCCGAGGGTGAACATGTGGTGGGCGTCCTCCTTGCGTTCGAGGGCGTCGTGCCAGGCCTCCAGCTTGTTCGACTTGGGCAGGTGGCGGCGGATTTCGAGCAGCTCGCGCACCAGCGGGTGTTCCGGCTCGCCGTAGGTCAGCGCGGTGGGCGGGCGGGTCTTGGCGATGGCGCCGAAGACCTCGACCAGGAGCACGCTGTGGTGGGCCACGAGGGCGCGGCCGCTTTCGCTGACCAGGTCCGGGTGGGGCACGCCCTCGGCGTTGCAGACGTCGGCCACGTAGTACACCACGTCGTTGGTGTATTCCTGGAGGGTGTAGTTGGTGGAGCTGTCGAAGGCGGTGCGGCTGCCGTCGTAATCCACCCCCAGGCCGCCGCCCACGTCCAGGTAGCGGATGGCGAAGCCCATCTTGACCAGCTTGGCGTAAAAGCGGGCGGCTTCCTGCACCGCTTTTTTGATGGTGAGGATGTCCGGGACCTGGGAGCCGATGTGGAAGTGCAGCAGCCGGAAGCAGTGGGCGAGGTTCTCGGCGCGCAACAGCTCCGCCGCGGCCAGCAGCTCCGCGGTGGTCAGGCCGAACTTGGCGTTCTCGCCCGCGCTCTCGGCCCATTTGCCCTGGCCCTTGCTGGCCAGGCGCACCCGGATGCCGATGGCCGGTTCCACGCCGGCCTGGCGGGCCTGGGCGAGGATTTGCCGCAACTCCTCGAGTTTTTCGACCACCAGGATGACCTCCTTGCCCAGGCGCGAGCCCATCAGGGCCATGCGGATGAAGGCGGCGTCCTTGTAGCCGTTGCAGATGATCAGGTTGCCCGGCTGGCCCTGCAGCGCCAGGCCGGCAAACAACTCCGGTTTGCTGCCCACCTCCAGCCCGAAGTCGTACGGCCGGCCCGCATCCAGGATTTCCTCCACCACCTCGCGGAGCTGGTTGACCTTGATGGGAAACACCCCGCGGTACCGGCCCTGGTAACCGCACTCGGCGATGGCTGTGCGGAACGCGCGGTTCACGGCCTCGACCCGGTGCCGGAGGATGTCCTGGAAACGCACCAGCAGCGGGAAGCGCAGCCCGCGCCCGCGCGCCTCCTCCACCACGTCGGTCAGGTCCACCACCGCGCCGGCCTCCTGCAGGGGCTTCACGATGACGTGCCCCTCCTCGTTGATGTCAAAGTACCCCGCGCCCCAGCGGTCAATGTTGTACAGGGCCCGCGCCGCTGCCACGTCCCACGGGCCGCTGTCTGCGGAATTTTCGCTCATGCTCCGATTCGTGGGGCGGACTATAGGAAGCCGCAACCTGAATTCAACCTCCGGCTGTGCGGGGGTCCTGCGCCGGCCGCGCGCCTCCGCACCGCGCGCCGCGGGCTTGCTCCGCGCCGGGCGGCGACGTCCACTGGGCGCATGTCCGTACCGCTGGCCCAAATCGTCCGCGAATGTGACCGCCTCTTGCGCCCGGAGGCTTTCCGCGACTGGGACGGCGCCCACAACGGCCTGCAGGTCGCCAACCGCGGTCGCGTGCGCCGGCTCGCCGCCGCCGTGGATGCCAGCCCGGCCACGGTCGAGCTGGCCCTGGCCGCCGGGGCCGACCTGCTCGTGGTGCATCACGGGCTGTTCTGGACCCCGCGCGTGCCCTGGACCGGGTCCACGCACCGCCTGATGCGCCGGCTGTTCGAGGGCGACCTGGCGGTGTACAGCGCGCATCTGCCCTTGGATGCCCACCCGCGCCTGGGCAACAACGCGCAACTGGGCGCGGCGCTCGGCTGGCCGCGCGCCGAACCGTTCTTCGAGTGCCGCGGCACCCTCATCGGCCGCTGCGCCCGCGTGCGGCTGGCCCGGGAGGCACTGGCCGCGCGTCTGCGCCGGGCCGTGGGCGGC
>JBBIJZ010000085.1:6594-19252 GCA_037445715.1 Verrucomicrobiales bacterium | reverse complement strand
CCCTGAACCGGCCGGCGCACCGGCGGCGCCGGGGCAGGGGGCGGGTGCCGGCCGTTGAGGGCCTACTCCGCCGCCAGCGCCCGCGCGGCCAGGACGCGGCGGGTGGGCACGTAGGTGGCGGCAAACCGACGCCGGTACTCGGCGAAGGTGCCCGCCGCCAGGGCCGCCCGCACCTCGCGCATGACCTGGAGGTAGAAGTGGGTGTTGTGGAGGCTCACCAGCCGCAGGCCCAGGATTTCGTTTACGTTGAGCAGGTGCCGGATGTAGGCGCGGGTGAAGTGCCGACAGGCGTAGCATTCACAGCCCTCCTCGATGGGCCGGAACTCCGCCTTCACCGCCCCGCCCTTGATGGCGAAGGTGCCGCGCCGGGTGAAGGCGGTGCCGTTGCGGGCCACGCGCGTGGGCAGCACGCAGTCGAAGAGGTCCACCCCGCGGGCGACCAGTTCGACCATTTGCGCCGGGGTGCCCAGGCCCATGGCGTACCGGGCCTTGTGGACGGGGAGGTGCGGCTCGGTGATTTCGACCGCGCGCATCATCTCCGGTTCGGGCTCGCCCACGCTCACCCCGCCGATGGCGTAGCCGTCGAAGTCCAGCGCCACCAGTTCCCGCGCGCAGTGCGCGCGCAGGGCGGGGTCGCCCCCGCCCTGGACGATGCCGAAGACCTGCTGGCCGGGGGCGCGGGGTTGCTCGCGGCACTCGCGCGCCCAGCGGAGGGTGCGCTCGACCGCCAGGTGCAACGCGCGCGGCGGGGCGTCGTGGGGCGGGCATTCGTCGAAGGTCATGGCAATGTCCGAGCCGAGCACGCGCTGAATTTCCATGGCCTCTTTTGGGCCCAGGAACAGGGGCGAACCGTCCACGTGCGAGCGGAACTCGACCCCGTGGGCGCGGACCTTGCGAATCTTGGCCAGGCTGAAGACCTGGAAGCCGCCGCTGTCGGTGAGAATGGGGTGGGGCCAGGCCATGAAGCGGTGCAGCCCGCCCGCCGCGCGGAGGATGTCCAGCCCGGGCCGGATGTAGAGGTGGTAGGCGTTGCCGAGGATGATTTGCGCGCCCATCTCGACCAGCTCGCGGGGGTCCAGGGCCTTGACCGTGGCCTGGGTGCCCACCGGCATGTAGGCCGGGGTGTCCACCACGCCGCGGGCGGTGGTGAGCCGGCCCAGGCGTGCCTTGGAGCCGGGGTCGGTCTTGAGCAGTTCGAACATCGCGCCGCCGGTTAAAGCAGGAACCGGCCGCGCGCGCAGCAAGGTTCTGCGGGGTGCCGGGCGCGCGGCGGGGTCCGACGGGTCGCCGGGCGAAGGACCGCCCCGGCCGGTGGTTCAGGGCAGCGGGCGCACGTTGCCCTCGCTGTTCATCTCGAAGGTCAGCGGGCTCAGCGGGTAGGGCTGGCGCCCGAAGTCCTCGGCAATCCGGGCGCGAAAGGCGGCCTGGGTGCCGGCGGTCGAGTCGGCCGACCAGCAAATGAGGAAGTCGCGATTGGGGATGCCGAAGCGGAACGGCACGCCCAGGTGTTCCCCGGCCAGGGTGCGCCAGCACGGCAGCAGTATGCGCGCGGCGTCGTAGCCGTCGCCCGTAGCCAGCATCAGCACGCGGTCGGCGCCGGTGCCGGCGTGGATGGGGAGGCCGGCGGAGCGGGTGGTGAGGTTGTCCAGAGCCACGGCCAGGACCTGGTCCAGGTGCAGGCCCCAGCCGTCCAGTTCATCCCGGCGCACGTAGCGGTAGCCGCTGGGGGCGTCAATCACCAGGCCGATGCGCACCTCCGGGGCAAAGAGCCGCTCGGCCAGCGGCAGTTGTTCGAGGAACGACGCGGGCATGAGCTGGGGCAGGAGGATGGGCTTGGCCTCGCCCCAGGAGATGGTGCCCACCAGTGTCGCCGCGTCGCGCAGCAACTGGTCGAAGTGCGCCTTGACCAGGCGCCGCAGTGTGGCCGCGCCGCCGCCGGCCTGGCGGAACTTGGCGGCCAGGTTGCTCAGGCCGAACTGGGCCGAGCCCAGGCGCAGGGTCTCGCCGTCCTCGCCCAGGGCGGCGGGTTGATCCGGGTAGAGTTTGCGCACCAGGGCCAGTACGCGCCGGGCAAAGGCGCGGGCGTCTTCCGGGGAGGCGGGCGTGCTCATGGATACGGCGCGGGAAATCTGCGCGCGAAGCGGCGGCTTGTCCACGCCCTTTGCCGGAGGCCGGGAAATCCAGTTGTTCCGCGGCGCGAAATCCCTAGCATCCGCGCTTTCCGGCCCGGCCGGAAGACAGTCCTTCACGCATGAAAAGCTACGACATCGCAGTCATCGGCGGCGACGGCACCGGCCCCGAGGTGGTGCGCGAGGCCCTCAAGGTGCTTGACGCCGCCGCTGCCAAGTTCCACCTCAAACTCAACCCCACCCACTACGATTTCGGGGGCGAGCGTTACCTGCGCACCGGCGAGGTGTTGCCGGACAGTGCCGTGGCCGAGCTGCGGCAGTTCCCGGCCATCTTGCTGGGCGCCATCGGCCATCCCCAGGTCAAACCCGGCATCCTCGAAAAGGGCATTCTGCTCCGCCTGCGCTTCGAGCTGGAGCAATACATCAACCTGCGGCCGGTGCGGCTTTACGACGCGCGCTTCTGCCCGCTCAAGGACAAGCAGCCCGAGGACATTGATTTCGTGGTGGTGCGGGAGAACAACGAGGGCCTCTACACCGGGGCGGGCGGGTTCGTCTTCAAGGGCACGCCCCACGAGGTCGCCGTGCAGGAAAGCGTGAACACCCGCCGCGGGGTCGAGCGCTGCCTGCGCTTTGCCTTCGACTACGCCCGCAAACGCCGCGGCGGCCGGCCCTGGCGGGGGTTGAAGCCCGAGGAGGTCGCCGCCGGTCTGAAGGCGCAACTCACCCTCTGCGGCAAGACCAACGTGCTCACCTACGCCTTTGACCTGTGGGAACGCGCCTTCCACGAGATCGGCCAGAAGGATTATCCGGACATCAAACGCGACTACGCCCACGTGGACGCCACCACCATGTGGTTCGTCAAGAACCCGGAGTGGTTCGACGTGATCGTCACCGACAACATGTTCGGCGACATCATCACCGACCTGGGCGCGATGATCCAGGGCGGCATGGGCATCGCCGCCGGCGGCAACCTCAATCCCCAGGGCACCTCGATGTTCGAGCCCATCGGCGGCAGCGCCCCCAAATACACCGGCCAGAACGTCATCAACCCCCTGGCCGCCATCTGCGCCGGCGCCATGATGATGGACTTCCTCGGCGAAACCGACCTGGCCGCGGCCATCGAAAATGCCGTCATCCGCGTGGTGCGCGAAAAACTCAAGAGCCTGGCCGCCGGCCGCATGGGCTACGGCACGCGCGAAGTTGGCGACCTGGTGGCGTCGGCCGTGTAGGAGGCGTCGTGGCGCGCGGGGGGGCCCACTTCCTGGCCGCGATCGGCGCGGGGCCGGGTTTCCTGGCGGCCCTGGCCCTGGCGGCCTTGGCCTCGGAGGTTCTGGCGGCTGAACCGCCCTCGTCCCCACCGCCGGCCACACCGCGTTGGGACCCCGTCGAGGCCTACCGCGAGCGCCAGATCGAAGGCTGGCGCGTGCTCGTCCACGAAAAACTCCTGGCCCGCACGAACCTCGCCGAGCAGACCCTGAAGCTGCTCGAAGTTCAGCTCTGGCAAATCACCCGCGTGGTCCCGGCCGAGGCCCTGGCCCGGCTGCGCCAAATCCCCATCTGGGTCGAGCTGGCCCACCCGCGCCATCCGTGCATGTGCTACCACGAGTCGCCCGACTGGCTGCGCGAGCACGACATGAACCCGGACAAAGCCGGCGCGGTGGAGGTGGCCAACGCGGAAAACTTCCTGCGCTGGACGCGGGACCAGCCCTGGATGGTCCTGCACGAACTGGCCCACGGTTACCATCACCGCGTCCTGGGCCACGACCATGCCGGCATCCGCCGTTGCTTCGAGCAGGCGGTGGCGGGCAACAGCTACGAAGCGGTCCTGCGCGCCGACGGCCGCACCGGCCGGGCCTACGCCCTGCAAAACGCCAAGGAATACTTCGCCGAACTGACCGAGGCGTTCTTTGGCACGAACGATTTTTACCCCTTCGTCCGCGCCGAGGTGCGGGCGCACGACCCGGCCATGTTCGCCGTGCTGGAGGAAGTCTGGGGCGTCCGGTCCCGCTGATGGCGCGCCACGCCCGGGGAGCATGACGGGCGGGCAAACACGAGCGGACCGGGTGGAGTCGCGGGAGGCGCGTCCGAAAAAGCCGGCGCCGCGTACGGCGCCAGTTCCGCGCACGGGGAGCCCGTTGCACCCGGTCCGGGCTGGCGCGTGGTTGCCGGGGTGGCCAGACCCGCCGCGGTGCCGGCGTTGAACCGCCCGTTCCCGGCGGTCCGCCAAAGGTGCCGCATTCTTTGCGCGCCACGCCGGTCGCGGCCGCTTCGAAGGTCGCTTGGCAATGCCAGGACTGCCAGTTGCCCCCGCGTGAACAGGTTGAAGAAAACACCGCGTCCGGGTTTTTCGGCAGGCAGACCCCGCCCGCAGATTGAGCCGCACAGTTGCCGAGAAGCCCTGGCTGTTCCCGGGCCCGCACTGTCCAGACGGGCGGCGAGCAAGTGCGCCTCGGGGGCCACCGATGCCCGGCGACCTCAACGCAACCCGGCAAACAACCCCTCGCCATGCGGCTGTGGGTTCCGGCGGATGCCCCTCGCGACCACTGGTGAGTGCGGGGGTTGTAGCTCCAGCCGCGGCGTTGGAGTTGCTCGGCAAACAGCCGGCGGTCCACGTTCAGGCAGCCCAGCGCGCGACGGCGCCACAGTTCCAGTACCAACCGGTTGAAGAGCGCTTCACTGGTGAAACGCTCCTGACCCTCCGACAGGCACGTGTCGAAGACCTCGCTCAGCACCTGCTCCGGGGAGGAGGTGGAAGACGCGGGGATCTCTGCCGGCGGGGACGGGGCGTGGGCGGGCTTGTAAAAGGTCAGCATGAACTCGCCCGCCAGGACGCTGGCCGAATGCTTTTTCTTGTGCATGGACCAGATGACGTCGCCCGTTTGGGTAATGGCGGCCCGTAGCTCCGCCCCGCAGGCGGTGGCCGTTTCCAGGATGGTGGCGAAGTAACGGGTGTCCCAGTGCTGGAAAATCACGGAAAACCAGCGGTCCGGTCGGAGCAGGCGGAGGCAGGTCGCGATGCTCCGCGCCAGACGGTCCCGATAATGGGCTTCCGAGTGACCGTATTCGCCGCCGACGATGGCCTCGCGCGCCCGCGTTTCCTCGGGCACCGGGAAGCCCAGCCAGTGGTTCCACAGGATGGAAAGGTCCAGGTAGCTGATGTAGCCCCCGTAGGGCGGGTCGGTCAGGATGTAGTCCACGCTGGCCGGCGGGATCACCGCGTCCAGCGAGGCCGCATCGCAGGCCAGGACTTGAAAATCCCGGGTGCTGTCCAGCGAACGCGTGCCGCCCGACCGCCGGAAGTGGTAATCCCGCCAGTGCAAAACTTCCTTCTTGGCCGCGAGCACGTTTGCAAAACGTCCCTGGAATGTCGCCCAGATGGGAAGCTCGACGCACCGGCTCGCCACCTTGTAACGGTACAGGCTGAAGATGCTGGAACCGCCCCGGCTGGCGGCCCGGCCCCGGGCGGAGAGGAAGGTCTTGTTGAGCTTGGCTACCGAGGCGGACCAGGCCAGCAGCAGCAAGTCCCGCACGACGCCGGTGGCCGCGGTTTCGATGGCCTGCTTGATCAGGGCCAGCCCGGCGAGCTGGCGGGGAGTGAAGAGGTCGAAAAAATACTCGGCGTCCGAGGTTTTCGGCAGGCGGATGTTCGCCGGCAATGGCAGCCGTCCCAACCACCGCTGCGCCGCCGCCTCGCTGTGCTCGATTTCCTGGAGCGGTCCGGCACAGGCCGCGCGGACCCGTTCGAAGGCCTCGCGCAGGGGGATGACGGAGGGCAGCGTGGTATCGGCGACGTTTCGCGCGATGAAGTTGGCAAAGGGGTTCAGGTCGTTGTGAATGGCTTTCCGCCCCAGCAGGAATGCCTCGATCGGAATGACCCCGCTGCCCCCGAAGGGGTCCAGGACCACGTCCCCCGGCAGGGAATAGCGTTCCAGGTAGGCACGCATTACGTTGGCCGGCCGCCGCGTGAAATAGGGATGGACGCCATAGTGCCGGGCGTCGTCCTGGCGGGCCGCGGGAATGGCCTCGGTGATGGGGCGAATCGCGGCGCGGTTCATTGAACTTCCTCGAGGGCTTCGGCCAGGGTGGTCAACTTGGCAGTGCGGGCGCAGGGTTCCGCAGGGAAGATCACTTTTCAAGCCACCGCTGAACCCAAACCTGGTGATTGGACGACCGGGACGTGCCAGCGGAACCTGGCGCGCATCCGCGCGACTCCGGCCCCGCCGCGACCATTGAAGCCCCCGCCGGCTTCCCGTAGGCTCGCGGCATGTTCAAGCGTCGCCTTGTCCTCGCCCTGGCCGCCGCCGCCGCATTGACCAGCGGCTGCATCTCCCTCAACAGCGCCCCGCCCGCCCCGCCGCCCGCTCCCTACGGGCCGCTGCCCAGCGACCGCCAGTTGCGCTGGCACGCCCTGGAGTTCTACGGCTTCCTGCACTTCACCGTGAACACCTTCACCGACAAGGAATGGGGCTACGGCGACGAAAGCCCCGCCGTCTTCAACCCCACCGATTTCGACGCCGACCAGATCGTCCGCGCCGCCCGCGACGCCGGCATGGCCGGGCTCATCCTCACCGCCAAACACCACGACGGCTTCTGCCTGTGGCCCAGCCGCTACACCGAGCACTCGGTGAAAAACTCGCCGTGGAAAAACGGTCGCGGCGACGTGGTGCGCGAGATCAGCGACGCCTGTCGGCGACACGGCCTGCGCTTCGGCGTGTACCTCTCGCCCTGGGACCGCAACCACCCCGAGTACGGCCGGCCGGCCTACCTGACCTATTACCGGAACCAGCTTCGCGAGCTGCTCACCGGCTACGGTGAGCTGTTCACGGTCTGGTTCGACGGCGCCAACGGCGGCGACGGCTTTTACGGCGGCGCGCGCGAGCGGCGGCGCATTGACAACCGCACCTATTACGACTGGCCCAACACCTGGCAGATCGTCCGCGCACTCCAGCCCTGGGCCTGCATGTTCAGCGACGCCGGCCCGGACTTCCGCTGGATCGGCAACGAGCGCGGCCACGCCGGCGACCCCTGCTGGGCCACGCTCGACCTCACCGCGCCCGGCCGCTACCCCGGCGGCTCCAGCCGCGGCCTGGAAAACGGCGAGCGCCCCGGCACCGCCTGGGTGCCCGCCGAGTGTGACGTGAGCATCCGCCCCGGCTGGTTCTACCACCCGGCCGAGGACAGCAAGGTCAAAACCCCGGCCCAACTGCTCGACATCTACTACGCCTCGGTCGGCCGCGGCTGTTGCCTGAACCTGAACATCCCGCCGGACCGTCGCGGGCGCATCCACGAGAATGACCTGGCCGCGCTGCGCGAGTTCCGGCGCATTCTGGACGCCACCTTCGCCACGAATCTGGCCGCCGGCGCCACGCTGCGCGCCAGCGCCGTGCGCCCCACGCCGGAACGGTACGGACCGCAACACCTCCTGGACGGCGACCGCGCCACCTACTGGGCCACGCCCGATGCGGTGCTCACCCCCGCCCTCGAAGTGCACCTGCCCCGGCCGGTCTCGTTCAACGTGGTGGACCTGCGTGAGCATCTGCCGCTGGGCCAGCGAATCGAGGCCCTGGCCCTGGACCGCTGGCTGGACGGCGCGTGGGTCGAGTTCGCCAGCGCCACGAGCATCGGCAACCGGCGCCTGGTCCGCCTGCCGCAGAAGATCACCACCGACCGCGTCCGGCTGCGGATCACCCGGGCGGCGGCCTGCCCGGCGCTGGCCGAGTTCGGCCTGTACGCCGAGCCTTGACCTTCGACTTCGGCCTTCCCGTTCGGCATGCCCCGCGAAACCGCCGCCGCCAAAGCCCGCCGCGTGGCCGCGCTCCTCGAGGCGCTCCGGCGCACCTACCCGGACGCGCATTGCGAGCTGAACTACTCGAACCCCCTCGAGCTGCTGGTGGCGACCATCCTCTCGGCCCAGTGCACCGACCGGCGCGTGAACCAGGTCACCGCCGATCTGTTCCGCCGCTACCGCACCGCCGCCGACTACGCGAACGCGCCGCCGGGCGAGCTGGAGCAGGCCATCAAGTCCACCGGCTTTTACCGCAACAAGGCCCGCAGTCTGCAAGGCTGCTGCCGCGCCCTGGTCGAGCGCCACGGCGGCGAGGTGCCGCGCTCGCTCGAGGCCCTGACCCAACTGCCCGGCGTGGGCCGCAAGACGGCCAATGTCGTGCTTGGAAACGCCTTCGGGCTGAACGAAGGCCTGGTGGTGGACACCCACGTCGCCCGCCTGGCGCAGCGCCTGGACCTCACCCGCCAGCGCGACCCGCTCAAGATCGAACAGGACCTGATGCCCCTGGTGCCGCGCGAACTGTGGACCCTGTTCAGCCACTGGCTCATCTGGCACGGCCGGCGCCGTTGCTTCGCCCGCAAGCCCGATTGTGCCGGTTGCGAAATCGCCCACCTCTGCCCGCGCCGCGGCGTGAAGTGACATGCTCGAACCCGCGCCCCCACCGACCGGGTCGCCGCCCCGCGCCGAGACGTGGCTGCGGCTGCGCACCGGTCCGGGCGACCCGGCCTTCAACATGGCGCTGGACCACGCCCTGCTCGAGGCCGCGCCGGGCCTCGGCCGGCCCGTTTTGCGTTTTTACGCCTGGGCGGTACCCGCGGCGAGTTTCGGTTACACGCAGCGCTACGCGGAGGCGGAGCGGTTGACCCCGTTGCGGCCGCTGGTTCGCCGGCCCACCGGTGGCGGGGTGGTGCCGCATGACGCGGACTGGACCTACACGCTGGTGTTCCCGCCCGCGCACCCGTGGTACGCCCTGCGCGCGCGGGCCAGCTACCAGCGGCTTCACACCTGGCTGCGGGCCGCACTGGCCGCGCTGGGCCTGGAAGTGCGCCTGGCGCCCGACCCGGCCAGCGGCCCGCCCACGCATTGTTTCCAGCGCGCGGAGCAGTTCGACGTGCTCTGGGCGGGGGCCAAGATTGCTGGCGCCGCCCAGCGGCGCACGCGGGAGGGCTTGTTGATCCAGGGTTCGGTGCAGCCACCGGCCGGGCTGGACCGGGCGGCCTGGGAAACCGCTTTCTGCGCGCACGCCGCCGGGCAATGGGGGGTACGCTGGGAGGATTGGACGCCGCCGGCCGAACTGCTGGCCGCGGCAGACCGCCTGGTCCGCACCCGGTACGGGCTCGAGACGTACCATCGGCGGCGGTGAGACGGGCGGTGCGGGCCGGGGTTGCAGGGCGCGGGGGCGGGTTCTAAACTGCCTCGCGTGCCGTCCAGGCACGCTTTTCTGTCATGCAGGATTTCTTGTTGTGGGTGTACGTGGCCGCCGCCGTGGTGTTGATGTTCGGCGCCTCGGTGTTTGTCCACGAGCTGGGGCATTTCTGGGTGGCCCGCCGCCGGGGCCTGAAGGTCGAGGCCTTCGCCATCGGCTTCGGGCCGCGCGTGTGGAGCCGGGTGCGGGACGGCATCGAGTACTCGGTGCGGTGGATTCCGGCCGGGGGGTTTGTGAAACTGCCGCAGATGCTCACCGCGGAGGCCCTCGAAGGCGGGAGCAAGGAGGGCGGCGCCCCGCTGCCGCCGGTGTCGCCATTGTCCAAGATTCTGGTGGCCTTCGCCGGGCCGCTGATGAACGTGGTCTTTGCCTTCCTGGTGGCCACGGTGGTTTTTTTCACCGGCCTGCCGGTGCCGGTGAACCCGGCCATCGTCGGCCCGGTGGCGGCGGAGTCGCCGGAATACGCCGCGGGGGTGCGGCCCGGGGACCGCATCGTGGCGATCAACGACAAGCCGGTGGACTCGTGGGAGGCGGTGGCCGAGGCGGTGATGTTCTCTCGCACGAACGTCTTCGCCGTGACGCTCGAACGGGACGGCCGCCGCCAGACGGTGAACCTGACCGCGGGAATCAATCCCACCCTGGGCCTGAAAATGCTCAACCTGGAGCCGGAGGACCATCCGGTGGTGCGCGGCGTGATCGAGGGCAGCGCGGCACAGTCGGTGGGGCTGCAGCCCGGCGACGTGGTGGTGGCGTTTGCCGGCGTGCCCATCGCGGGCCGGGAACAGTTCATCAAGTTGATCCAGCAGCGGCCGGGGCAGGAGACCGAGCTGGTGATCAAGCGCGGCGACCAGGAGCTCAAGCTGACCATCACCCCGCGGCTGAACCCCGCCACCGGCAAGGGATTCATCGGCGCGGAAATTGGGGGCAGCGACCGCGTGGTGTACCAGGTGCGCCGCCCCGGCCCCACGCCGTGGGAAAATTTCCGCGACGTGTGGCAGCGCACCCTCGGCACCCTGGGCGCGCTGTGGCACTCGAAGGAGACCGGCGTCGGCGCCAAGGACCTCTCCGGCCCGGTGGGCATCTTCGCTTTCCTGGCCGCGCAGGTGTCCATTGACTACCGGCTGGCCCTGAACTTCCTGGTCCTGCTCAACCTCAACCTGGCCATCCTCAACCTGCTGCCCATCCCCGTGCTCGACGGCGGGCACATCCTCATGGCCCTGTTCGAGTGGGTCTGGGGGCGGCCCCTGAGCCGGCGGGTGGTCGAGTACACCACCACCGGCTTTGCCGTGCTGCTGCTGTCCTTCATGCTCTATGTGACCTTTTTCGACCTCAAACGCATGCCCCTGTTCCGCCTGCTGTTCTCCCGCGAAACCCGGGTGCAGCAGGTCGAACCGGCCACCCCGCGCCCGGCCGAGCCCCCGCCCGCGCCGGCCCCCGCCCGCCCATGAAGTACTGCGACTCGATCTACCGCCACCGCCGCCGCTCCACCCGGGAAGTCGTGGTGGGCGACCCCGCCCGCGGCGGCGTCATCATCGGGGGCGACCACCCGGTGGTGAAGCAGTCCATGATCACCTGCGACACCATGGACACCGCGGCCTGCGTGCGCGAGACGCTGGCGCTGGTCGAGGCGGGCTGCCAGGTGGTGCGCATCACCGCCCCCACGGTGAAGGACGCCGCCAACCTCGAACACATCGCCCGCGAACTGCGCCGGCGCGGCTGCCACGTGCCGCTGGTGGCGGACATCCACTTCAAGCCCGAGGCCGCCCTCGAGGCCGTCAAGTGGGTCGAAAAGGTCCGCGTCAACCCCGGCAACTACGCCGACAGCAAGAAATTCGTCGTCAAGGAGTACACGGACGAGCAATACGCCGCCGAGCTGGCGCGGGTCGAGGCCCGCTTCACCCCGCTGGTGCTCCAGTGCAAGGAGCGCGGCCGCGCCCTGCGCATCGGCACCAACCACGGCTCGCTCTCCGACCGCATCCTCAATCGCTACGGCGACACCCCGCTGGGCATGGTGGAAAGCGCCCTCGAGTTCGCCCGCATCTGCCGGCAGCACGACTTCCACCAACTGGTCTTCTCGATGAAGGCCAGCAACCCGAAGGTGATGATCCGGAGCTACCGCCTGCTGGCCGCCCGGCTCGCCGAACTGGGCCCGGACTGGAACTACCCCTTGCACCTGGGCGTGACCGAGGCCGGCGAAGGCGAGGACGGCCGCATCAAGTCCGCCATCGGCATCGGCTCGTTGCTGGTGGACGGCCTGGGCGACACCATTCGCGTGAGCCTCACCGAGGACTCGCCCCACGAAATTCCGGTCTGCGAGGACCTGATCCGGCTGGCGCCGCGGCTGGCCAACCACCAACCTGTGCCGGAATTGCCGCTGCCGTTTGACCCGTTCAGCTTCCAGCGCCGACCCACGCCGGTCATCGCCCTGGCGCCCGGCGTGCCCTGCGGCGGCGAGGAGCCGGTGCGGGTGGTGGTCCCCCGCGCCGTCTTCGAGCGGGTCGCGCCCAAACTTCGTCCGCGCGACGACGTGCGGCCCGAGGCGGTGTACGAAGACCTCGAGGTGGTGGAACTGGACCCGCGGCAGGAACTTTCCCCCGCCACGCTCCGCACCGACGCCCAACTGGTCACCGTGCGCGACGGCCTGGACCTGCCGGCGATTGCCGCCTTCCGCTTGCTGGCCGCGCGACTCCACCAGGCGGGCCGGCGCAACCCGATTCTTCTCAAGGATTGCCTACGACCGGAGGAGCCCGCCCTGCCGCCCAACCTGGCCCTGCTCCAGGCCAGCGTGGTTCTTGGCACTCTTCTGGCCGATGGCCTCGGCGACGCCATCCTGGTGCGCGGCGAGCCCGGCGCCGGGCAGTCCCTGCGCCTGGCCTACAACATCCTCCAGGCGGCCGGCGTGCGGTCGTTCAAGACCGACTACGTGGCCTGCCCGAGCTGCGGTCGCACGCTGTTCAACCTCCAGACCGTCACCGCTCGCATCAAGGCCCGCACCAGCCACCTCAAGGGCGTGAAGATCGCCATCATGGGCTGCATCGTGAACGGCCCGGGCGAGATGGCCGACGCGCACTTCGGCTACGTGGGCGGCGCGCCGGGCAAAGTGAACCTCTACGTGGGCAAGACGCCGGTGAAGTTCAACATCCCCGAGGCCGAGGCGGTGGACCGGCTGGTGGACCTGATCAAGGAACACGGCAAGTGGGTCGAGCCGGAGCCGGTGGGAGAGGTCGAGGTTCTCCCTGCTTCCTGAGCCGGTCCGGTAGCCGCCGGCGTCAGCCAGCAGAAGGAGGGCACCACCTCACCGCGGTGGCTACTGGAATC
>JBBIJZ010000085.1:0-6494 GCA_037445715.1 Verrucomicrobiales bacterium | reverse complement strand
GGGTGCGCGGCGCCGACACAGCAGCGCCCGACCGGGGGGGTCACTCCGGTTCCTCGCGCCAGCGGGGGCCGAGCCGGTGCGGGAGGCCCAGGTGGTCGAGCACGCGCGCCACCACCGTGTCCACCACCTCGATCACCGTGCGGGGGTTGCCGTAAAAGGACGGGTTGGCCGGCAGGAGCGTGGCCCCGGCCAGCAGCAGCAACTCCATGTTGCGCACCTGGACAAGATTCAACGGCGTCTCGCGCGGCACCAGGATCAGCTTCTTGCGTTCCTTGAGCATCACGTCGGCGGCGCGCAACAACAGGTCCTCGCTCAACCCGTGCGCGATGCGGCCCAGCGTGCCCATCGTGCAGGGGATGATGACCATGGCGTCGAAGGCGTTCGAGCCGCTGGCGAAGGGCGCGTTCATGCTCTTGAGGTTGTGGGTGACCGCGCCCGGCGGCAGCCGTAACCCGCCCGGCAGTTCCTCGGCGATGACCTGGTGGGCGTAGCGGCTGAAGACCAGGTGCACCTCGTGCTCGGGGGAATCGAGGTGGTCCAGCAGACGCTGCGTGTACAGGACGCCGGTGGCGCCGGTGACGGCCACGACAATGCGCATCGGCTGCTAGTAGGTTGCCCGGCCGGGCTTGGCAAGCCCGCGGGGCGGATTCAGTTCACGGTCACGAACACCGCCTGGCTCAGGTTGGTGAACACCCCGGAGCCGGTGACCACGCGCTGGGCGGCGCGGACCTGGTACACCTTGCGCCCGCTCGGCGCCGGGGTGTCGGTGAACGTGGGGCCCGCCACCGGCGTCGGCGTGAGCAGGTCAAACGGCCCCGCATTACCCGCGGTCGAGCGCAGCACCAGGTAGCCCGCGTCCGCCTCGGGCGAGGCCTCCCAGCGCAGGTTCACGGCGCGGCCCTGCCGCGTGGCGGTGGCGCGCCCCGGCGGCGCGGTGATAAGGACGCGCAACGTCGGGTCGCCCAGCAGAAACGTGGTGCGCGTGCTGGCCCCGCCGCGCGCGGTGCGGACCAGGCCTTCCCCCAGCGTGCCGCCCACGCCCAGCGACTCGAAGCGCCAGAGCGTGTCGTAGGTCCAAAACGCCGCCAGACCCGAGTCCGGCAGGGCCAGCAGGGCGCGGAGCAGGTCGTCCTGGTAGTTGTTCCAGTCGCCGAAGTACGAGCCCTTGAGCAGGTAAAAGGCGGCGGCGGGGCGGATGCGTCCGCCGGCCAGGTCGGCCGTGGTGACCGGGGTCACGCCCTGGTCAGCGGCGGCCTGGCGGTTGTTGTGCAGCGTGTCGTAGGTGCCGTAACCGCCCTGCACGGCCCACCGGCACGGGAAGCCGGGCGAGAACGCGTCGCCGTGGCTGAGCATGCCCAGCCCGTCCAGGCGCGAAGCCAGCAGCAGCGCGTTTTCGTTCAACGCCCGGCCCACCGGGCTGAACGGGCTGTAGAAGTACGAGCCCACGCGCACCGCGGCGGGGAAGGCCAGTTCCTTGAACCGGTAGCGGTGGTTTTTGCGCAGGTACTGGCGCAGCAATTCGAGTTCGCTCCGCCCGCGGAAGGCGGGCAGGCGGGCCAGGTCCACGCGGCCCACGGCCAGTTCCAGGCCATTGCTCCCGCCGGGGGAGGTGATGTGGGCCTGAAAGGTGGTGGCGTCGAGCTTGCCGTCGCCGGGGAGGTTGCGGCGGATGGGGTTGGTGACCCGTGCGCCGTTGTCCACCAGGCGGTCGGACCATTCACCGTCCACGTCGCCGTACCAGGCATCCGCCGGCCAGGCGCCGGCCATGTCGAAATGGCCGTCCTCGCTGCCCGCGCCGGAGTAGGGGATGGTGACGTGGCCGATGAGCAACACGGCGCGCGTCGTGGTCGGCGCGGCGGCGTATTCGGCGCGGATGAGGCGCTTGATGCGCTGGAGGTTTTCGACGTACTCGAGGTTGATGGCCTGGCGCGTCCAGGCGTTGTCGTCATGGCGCGGCACGGTGTGGCGCACCACCGTCCAGCCGTCCCCCGCCAGATCGCTCTCCAACTGGTCCAGTTCAGCCGCCAGGCCGCGCGCCACGGATTGCTCGACCAGCAGGAGGACCCGCCCCCGGTGCAGCGGCAGCAGCGCCCCCAGGCTCACCAGCGCGGAGCGCGGGCCGACCTCGTACTCGTAGAGGCGCCCCGGTTCCAGGGCGGGGTCGGTGTCGGTGAACGTCGGCCCGGGGCAGCGGTTGGTGAGCGTGAGCCACGCCGGCTCGCCGACGGCGCGACGCCGGACGGGGACCGGTGCGCCGGACAGGTCGAACCAGCGCAACGTCACCGCCGGCGGACGCAGCGTGACCGTGGCCGTGAGCACCGCGGCTTGACGGAAGTGGTACAGGTCCGGCGGGTCCACGGACCGGTCGAAGGTCTCGATTTCGTCCAGCACCCCGGCGGCGGGCTGGGCGCCTGCGCTGTCCGAGCCCAGGGTGAGCGTGAGGTCCGGCGGCGGTGCGCCCAGGTCCACGCCCGGGCCGAGGTAGGCGCCGGTGCTCCAGTCCTGGAGGTGTTGGCCGTCGGCCACCAGCACGCAGTTCGACCGCGTGTAGCTGAAGGCGATCTCGTGCCAGGGCTCGGGTTCGTCGCGCCGCCGCAGTTCGGGTTGGAGTCGCACCCACTGGAGGCGGCCCTGATAGACCGTGCGCCACCCCCCACCGGGCGCCCGCCCCTGGACCACCAGGTTGGTGCCGGCCGGGTCCACCGAAAGGGTCAACACCGGCCGGGGCGGGTCGGACCGGGTGTCGGCGACTTCAATCAGGCGCGCCCACCGGCCGGGGCCCTTGCCCCACCCGTAGCCGGGACCGCTCTGCGGGGAGTTGCTCGACCAACCTGGCCGGTAGAGGAAACGAAGGCCGCCCGCCGGGGCCAGGAGGGGCCGGCCGCGGTCGGTGGCGACGCGAAACGTCAGCGGGGCAGGGGGGGAGTTGGTGGAAAACAAGGGCGCCGGGCCGCCCCAGCCCGGCCCGGTGGGCAGGGTTGGGGGGGTCAACGGGACCGCGCCCTCGGTGGTGGCGAATTGCGGGGCGTCGAAATTCCAGTACGCCAGGCGACCGGCAGGGGTCATCCAGTCCGCGGGTGCCGGCTCGCCCGCTGTGGAGGTCAGGGCCCAGGCGGCGAAGGCCGCCGGTATCCACCACCGCGGGCGACGCGCGCGGAGGCGAGGGTAGGGCGGCGCAGCGGCAACGGAGGCGGTTGGCGTGGCGGCCATGCCGGCCAAGTAACCGCTCCGGCGGCGGCGAGGCAAGTCCCGTGGTGGGCGCGCGATTGCGCGGGGTCGGGCGCGCCTGCTAGGCTGGCTTCATGCGGATTCTGTCAGGCATTCAACCCTCCGGGGCGCTGCATCTGGGCAATTACTTCGGCATGATGCGCCCGGCCATCGAGCTCCAGGCGCAGGGCGAGGCGTTTTACTTCATCGCCGACTGGCATTCGATGACCTCGCTGACGGATCCGGAGCTGCGCCGGCGTTACACCCTGGACGTGGCGCTGGACTTCCTGGCCTGCGGGTTGGACCCGGCACGGACGGTGTTCTTCCGCCAGTCCGACGTGCCCGAAGTGGCCGAGCTGACCTGGATGCTGAGCACGGTCACGCCCATGGGCCTGCTCGAGCGCTGCCACAGCTACAAGGACAAGGTCGCCAAGGGCTTGTCCTTCAACCACGGCCTGTTCGCCTACCCGGTGCTGATGGCGGCCGACATCCTCATCTACGACTCGAACCTCGTGCCGGTGGGCCGCGACCAGAAGCAGCACGTCGAGGTCACCCGCGACATCGCCATCAAGTTCAACGAGCTCTACGGCCCCACCTTCGTCCTGCCGGAGCCGCAAATCCGTGAGGAGGTCGCCGTGGTGCCCGGCACCGACGGCCAGAAGATGAGCAAGAGCTACGGCAACACCATCGAGATTTTCGGCGAGGAGAAGGTGTTGCGCAAAAAGGTCATGTGTATCGTCATGGACAGCCGCACCCCGCAGGAACCCAAGCCGGACGCGGACAAAAACCTCGCCATCCAGTTGCTCAAGCTGGTCGCGCCGGCGGAGGTGGCGGCGGATTTCGAGGCCCGCCTGCGCGCCGGCGGCCTGGGCTACGGCGACCTCAAGAAAGCCCTCTTCGAGCACTACTGGAACTACTTTGCCGAAGCCCGTCGTCGCCGCGCCGAGTTGGCGGCCAACCTGGATTACGTCCACCAGGTGCTCCGCGACGGCGCCGCCCGCGCCCGGGCGGTGGCGGGTCAGGTGCTCGCGCGCGCCCGGCGCAACGCCGGCCTGGACTGAGCCGCGGCGGCCCGGCCCCCGCCGCAAATAAAGCCAAACATTGGCCAAGCCGCGTTTGGCGTTCTTCCTGCCGGCGCGTACGGTGGTGCAGTGAAGCAACGATCATCGCGCGGGAAACGCCGTTTCCCGCCCAACCGCTTTCGCGTCATGGAATCACTGCAAACGCTCGTCACTGGTCATCCGTTCTGGCAGGGCGCCTCGCCCGAACAGCTCGCCCAACTGGCCGCGCTGGCCACCCTCGAACATTACGGGGTGGGGGACCTGATTTTTCAGGAGCGCCACCCGGCCACGCACCTGTACCTGATCCAGCGCGGGCACGTCGCCCTCGAGGCCTTTTTGCCCGGCACCGGGGTGACCACCATCGTGGTGCTCGGCCCCGGTGAAGCCCTGGGTTGGTCGTGGTTGTTTGAGCCGTACCAGTGGCAGTACAGCGCCCGCTCGGTGGACGCGACCGAGATCATCGCCTTCGACGCCGGGCGCCTGCGCGCGCTGGTCGAGCGCGACCCCGCCTTCGGTCGGGACCTGATTACGCGCACGGCCCGCTTGCTCGAACAACGGCTCCTGGCCGAGCGCGTCAAGCTCCAGGAACTCCAGGCCGCCCAGACACCGCGCCTGGACGAGGTGCTGGCCGAATCGGAAGAGGACCCCGAACCGTTTGTCACGCCGCGCTCCTGAGCCGGTGACCGGTTCACGGACGTTGTCCCGAAATCGCCCCCGGTAGGGCGCCGCTGCGCCGGTGCCGCTCTCCCGGCCGCAAACATTGCTTGCCCGCCCCGGCAAAGCTGCGTAATCAAGTCCGCCAGTTAGCCCAATCACGTTATGCCCGGAAGAAATTCTCCGTCCCGCCTCGCGCTCCCGTGGCGGCTTGTGGTCGCCCTGCTGCTCGCGGCCCGGGGCCTGCCCGCGGCGGCCGCCGCCGAATTCAAGTTCCCCGGCCAGACGATCACCGTGCCCGACGGGTTCGAGGTCGAGCTGGTCGCCGGCCCGCCGCTGGTCTTGCGGCCGATGATGGCCGACTTCGACGAGCTGGGCCGGCTGTACGTGGCCGATTCCGCCGGCTCGAACGACAAAGTGGAAAAGCAGCTCGAGGAAAAACCGCACCGCATCGTGCGGCTCGAGGACACCGACGGCGACGGCCGGTTCGACCGCTCGGTCGTGTTCGCCGACCGACTGATGTTTCCCGAGGGCGTGTTGTGGTTCGACGGCGCGGTTTACACCGGGGCCCCGCCCAGCATCTGGAAGCTCGAGGACACCGACGGCGACGGCGTGGCCGACCGCCGCACCGAGTGGCATCAGGGCAAGACCCTCACCGGCTGCGCCAACGACCTGCACGGCCCGTACCTGGGCCCCGACGGCTGGATTTACTGGTGCAAGGGCGCCTTTGCCCGTCAGACCTACCCGCGGCCCGGTTACCGTCCCATTGACGACAGCGCCGCCCATGTCTTCCGGGCCCGGCCCGACCACTCCGCGCTGGACGCGGTCATGAGCGGCGGCATGGACAATCCGGTCGAGGTGGCCTGGTCGCCCGAGGGCGAACTCTTCTTCATCACCACGTTCTTCCACCACCCCGCGGCGGGCCGGCGCGACGCCATCGTGCACTGCATCTACGGCGGGGCGTACCCCAAGCCCCACGGGGTGCTCGACGCCGTGCAGAAGACCGGCGACCTGCTGCCCGCGTTGGTCGAGCTCGGCCCGGCCGCCGCCTGCGCGCTGATGCGCTACGAATCCGGCGCTTTCGGCCCGGAGTTCCGGGACAACCTGTTTTCGACCCTGTTCAACCTCCGCAAGGTCATGCGCCACGTCCTCACCCCGGTCGGCGGCACCTACACCGCCGCCAACTCGGACTTCCTGGTCTCCGACAATCCCGATTTTCACCCGACCGATGTCCTGGAGGACGCCGACGGCAGCCTCCTGGTCATTGACACCGGCGGCTGGTACAAACTGTGTTGTCCCACCTCCCAACTGCCCAAACCCGACGTCCTGGGCGCCATCTACCGCATCCGGCGCTCGGGCCAACCCCGCCCCGACGACCCGCGCGGGCTCAAGCTGGCCTGGGCCACCCTCTCGCCCGCCGAACTGACCCGCCTCCTGGACGATGCCCGCCCCGCGGTGCGCGAACGTGCCCTCCGCACCCTCGCCCGGCGCGGCCCCGAGGTCGTGCCGGCGCTGGAGGCCGCGTTGAAGTCCGACGCCTCCGTCCTCCGCCGCCGCAACGCCGTCTGGGCG
>JBBIJZ010000084.1:0-19310 GCA_037445715.1 Verrucomicrobiales bacterium | reverse complement strand
CCGCCGCGGCCGCCGCCACGCCGGCCCGCGCCGCCCCCGCAACCCGGCGGTCGCCGCGCCGGCCCTCGCCCACCCGATGAAGACGCTCTATCTGGATTTGTTCAGCGGCATCAGCGGCGACATGCTGGTGGGCGCCCTGCTGGATCTGGGCGCGGATTTCGCCCGACTGGAGCGTGACCTGGCCGGGCTGGGGGTGGGCGGTTACCACCTGCACGCCACGCGCGGGTTGAGGGGCGGCATCAGCGGCACCAAGTTCGAGGTCCATCTCGAAGCCCCGGGGGCCCCCGAGCATTCCCACGCGCACCCGCACGCCGCCGCGGCGGGGTCCGAACCGGCACCGGGGACCGCGTCCGGGCCCACGCACGATCATCCCCATGCCCACGCGCCCGGGGAAGCCCACGGGGCCGGCGGCGCGCGGGACTTTGCCGCGATCCGGGACCTGCTGGCCGGCAGCGCACTTTCGCCCTGGGTGAAGACCACGGCCACGGCGGTGTTCCGGCGCCTGGCCGAGGCGGAGGGCCGCATCCACGACCAACCCCCGGAGCGGGTGCACTTCCACGAGGTGGGCGCGGTGGATTCGATCGTGGACATCGTGGGGGCGTGTCTGGCACTGGAGCAGTTGGGCCGCCCGCGCGTGCTGGCCTCGCCGGTGGTCGAGGGCACCGGCTGGGTGCGTTGCGCGCATGGCCGGTTTCCCGTGCCCACGCCGGCCACGGTGGCCCTCCTGGCCGCGCGCGGCGTCACGGTGAGCCAGTGCGCCGAGCCGCACGAGCTGGTCACGCCCACCGGCGCGGCGTTGCTGGCGGAACTGGTCGAGACCTTCGGTCCGCTGAGCGAGTTCCGCCTCGAACGCGTCGGCTACGGCCTGGGCACGCGCGAAAATCACACCCGCCCCAACGTGCTCCGCGTGCTGTGGGGCGAAACCGCCGCCACGCCCGCCGCGCACGATTGGGAGAGCGACGCGGTGATGGTGCTCGAGACCAACCTGGACGACGTGGCGCCGGAAATCCTCGGTCACGCGGCCGAACGGCTCCTGGCCGCGGGGGCGCTGGACGTGTTTCACACCCCCGTGCAGATGAAAAAGGGCCGCCCGGGGGTGTTGCTGACCGTGTTGTGTGCGGAGGCGGAGGCGGACCGCCTGACCGCACTGGTGCTCACCGAGACCAGCGCCTTCGGTGTGCGACGCACGCGGGCCGAGCGGCGCAAGTTGCGGCGCGACTTCATCACCGTGGACACGGCGTACGGGCCGGTGACCGTGAAGCGGGGCTGGCTGGACGGCCGGGTGGTGCAGGTGGCGCCCGAGTACGAGTCGTGTCGGCCGGCGGCGGCGGCGGCGGGCGTGCCCTTGCAACGGGTGTACGAGGCGGCGCGGGCGGCGCTGGCGGCGGGTACGGCGGGTGCGGGTGCGGCGGGTACGAGCCGGTGAAGCGAGGCTGGAGCCAGTGGTCGGGGTCGAACCGACGACCTACGGTTTACGAAACCGTTGCTCTGCCACTGAGCTACACTGGCCCGTGAAGGTTGGTCTGCCGCGGGCGGCCGAATCGCGCCCTTCCCGCTGTGCGGCAGTCCGAACTGCGGGAACTATGGCAAACCCGCGCGCGGCCGCAACGGCAAAGGCGGCGGACGAGCGCTCCGGGCGCGACTCCCTGGATTGCCGAGGCTTCGCGCCGCTTCCCCCGACCTGCCGTATCGCCGATTTCCCCATCGTCGGCGCGGGTCAGCGCCGAGGGGCTGCGGGTTGGAAACCTTCGTTCCGGCTCACCGGGAAGTCCGCTCCGGCCAACCCGGCCTTGGCCAGAAACGCTGAGGTGCCCTTCTGGTCGGGCGCCGCTGCGCCGGCGTTGCTCGCCCTGGCCGCGTCGCAGCGCGGCCCTACCGAAATCCGAGGGCGCGTCGCCCGGATTTTCACGGCCGGGGACACGATGTCCCCGGTGTTTCCCCAAAAGCCCGTTTTCCGTCTTGCGTGTCCCCCGGTCGGGACGGAGAAGATGGGGTTCATGCAGACCCGTTTGATGTTTCGCTGTCTCGGCTTGGTGATGGCCGGTTGCCTCGTGATGGAGCGGGCGCAGGGGGCCGATCCGGCACCGCCGGCCGCACCGCAATCCACCAACGCCGCCGCGCCGCCCAAGCCGGATTTCCCGCCGCACACCGAGGTGCTCAAGGACTACGAGCAGGTGATCTCGACCATCGACAAGGCCCCGAGCCTCTTCCAAATCTGGGTGCGCCGGAAAGACCACCAGATGCTGGCGGTGTTTCCGGAGAAGTTCGCCCAGAAAAAGTTCTTCATCGCTCTGACCGTGGCCAGCGGCGAACGCTACGCCGGGCTCCAGGCGGGCGACCTGTACGTGTACTGGGTGCGCAACGACAAACGCCTCGAGTTGCGCGCACCGAACCTGGACGTGCGCTCGACCGGCGAGGCCGAGTCCAGGGCCAGCGTGCAGCGGCTGTTCACCGACCGGGTCATCGTGGACGTGCCCATCCTGGCGCTGGTGCCCGGATGGGGGCCGGTGATTGACATGGACGCCCTCCTGGTGGGCGAGGCGGAGAAGTTCTTCGGTCCGATGGTGCAGGGGGCGCGGAAAACCCTGGCCACGATCAAGACTGCCAAGGCGTTTCCGGCGAACGTCGAACTGGCCTTCGAGCTGCCCATGCGCGACGGCGTGCTCAAGACCCTGCATTACTCGATCAGTGAGATCGCGCCCAACCCGGCCTACAAGCCCCGCCCGGCTGACGAGCGGGTGGGCTATTTCACCACGGCTTTCACCGACCTGGGCAAGTACCAGGCGGAGGAGAGCAAGGTGCGCTACATCAACCGCTGGCACCTCGAGAAGGCCGATCCCAACCTCAAGGTCAGCCCGCCCAAGAACCCGATCGTCTTTTACATCGAACACACCACGCCCATCCGCTACCGCCGCTGGGTGCGCGAGGGCGTGCTGATGTGGAACAAGGCCTTCGAGAAGGTCGGCCTCGCCAACGCCCTCGAGGTCTATTACCAGGACGCCGCCACGGGGGCGCACATGGAAAAGGACCCCGAGGACGTGCGCTACAATTTCATCCGCTGGCTCAACAACAACGTCGGCACCGCCATCGGCCCCAGCCGGGTGGACCCGTTGACCGGGCAGATCCTCGACGCGGACATCATCCTGACCGACGGCTGGATTCGGCACTACTGGCGGCAGTTCAACGAGACCATCCCGCAGTTCGCCCTCGAGGGCCTGAGCCCCACCGCCCTGGCCTGGTTGCAAACCCGGCCCCAGTGGGACCCGCGCGTGCGCCTGGCGCCGCCGGCCAACCGCGACCTGCTCGTGGCCCAAATCCTCCAGCGCGGCCCGCAGCTTTACGGCGGGCATCCTGCGGTGGAAGCCGGCGCGCCCCTGGCCGGGAGCAACGAGTTCGACGGCCTGGTCGGCCGCACCAGCCAGTTCAACGGCCTGTGCCGCGCCGCGGATTGCCGCGCGCTGGATCTGGCCGTGATGCGCGCCACGCTGGACCTGGTCCGCGAGACGCTCGCGGCCGCCGAGGGCGACGGCGAGAAGAAGGACGGCGAGAAGAAGGACGAGGCGAAGAAGGAGGAGCCCAAGGACACCCAGTTGGACGGCGTGCCCGAGTGGTTCATCGGCCCGCTGGTGGCGGACCTGGTGGCGCACGAGGTGGGCCACACCCTCGGCCTGCGGCACAACTTCCGCGCCTCCAGCATCTACCCCCTCGAGCAGATCAACAGCCCGGAGTTCAAGGGCAAAAAGCCCTTCGCCGGCTCGGTCATGGACTATCTGCCCATCAACATTTACGACTGGCAGGACCGGGAAAAACAGGGGGATTACGGCATGATCGAAATCGGGCCCTACGATTACTGGGCCATCGAGTACGGCTACAGCTTCGCGGACAAACCCGAAGCCCTCAAAACCATCCTCAGCAAGGCCTCCCAACCCGAGCTGACCTATGCCACCGACGAAGACACCATGGGCCCGGACCCGTTGGCCCGCCGCTATGACTTCGCGGCCAACCCCCTGGCCTACGCCCGCAAACAAATGGAACTGGCGCGCTTCCACCGCGAGCGCCTGATCGAAAAGTTTGTCAAGGAAGGCCAGAGCTGGGCACGCGCCCGCTACGGCTACGAAATGACCCTCGGGCTGCAAACCCGCGCGGTGGCCATGATGTCCGGCTGGCTGGGCGGGGCGTTTGTGAACCGCGACAAAAAGGGCGACCCCGGCAACCGCGCTCCCATCACCGTGGTGCCCGTGCAGGACCAGCGCGAGGCCCTGCGCTTTGTGCTCGAGCACGCCTTCCGGGACGAGGCTTACGGATTGACCCCCGAACTGCTCCGGCGCATGACCGTGGACAAGTGGTGGGACAGTCTGGAGGTGATCTTTGAAGACCCCACCTGGCCGATTCACGACCGCATCCTCGGCGTGCAGGCCCTGGTGCTCACCCGGCTCATGAACCCCGGCACGCTGGGGCGGGTGTACGATAACGAGCTCATGACCCCGAGCGGCGAGGACCTGATCACCCTCCCCGAACTCTTGCGCACGATCGAGGGCGAAATCTGGTCGGAGCTGGACCGCCCGCCCGCCCAGTACACCGAGCGGGCTCCGATGATCTCGAGCCTGCGGCGGAACCTGCAACGCGAGTATCTCGAACGTCTCATAGACCTGAGCATGCCCAGCGCGTGGAGCGTGGCCGCGCACAAACCCATTGCCAACCTGGCCCTCATGCACTTGCGGCAGTTGAGCCGCCGGCTGGCCCAAGCCCTCGAGGCTTCCGGCCTGGACGCCTATTCCCGCGCGCATCTGGAAGAGTCCAGGCTCCGGATAGACAAGGCGCTGGACGCCGGCTACCTCCTCAATGCCGGCGTTCCCGGCGGCCCGGGCGGACTGATCATCTATCGGGGCCAAACCTACGCGCCCCCGGTGTTTTGAGCGCGCCGGCCGTTTCGCGGAAGGCCCAGTGTCGTGAAACCAGAGCCCGCCCGGGCGCGGTTGGCCCGCACGGTTGGTCGTCTTGGGTTCTCTTTCTTGGAGGGGGAAGCAAGTTGAATAAACCTTGCATCACCTTGCTCGGGCACGTTAAGTTGTCGCACCATGAATCTGTCACAACTTACCTCCGCTGACCTCAAGGTCCTGGCGCAACTTCTCAAAGAGAAGGAAGCCCTACTGGCGCGGGTGGCGAAGATTGACGCTCGACTCTCTTCGTTCGGGGCGGCGTCGGCTCCGGCCCCCGCCAAGCCGGCCCGGTCCAAACGGGTCAGGTCCCCGGCCCGGCCGGCTCCCAAGGCGGCGCCATCGGCTGCGCCGGCCAAGCCGGCGGCTGCCGCGGCCGCGCCGGCACGGCGTCGGCCCCCCGGCATGCTCAAGGAAAAAGTGATCGCCCTGCTCCAGGGCGCGGGCAAATCCGGCATCTCTGTGCGCGAGATTGCGAGCCGGCTCGGCCTCAAACCGCAACGCATTTACGTCTGGTTCAACGCCACCGGCCGGACCATCAAGGAAATCAAGAAGGTCGCCCCCGCGACCTACACCTGGGGCGCCTGAAGGGGCGCCTGAATCGCCGCACATCCGGCACTTGTCGCTGCGCCCGGCCCGGGCCGGCTGATTCCGTTCCGCAGGCTCTTTCTCCCCACGGGTGAGGCGCGTCGGGTCACGGGCGTGGTTCACGCCGGCCTTCGGCTGGGAGAGCGGTGTAGTGTCTGCCCCGGTTTACGCCGACCGTACCTCTGTGATGTTTGATCAACCCGCCGCGGTGCTTGACGCGGGGTAACCGCGTTTTTACGCTGTCGCGCTTCTGGTCGGCCCGGGTGCGCGGCGCAGTCATCCCGCGCCAGGGGAAGTCGCAGAGTCTTAATACGTGAGCACCACCATCCAAGACGTTGGCCCGTGCAAGAAGCTGGTACGGGTGGAACTCGAGGCGGCCGCCGTGGACCGCGCCCTGGCGGAGACGCGCGCCGAATTCGTCCGCCAGGTGCGGCTTCCGGGCTTTCGTCCGGGCAAGGCGCCCGCCCATCTGGTCGAGCGACAGTTTGGCGAGCAGATCGCCGAGGAGGCCAGGCGCAAGCTCTTGAACGAGAGTTACCGCCGGGCGCTCGAGGAACACCGGTTGACGCCGGTGACCACGCCGCAGATCGAGGAGGTCCAGTTCGGTCCGGGCCAGCCGATGGTTTACACGGCCACGATCGAGGTGGAGCCCCAGTTTGCGTTGCCCGATTACACCGGTCTGCCGGTCCGGCGGGAAAAACGGGAAGTGACCGAGGAGGACGTGGCCCGGGCGCTGGACGTGCTCCGGGAACAACGCGCGGAATTCGTGGAAGTGGACCGGCCGTTGCAGCCCGGCGACTATGCCGTGGTCAACTACACCGGCACGTGCGAAGGCCGGCCCATCACCGAGCTGGCCCCCACCGCCCGCGGCCTGGCCGCCCAGAAGGAATTCTGGCTGCACATGCAGACCGAGCATTTCATCCCGGGCTTCACCGATCAGCTCCTGGGCGCGGCCCGGGGCGAGCGGCGCACGGTCACGGTGACTTTTCCGGCGGACTTTGTGACGCGCGAGCTGGCCGGGAAAATCGGGGTGTTCGACGTGGAGATTGTCCTGGTCAAAGAAAAGCGTTTGCCGCCCGTGGATGATGCGCTGGCCCGGGCCTACGGGGCCGAGAACCTCGACAAGCTCCGCGCCGGCGTGCGGCAGGACCTGGAGAACGAGCTGCGCAGCAAAATCAAACGGGACACCCGCAACCAGCTCCTGGCCACGCTGCTGGGCCGGGTGCAGTTCGACCTGCCCGAGTCCCTCCTCGAGGCCGAGACCCGCGGCGCGGTGTATGACATCGTCAAGGCCAATGCCGACCGGGGCGTGCCCAAGGAGGCCATTGACAGCAAGAAGGAGGAGATTTACTCGGCGGCCAGCCACAGCGCCCGCGACCGGCTCAAGATCACCTTCCTGCTCCGCCGGATTGCCGAGGCGGAGAAAATCACCGTCACCCAGGAGGAACTCTCGCGCCAGATTCTGTACCTGGCCGCCCAGCGGCGCGAGCGGCCGGAGAAGCTGGTCAAGCAGATGCGCGAGTCCGGCGAACTGGCCGAGTTGCACCAGCAACTGCTCAACGCGAAGGTGCTCGATTTGCTGGAAAGCAAGGCGGCCATCGAGGAAGTCCCGGCCGCGCCGCTGTGAACCGCCCCGGACACGGCAGACGGGGTGCGGTTTCCGGCTTTTCCCGGCGCTCCCGCCGGGTAGGATGAGCCCATGAAGAACGCGGGTCGCGCCCGGCAGGCCGCCTTTCGGCTGGTCTATTGGAGCATGTTCTTGCTGCTCCTGCTGCTGTTTGGCGGGATGCTCGCCCAATGGCTGGGGCGCTTTGTGGTTTATGCCGCCAGCGGTTTGATCGCGCTGTGGGTCGTCTTCGGGCTGTTCTGCTTTTACTTCTTCCGCGACCCGGAGGCCCGGGTGCCGACGGAGGCCGACGCGATCGTGGCCCCCGCGCACGGACGGGTGGACCTGATTGACGAGGTGGAGGAGCCGTTGTTTGTCCATGGGCGCTGCCGGCGGGTCTCGATCTTTCTGTCCGTTCTGGACGTGCACGTGCAGCGGGCGCCCGTGGCGGGGGAGGTGGCGTTCAGCCGGTACACGCGCGGGCAGTTTGTGAACGCGCTGCGGACCGATTCGGCCGAGCACAACGAGAACCTCTTTCTGGGGTTCGCGTCCACGGAGTGTCCCGGCGAACGCGTCGGGGTGCGGCTGATCGCCGGTCTGATCGCCCGCCGCATCGTGCCGTGGGTGGCCGTGGGCGAGGTGGTGGCCCGCGGCGCGCGCATCAGTCTCATTCAGTTCGGCTCGCGGGTGGAACTGCTGGTGCCGCTTTCGGCCCGGGTGGTGGTGCCGCCGGGCGCGCGGGTGCGGGCCGGGGAGACCATCGTTGCCCGCCGGGGGTGAGGGCATGAAACCGCCCGTCGAACCGGCTGCCGAGCCTTCCCGGCTGCGGATTTATCTCCTGCCCAATCTGATGACCGGCGGGAACCTGGTCTGCGGGTTTGTGGCGCTGACCCGGATCGTCGAGGCGAACCTCGAGGGCGGGGACTTCTCGAAAATCCGCGAGGCGCTGTTCTTCATTCTGCTGGCCTGCATTTTCGACCTGCTGGACGGCCGGGTGGCCCGCTGGGGCGGGGCGGAGAGCCCGTTCGGGCGCGAGTTCGACTCGCTGGCGGACCTGCTTTCGTTCGGCGTCGCGCCGGCGTTTCTGGTGCACCGGATCGTGCTGAAGGACGTGTTTGTGAACCACCAGGAGATCGGGTGGTTCATCGCCTCGGTTTACCTCATCTGCGGGGCGTTGCGGCTGGCGCGTTTCAACTGCCTGGCCCAGGCGGGGGGCGGGGGGAGCGGGGAATTTGTGGGCTTTCCCATTCCGGCCGCGGCGGGGCTGGTGGCCTCGCTGACGCTGTTCATCATGTGGTGGGACGAACGGGAACTGCGCTTCGGTCTGTGGCGGTACTCGCTGCCGGTGATCATGCTGTTTCTGTCGTTCATGATGATCAGCGAGGTGCGCTATCCGTCCTTCAAGGCGCTCCACCTGCGCGCGCGCAGCCCGTTCGCCAAGCTGGTCGGCGCCCTGTTGTTCCTGGGGCTGCTGCTGGTGTTGCGGGGAAAAATCCTGCCGCTGGTGCTGCCGGTGATTTTTACCGCCTACCTCCTGTACGGCTTCATCCGACCGCGCCTGCCCCGGCGCGTGCGCGACGAGATCGAGGCGGAGCCGGACAGTGCCGCCGCCGAGGAACCTGCCGAGCACTAGCCCGGGCGCGCCGCCCCGGACTCAGAGCACCTCGGGGTACTGGTAGCCCGGGCGATACTCGCGGCGCAGCAGGCCGTTGGCAAAGGGGTCGTTCACGATGACCTCGTGGCGGCCGTCCCACTGCACCGAGCGGCCGGTCTTGAGCGAGATCATCCCCAGCAGGCTCATCACGGTCGAGCGGTGGGCGATCTCGATGTCGCAGACCGGCCGGGCATTGTGGCGGATGGCCGCCATGAAGTCGGCCCACAGTTCCTTGATGTTCTGCTGGTCCGGCTCGTGCAACTGCGCTGGCTCGCTGATCACCGGTTGGCTCTTGTCGCGCGGGTAAAACGTCCAGCCGCTCTGCCAGCCCATGTGGAACACACCCTCGGTGCCGTAAAAGTAGCAGCCCACGTTTTCGCCCCGCTCGTGCGGGTTGCCGCCGAAGAGCCGGTGCTCCCAGGTGGCGGTGAAGGACTCGAACTCGAACGTGGCTGCCTGGTACTCGGGGGCGTCGGTGGTCTGGTAGTCCGGCAGATTCACCGCCGGCCCTTGCACGGGCCGGCCGCCGATGGAGGAGACGCGCCGGGGCCACAATTCCTCGGTCCACCACAGGATTTGGTCCATCCAATGCACGCCCCAGTCGCCGAGCGTGCCGTTGGCGTAGTCCAGGAACTGCCGGAAGCCGCGCGGGTGAATGAGCTTGTTGTACGGGCGCAGCGGCGCCGGGCCGCACCAGCGGTCCCAGTCCAGCCCCTTGGGCACGTCCTCGTTGCGGGTGGGTTTTTCCGGGCCGCGGACCCAGTCGTAGAGCACAAACGCCTTCACCGCGCCGATCTTGCCCGCGCGGCCCTCGCGCAGGAATTTCAGGCCCGAGACGTTGTGCGGCGAGACCCGGCGGTGAAAGCCCACCTGCACCACGCGGCCGTGCTTGCGCGCGGCGTTCACCATGGCCCGGCCCTCGCGGATGGTGTGGCAGATGGGTTTCTCCACGTACACGTGCGCGCCGGCCCGGACGGCGTCAATCGTCTGCAGGGCGTGCCAGTGGTCCGGCGTGCCGACGATCACGATCTCGGGTTTCTCGGCGCTCAACAGCTCCCGGTGGTCGCGGTAGATGCGCGGCCGCTCGCCGGTGAGCTGGGTCACCTTGTCCTGCGCCGCGTTCAGAGGCCGCTGGTCCACGTCGCACAGCGCCACCACCTTGCACTTTTTGCCCCCGGGCGGTGGCGGGGTGTAGCGCAGGGCTTCGCCCAGGATGTTCATGCCCCACCATCCGCAGCCGATGAGCGCGGTCTTGTAGTGGCCGAAACCGTCTTCACCCAGCAGCGGCACGGCTCCCCAAGCGGCACCGGCGGCGGCGGTGGTGCGCAGAAACTGGCGGCGATTCATGTTCATAGTTGGAAATTACCGCCCGCGCGGGGCCCGGGACGACTCTCGCGGCGGGGCGCGCACGATTGCAGACTTGCGGCCGGGCTCGGTCAAGCGGGAAAACCCCCGGTCAACGCCGGACATGCTCGGGGAAATCGCGCGCGTAACGGCACAGCCGGGCCGGTACCTCGTTGGGCACCAGGTGAATCTTGCCGCGGATGCGCCGGGTCTCGCCCGGCCCCGGCCCGCCCAGCCGAAAGTCCGCAGGGAGACACCGGGCCACGCCCTGGAACAGCTCCTGCCAGGGCTCCCCGGCCGTGGCGAAGACCCGCCGTTCCTCGCCGCTGAAGCACCCGATCAACCCGTGGTCGGGCCCCCGGGCGTTAATGCAGCCCGGTTCCGGCCCGGGGTGAGGACCGCCCCGGCTCCGGGCTGGACGCGCCGCCCGCTCCGAAGCAGCCTTCTCGCCGCGTGTCGCCGATACCTCCGAAAGACCTCCGCCGCGCCCTGAGCGCCGCCGTGGACGCCGCCCGGGCGGCGGGCGAGTTGATGCGGCGCCATCGCCGCGCGCCCAAGCGCGTCCACGCCGCCTCGCAGCACGACCTCAAGCTGGAGCTGGACGTGCGCTGCCAGCGCCTGATCGAGCGCCGACTCCGCGCCGCCTTCCCGGACTGGGGAATGCTGGGTGAGGAGGGTTCGGTCCGTGCCACCGCCGGCCCGCGCTGGGTGGTGGACCCGATTGACGGCACGGTGAACTTTGCCTACGGCATCCCGCACGCCGGTGTTTCGATTGCCCTCGAGATGCCTGCGCCGGACCCCGCCCGCCGGCCGGTGGTGGGGGTGGTGTACGACCCGTTTTGCGAGGAGTTGTGGACGGCGCAGCGCGGGCAACCGACCCGGCTCAACGGCCGGGTGGTGCGGGTGAGCGAGCGGGCGCGGCTGGCGGAGGCGATCATTTCTCTCGGCGCGGGCAAGCGCCTGCGGGCCATTCGGCACATGGTCGAGGCGCTGGCGGGGTTGGTCCACCGGGTGCGCAAGTTGCGCAGCATGGGTTCGGCGGCGCTGGCGCTGGCGTACGTGGCCAGCGGCCGGTTCGACGCCTACGCCGAGATCGGCCTGCACTGGTGGGACATCGCCGCCGGGGGGCTGCTCGTGGAGTGCGCCGGCGGCCGGTTCGAGGTGCGCGAGCACGCGGACGCCGGCTTTGAATTGCTGGCCCACAACGGCCGCCTGGGGCCGCGCTTGAAACGGCTCCTGCCCCGGGTCCCGTCGCCAACTTGAGTCGCTGAATCGTAGCATTGCCCCGCCCATGCCTCCGCGTTTTTTCACCTGGGTTGTCCTGACGACGGTTCTGTTGGCCGGCCCGGCCCGACCCGCCGCCGCCGCGGAACCGACGGCCGACGGCGTGTATGCGCAGTTCACCACCAGCCTGGGCGAGTTCTGGTGCCGGCTGGAGTTCGAGCGCGCCCCGCGGACGGTGGCCAATTTTGTGGGCCTGGCCGAGGGCACCCGGCCGTGGTTGGACTTCCAGCAGCCGGGGCTGCGGCAGCGGCCGTTTTACGACGGGACGACCTTCCATCGCGTGATTCCGGGATTCATGAACCAGGCCGGCTCGCGCAACGGCCGGGGCACCGACGGCCCGGGCTACCAGTTTGCCGACGAGTTCCACCCCGCGCTGCGGCACGACCGGCCGGGCATCCTCTCGATGGCCAACTCGGGTCCCGACTCCAACGGCAGCCAGTTTTTCATCACCGTCGCGCCCACGCCCTGGCTGGACGACCGGCACTCGGTCTTCGGCGAGGTGGTCCTGGGCTACGAGGTGGTGACCAACATCAACCTGCGCGCCGGCACTCCGGGGGGCACGCCCAAGGAAACGGTCACGCTCCAGAGCGTCCGCATCCGGCGGAGGGGCGCGGCGGCGGCGGCCTTTGACCCGGCGGCGGTCACCCCGCCGCTGCCGGCGTGGGAAGCGGTGCCCGGCCGGCTGAAGTTGGCGGGCGGCCGGCTCCTGCTGGACTACCCGGTCCGCACGCCCCGGTGGTATTTCGTGTTTCTGGGGCCCGACCTGGTCCAATGGCAGATTCAATGGTTTCCCGACTCGGTGCTCCCGCCGCTGGACGCCAGCGAGCTGCTGGGCCGGGAACGGTTCTTTTTCTTCGTGCTGGCGGTGGGCGCCGAGCCGTGAACGGTTCGGCCCGGCCAAGGTTTGCTTGAATTCACGCCCGGCGGCGCCTACAACCGGCAGCAGTCCGCGGCCGTGGGCCGCCGCGCTGGTGCCCTTATGAAACGAATCCTGTTCCTGTCCGCCGTGACCTGGCTGGCCGGCCTCGCGCCGGGCCGCGCCGCCGAGCCGGCCGCGCCGGCCGACCCGTGCATCCTCCAACGGCAGTTCATCGTGGACCACCCGCCGTTTCCCTCCAGCCACGCCTCGACAATTGTCGAGACGCCCGAAGGGCTGGTGGCGGCCTGGTTCGGGGGCAGCCAGGAGCGCGCGCTGGATGTCAGCATCTGGCTCTCCCGCCATGACGGCACCGGCTGGAGCGCCCCCGAAGAGGTGGCCAACGGCGAGACCCGGGACGGCTTCCGCCGTTACCCGTGCTGGAACCCGGTCCTGTTCCGCCGCGCGAACGGCGACCTGCTGCTGTTTTACAAGGTCGGCCCCAGCCCCGAGTCCTGGTGGGGCATGGTGCGTTTGTCCCCGGACAACGGCAAAACCTGGACCCGCGTGCGCCGCCTGCCCGCCGGGCATGTCGGCCCGGTGCGCAACAAGCCCCTCGAACTGGCCGACGGCACCCTCCTCTGCGGCAGCAGCAGCGAGGACCGCGGCTGGCGGGTGCACCTGGAGTGGACCAGGGACCCGTTCGGCCTGTGGTCGCGCAGTCCCGCGCTCAACTCCGCGCTATCCGTGGCGGCCATTCAACCCACGCTGCTGCGCTACGACGGCGGGTTCCAGATGCTCTGCCGCACCAAGCAGGGCCGCCTCTATGAAAGCCGTTCCTACGGGAACTTTCTGAAGTGGACCCCGCTCACCCGCACCGTGCTGCCCAACCCGAACAGCGCCGTGGACGCCGTCCGGCTGCGCGACGGCCGGGTGTTGCTGGTGTACAACCACAGCGCCACCAGCCGCGAGGTGCTCAACGTGGCCGTCTCGCCCGACGAAGGCGTCTCCTGGGAGGCGGTCTGCGAACTGGAGCGCGAGTCCGGGAGCGAGTTTTCCTACCCGGCCGTCATCCAGGCCTCCGACGGCCGCGTACACATCACCTACACCTGGAAACGCCAGCGCATCCGCCACGTGGTGCTCGACCCCGCGCTCGCCCGGCCCCGGCCCATGCCCGACGGCCAGTGGCGCTAGGCCGTCCCGGCGCCGGCGCCCGCCCCTCCGGCCATGCCCCCGGACGCGGTCAGCAAACTCAAGCAACTCCGGTCCGAAGCCCTCGAGGCGCTGGATGACGCCGCGCTGGCCCGCCGCGGGGACCGCGAGCAGACCCGCCTCCAGCGCCTGCTGCATTTCTGGGCCCTGGTGGCCCGCAGCTTTGTCCGCAACCGCGGCCCGGTGCGGGCCTCGGCGCTGGCCTACTTCAGCCTGCTGGCCCTGGTGCCCATGCTGGCGGTGGTCATCGGCATCACCAGCAGCTTCCTCAAGCACCAGGGCGAAAAACCCATCGAGGCCTTCGTGGCCCGGCTGGTCGCAAGCGTCACCCCCGCCGCCAACCCGGCCCCGTTCACCTCGCCGGCCGAGACCGACGCCGAGGCGGCGGCCAAGGCCCGGCTGGTGCAGGAGACCCGCGAACGGATCACCGCCCAAATCCTCGCCTTCGTGAGCAACATCCGGGGCGGCACGCTCGGCGCCACGGGCGTGATCACCCTGTTGACCGTGGTCATCCTCATGCTCGGCCGCATCGAAGATGCCTTCAACGACATCTGGGGCGTGACCCGCGGCCGGCCCTGGCATCTGCGCGTCATCCAGTACTGGTTTGCCATCAGCCTGGGGCCGTTGTTGCTGATCGCCGCCGCGGCCCTGACCAGCGGGCCGTACCTGGGCTGGGTGCGCGAACTGCTGGCGCGCACGGGCGTGGTGGGCGAGCTGGCCATCAAAGTTGCCCTCCGCCTGCTCCCCTACCTGATCCTTTCGCTGGCCTTCGGCCTGCTCTACCTCTACATGCCGAACACCCGGGTCCACTGGCGCGCGGCCGCGGTGGGCGGGGGGGTCGCCGGCGTGCTCTGGCAGCTCAACCAGCAGTTCAGCGTGCTCTACGTCTCGCGCGTCATCAGCAACACCAACATCTATGGCAGCCTGGGCGCCATTCCGGTCTTCATGATCGGGCTGTACGTGTCCTGGGGCCTGCTGCTTTTCGGCGCCCAGGTGGCCTACGCCTGGCAAAACCGCCACGCCTACCTCCAGGAACGCCAGCTCGAACAGATCACGCCGCGTGGCCGCGAATTCGCTGCCCTGTGCCTGTTGACGCGCATCAGCCAGTGCTTCGAGCAGGGCCAACCGCCGCCTCGGCTCACCCGCCTGGCCGGGGAAACCGGCGTCCCCCAACGCCTCGCCAACCAGCTCCTGGAAACCCTCCGTACCGCCGGCCTGCTGGCCGAACTGGCCGGCCCCGAGCCCGCCTACGTGCCCGCCCGCCCGCCCGCCCAGATCACCGTGGCCCACGTGCTTCACGCCCTGCGCGCCGGCAACGGCCCGGACCCGGCCACGCACCCCGACGCAGCCCCCGACGTGGTGCGTGCGGCTTACGAGCGCATCCAGGAAGCCGAGCGGGCCGCCGCCGAGCAGGTGACCTTTCAGGAACTGGCCCGGCGCGCCGCCCCCGGTCCGTAAAGCCCCGCCACGGCGCCGGCGGCGTGTGGGCGAGCCGGGTCCTGGGCGGCCGGCCGCGGCCGGCTTTGTGGCGCACGGGGTTCGCCTTGGCGGGAGGCCGAGCGAGGCGGCGCCGTACCTTTTCGGCCGGTTTTCGAGCTTGTCGCCCGCCGGAGGGCGGGGTAGGCTACTCCGCCTTTGAATGAAAGCTGACATTCATCCCAAATACGTGGAGGCGGAGGTGCGTTGCGCCTGCGGCAACAGCTTCAAGACCCGTTCCACGCGGCCCGTGATCGTGGTGGGCATTTGCAACGTGTGCCACCCGTTCTTCACCGGTCAGCAGAAGTTCGTGGACACCGCCGGGCGGGTGGACAAGTTCCAGCAGCGCCTGGCCAAGACCCAGGCCGTGCAGGCGGCCCTGGCCGCCGCCGCCGCCGGCAAGAAGAAGCGCAAGTAGCTTTCCGCCGGTTCGCGCCCGCCCGGTGTCTTGCCGCCGGGCGGGTGCTGCTTTTTCCCCGAGCACTCCCGGCATGGATCTGCGCCCGTATGTCGAGAAGCTTCGCCGGCGCCTGGCGGAGGTGGAGCGCGAGCTGGCCGAGCCGGCCACGTTTCAGCAGCCGCAACGGGCCCAGGAGCTGGGGCGCGAGTACGCCCGCCTCAAGGAAGGCGTCGCCCACGGCGCGGCGTACGCCCGCGCCCTGACCGAGCTGGAGGCCAACCGCGCCCTGCTGAGCGGCGAGTCCGACCCCGAGTTGCAGGCGCTGGCCCGGGAGGAAATTGCCCGGCTCGAGGCCGCCCTGCCGGCGCTGGATCGCCAAGTGCGCGAAGCCCTCCTGCCGCCCGACCCGGCCGACGCCCGCAACATCATCGTCGAAATCCGCGCCGGGGCCGGCGGATCGGAGGCGGCGCTGTTTGCCGCAGACCTGTACCGCATGTACACCCGATACGCCGAGGCTCACGGCTGGAAGGTCGAGACCCTCGACGCCAGTCCCTCGGACCTGGGCGGCTTCAAGGAGGTCATCTTCAGCGTCGCCGGTACCGACGTGTTCCAGCGCCTCAAGTACGAAAGCGGCGTGCACCGGGTGCAGCGCGTGCCGGCCACCGAGGCCCAGGGCCGCATCCACACCAGCACCGCCACCGTCGCCGTCCTGCCCGAGGCCGAGGAGGTGGACCTCGAGATCAAGCCCGAGGAACTCGAGATCACCACCTGCCGCGCCTCCGGCCCGGGCGGCCAGGGCGTGAACACCACCGACTCCGCCGTGCAAATCCTCCACAAACCCTCCGGCCTGCTGGTGCGCTGCGCGGACGAACGCTCCCAGCAAAAAAACAAGGCCAAGGCCCTGAAAATCCTCCGCACCCGCCTGTTGGACCAGCGCCGCCAGGAGGAAAAGGCCCGTTACGACGCCGCCCGCAGCCAGCAGGTGGGCACCGGCGAGCGCAACGAGAAAATCCGCACCTACAACTTTCCCCAAAACCGCGTCACCGACCACCGCCTGGACCTGAGCCTGTACAGCCTGCCCGCCGTGCTGGACGGCGAGCTGGACCTGCTGATCGAACCCCTCCTGGCCCGCGACCTCGAACAACGCCTCGCCGCCCTGCGCCTGTGAACGCCGCCGCGCCCCCTCCCGAAACCGCGTCGCCCCTGCCCGGCCTGGTCCTCCCGCCGTCGGTGCGCGGGCTGATCTTCGACTTCGACGGCACGCTGGCCGACACGATGCCGTTGCACTGGGAGGTCTGGCGCGGCCTGGCGGCACGGCACGGGTTCCATTTCACCCGCGAACGGCTCCACCAAATGGCCGGCATTCCCACCCGGGAGATTCTGTGCACGCTGGCCCGCGAGCAGGGCCGGCCGCTGGAGATCGAAGCAATCGCGCGGGAAAAGGAGGCCGCCTACCTCGCCCGCGTGCCCGAGGTGCGCCCGATCGAACCGCTGGTCCGCCTGGCGCGGGCGCAGCGTGGGCGACGCAGGCTCGCCGTGGCCTCGGGCGGCTCGCGGCGGGTCATTTCGCGCGTGCTCGAGCACCTCGGCCTGCGGGACCTGTTCGACGCGGTGGTCACGCAGGACGACGTGGCCCGGCCCAAGCCGGCGCCGGACATTTTCCTCGAGGCCGCGCGGCGGTTGGGCCTGGGGCCGGCCGAATGCCTCGCCTTTGAAGATGGCGATCCCGGCCTGGCCGCCATTCGCGCGGCGCGCATGGCGGCGGTGGACGTGCGCCGTTGGACCCCGGGCGGGGCGTCCTGAGCCCGCGGGAGAATTGGCAGTGTCGCCTTGCGCCGGGTGGGGACTTGCGTACCCTGTGGCGGCCATGGAAACGGTGATCCTCCTGCTGGTCGCGGGGCTGGTGTTGATGCTCCTGGAGACCGTGTTGCCGGGCATGATCGCCGGGCTGGTGGGCTTTGGCTGTCTGGTGGCGGGGGTGGTGCTGAGCTACTCGAGGTTCGGACCCCGCACCGGCAGCCTGACGCTTCTGATCGTGCTGGCGGCGCTGGTGGTGGCGGGCCTGCTCTGGATTCGCTTCTTCCCGCACAGCCGCCTGGGCCAGGCCTTCGTCACCCGCAGCACGCTGGGCAGCCCGCAGTTGGAAAAGCCGGAATTGTTGCACCAGACCGGCACCGCGTTGACCAACCTGCGCCCCTCGGGCACCGCACTCATCAACGGCCGCCGCGTGGACGTGGTGACCGAGGGCCCGATGATCCCCGCCGGCGCGCCGGTGAAGGTGGTTGCCGTTGAGGGCATCCGCGTGGTGGTGCGCGCGGTTTGACAACGTCCGGTGCTTTGCGCGACTCTAACACGCACAGACCAAGACCATGAACGCAACCCTGCTCGCCGCCATATCGCTTCAGATGCTCCTGCTCGCCCTGGTGCTCCTGGTCGGGCTGGTCTTCCTGATCCTGCTGTTCAACTTCTTCACCATCTTCATCCGGGCCTGGGTGTCGGGCGCCTACGTGGGCCTGATCGAACTGGCCGCCATGCGCCTGCGGGGCGTGCCGGTGGGCCTGGTGGTGGACAACTACATCAACGCCCGCAAGGCCGGCATTGACCTGACCGTGGACCAGCTCAACGTCCACTACCTGGCCGGCGGCGACGTCAGCATGGTCGTCCGCGCCCTCATCGCCGCCCAGAAGGCGCAAATCCACCTCAGCTTCGACCGCGCCTGCGCCATTGACCTGGCTACCAAGGGCACCGGCAAGACCGTGCTCGACGCCGTCAAGACCTCCGTCAACCCCAAGGTCATTGACTGCCCCAACCCCGCCTCCGGCAAGACCACCATTGACGCCGTGGCCAAGGACGGCATCGCCGTCAAGGTCAAGGCCCGCGTCACCGTGCGCACCAACCTCGACCGCTTCGTGGGCGGCGCCACCGAGGAAACCATCATCGCCCGCGTCGGCGAGGGCATCGTCACCACCATCGGCTCCAGCAACAGCTACAAGGACGTGCTCGAAAACCCCGACCGCATCTCCAAGACCGTCCTCGACAAGGCGCTGGACTCGAACACCGCCTTCGAAATCCTCTCCATTGACATCGCCGACGTGGACGTGGGCGAGAACGTGGGCGCCAAACTCCAGGCCGAGCAGGCCGAGGCCAACAAGCTCATCGCCCAGGCCCAGGCCGAGGTCCGCCGCGCCCTGGCCGTGGCCCAGGAGCAGGAAATGCTCGCCCGCACCCAGGAAATGCGCGCCCGCGTGGTCGAGGCCGAGGCCCAGATACCCCTGGCCATCGCCGAGGCCTTCCGCAGCGGCAACCTCGGCATCATGGACTACTACCGCATCAAAAACATCCAGGCCGACACGCACATGCGGGAGAGCATCGCCCAGCCGGGCACGCCGCCGCCCGCCGGAGACAAGACCAAGGGCGCCTGAAAACGCCGCCCCGCCGCCGCCATGCCCCTGTTGGCCGATTCCTGGGAAAGCCTGATCGCCTTCGTGGTGATCCTGCTCCTTTCCGGCATCTCCAACTGGCTGCGCCAGCGCAAGGGCCTGCCCGCCGAGCCCGCCGAGGAAGACACCGAACGCCCGGTCCCGCCCCGCGTCCCGCCGCGCCGGCCGGTCGCGCCGGAAGAAACGCCGGTACCACAGCCGGAATTCAACCTCGAGCGGGAACTGCGTCGCCTCTTTGGCGAGCCGGAGGCTCAACCCCCTGCCCCCCCGCCCCCGGTCGTCGTCACCCCGCGGGAAGCCCCGGCCCCGCCGCCCGTGCCGCCGCCCCGACCGGTGATCGAATCGCTCGAGGAGGCGTCGGCAGCCGCGCGCGAACAGGCCACCCTGGCCGAGGCCGAACAGGCCTACCAACGCGCCAGTGCGATTGACGCCGAGGCCCAGGCCCGTATCGAGGCCGCTCGCGCCCGGGCCGAGGCGGCCCGGGCCCTGGCGGCCGCCCGGCGCGCCGCCGAA
>JBBIJZ010000083.1:2567-19430 GCA_037445715.1 Verrucomicrobiales bacterium | reverse complement strand
CGCGGTCGCCGCGGGAGCGGGGGGAGCGGCGGGCGCCTGGGCCGGGCGGGCGGGCTGGAACAGCTCGGGTTTGGGCTGGCCCACGCCGGTACGCTGGGCACGGACCTGGCTGCGGCGGGCCAGCAGGGCGTTGAGCGATTCGTCGGCCACCGGCGGGGCACTCGGGCGGCGCCAGAAAAACACCAGCCGCCGCAGGTTCTCGGTGGCTTTGAGCCACTCGGCACGGTCCAGGTAAATGCGCCGCACGCCCACGTCCGCCACGAAGAGCACGATCGCCAGTTGCAGGAGCCACTCCCAGAGATCGCGCGGCTGGAAGGTTTTCACGCGGTCATGCAGGAAGGGATTGTCCGCGCCCGGCGGCACGCCCGGCGGCGGCAGGAGGCGGCCTCCGCCCAGTTCGGCGAGGCGCCGCAGCAGGCTCAGGTTGGGCTCCGCCGCGGCGAACTCCGGGGAGTAGTTCACGCTGGCGCCCACCGCCTGCGTGGCGCGCACCCGGCCGTCCTGGATTTCCTGGAGGTTGATCAGGTACGTGCCCACCTCGCGCGTGGGGAACCGCGCCTCGTACCGGCCCGGCCCGGTCTGCTCCAGGCGCACGGTTTGCCGCTCGCCCCGGGGGCTGACCACCACGGCGGCGAGATTGAGGAAGTTGCGGTAATTGCCCTCGGCGTCGAGCGCCTCGACGCTGAGCACGCCCTCGCCCCGTTCGACCGCGACCTCGGCGTTGAAGTCGGCCGTGTCCACCCGCCGCAGTGCCCATTGCGCCACCTGCGTCCAGAACTGCCGGTACCGCGGCCAGGCCAGCCAGTCCTGTGCCCATTTGGCCCTGGCGTCCGAGGTGAAGGCCACGGCCCGGCCCAACCCGAACTGCCAGTGGGCCAGCACGGGGTCGCCCTTGTCCGAGACCAGCGGCACCTCGGCGCGCGGCTTGGCGGTGGTGGCCACGTAGCCGCGCAGGAGGGGGAACTCGCCGGCGGCGATGCCCCGCACCGGTTCGGTGGGGGCGGTCAGCACGGGCTGGAACGGCTCCTCGTAGATGGCGGACTTGAGGATGACCATGGCCTCCTTGAGAAAAATCTGCGGCAACTGGGCGGGGTCCCGCACGTCGTAGAACCGGCCCCGGCCCTGGTCGGCGATGCGGATCATGGTCTCCGGCCCGGCGTGGCCGGCGATGAGCACGGTGCTGACGGTGATGCGGTCGTTGACGATGGCCTGCATCAGCTCGTCGCTGGGCGGGGCGGGGTCGCCGTCACTGAAGACGATGATGTGTTTGAGGTTGGCGGTGGATTGTTTGAGGTTGGGGCTGTGGGGGTCGTTGTAGGCGCGTTCCATCACGCCCTGGAAGCTGGGCAGGTCGCCCTGGTTCATGCCGGCGATCAAGCGGCCCTTTTCCCTGCGGTCGCCCACCTGGCTGAGGGGAAAGAGCCAGCGCTCGGTGCCGTCCCAGAGCACCACGCCCATTTCGTCCTGCGGGCCGAGGGCCTCGAGCACGCCCAGGGCGCACTCGCGGGCGACCTGGTTGCCGTTGTTGAACTCCATGCCGTGCATGATCAGCACCACCGCGCCGCTGGGCAGGACCTTCTTGCTGCTCAACTCCATGTCCACCGGCAGCGTCGTCTCCAGCGGCGTGCCGCGGTATCCGCCGGCGGCGTAGGTCTGGTCGCCGCCCACGCAGACCAGGCCCACGCCGAAATCGCGCACGGCGCTCTCGAGCAGGTTCAGCGCGGTGTCGCCCAGGTCCCCGGCGGCGACGTTGCTGAGGAAGAGGGCGTCGTAGCTCTGCAATTCGGCCAGGGAGCCGGGGAAGCCGGCGAGGTCGGCCAGGCGCACGTCCAGCTTCGCGGCGCGGAGGGCCTCGGCCAGCGGGGCGTCGGCGGCGGGGTCGGTGGAGACCACCAGCACGCGGGGTTCGCCGCGCACGCTGGCGAAGTTGGCCGCCCGGTTGTTCTGCGGCACCTCGTCGCCCGGCACGTCCACCTGCACCTCGTAGCTGTAAAAGCCCGGCTCGGCCAGGGTCTGCGGAAACGTGTAGAGGTTCTTGCCCGGGGCCAGCGCGACCTTTTGTTCGCCCAGGTAGCGGTCGTTTTGAAACAGCCGCAGCGTGGCCTCGTGGTTGGTGTCGGCCTGGATGAACAGGCCCACCTCGAAGGTCTGGCCCACCTTGAGCCGCGAGGGGATGCCCACCTTTTGCACGGCCACGTCGCCGCGGCGCACCGCCCCCAGCGGCGCCACGTCCACCGTCACCCCCAGTGCCCGCGCCGCCGCCACGGCTGCCAGGGCGTCGCCCACGTTTTCGTTGCCGTCGGAGAGCAACACCAGCCGCTTCTGCCCGGACTCGGGAAACGCCGCCGTGCCCAGGCGGATGGCGCTGGCGATGTCCGTGCGCTCGGGGCCGATCACCGCGTGAATCTTCTGCACGTCCAACCGCGCGTTGGGCGTGGTCTCGATGGCCGCGCCGTTGCCGAACACGATCACCCCGCCACGGTCGCCCGGCATTTTGGCGCGGGCGACCTCGTTGACGAACTCTCGCGCCCGTTCCTGTTGCGCGGCGGGGATGCTGTCCGAGCGGTCCAGCAGGAAGAAAACGTTCAGGCCCTCGAGCGGCTTGCGCCACTGCAGGCCGGCCAGGGCCAGCACCACGGCGGTGACCACCCCCAGCCGCAAGGCCAGCGCCAGGCGGCGGCGCAGCGGTTCGGCGGACACCTCGGAGCGCGCGTGCCACCACAGCACCCAACCCACCCCCAGGGGGAGCAGCCACAACCAGCCGGGGTGGGTGAATTGGAAAGCCACGGCTCAGGGAGTCGCCGGCGGCGCCGGGCGCGGGGAAGGTCCGGCCGCCCATGCGGCGCGCTCCGGGACGGGCGCGGCCCCCGCCGCGGCGCGCGGCAGCGGGGTGCGGCGGACCAGTTTTTGCACGCGGTGGTTGCCGGCGTCGGCCACGTACAGGTTGCCGCGCGAGTCCAGGGCGATGCTCCACGGGTTGCTGAACCGCCCCGGCGCGCTGCCCGGGCCGCCGATCACTTCCAGGGGCCGGTCCTGGGCGTCGAACACCTGGAGGCGGCTGTTGCCGAACTCGCAGACAAACTGGTGCCCTTGCGCGTCCACGCGCACGTCGTACGGGTAGCTCAACTCGCCCGGCCCGGCGCCCGCGCGGCCGTACGCGCGCAGGAACGTGCCGTCGGGCGCAAACACCTGCACGCGGTGGTTGCACGAGTCCGCCACGTAGAGCCGGTCCGCCGCGTCCACCGCCAGGCCCTCGGGCCGGTTGAACTCGCCGGGTCCGCCGCCCCACCAGCCGAAGCACGCCAGGACGCGCGCCCCGTCCGGACTGAACCGCTGCACCCGGTCCACCGCGGTGTATTCGCAAACCCAGATTTCCCCACGCCCGTTCACCGCCACCGCGCGCGGCATGGTCAACTGCCCGGCGTTGGTGCCGTGTGCGCCCCATTGCCGGACCAGCGTGCCGGTGGGGGTGAAGTGGTTCACCCGGGCGTAATGCGGCTCGACCACCATCACGTGCCCGGCGGCGTCCACGCCCAGGCCCTTGGGCTTGCCCAGTTCGGTCTCCGGCATCTGCCAGGCCAGCAGATAGGTGCCGTCGGGGGCGAACTTCTGCACCCGGCCGGTCAGGTCGGCCACGTACAGGTTGTCCTCGCGGTCCACCGCCACCGAGCGCGGCTTGTTGAACTGCCCCGGCCCGCGCCCGCGCTCGCCGATGACCTCGACGTGGCTGAACAAGCGGCTTTCCAATCGCGCGGCCCCGTCCGGCCCGGGCCCGCAACCGGCACCCCCCAGCGCCCCGGCCAGCAGCAGCCCGGTGACCACCGCCGCGCGGGACAGCCGCCCCGCCCCGCGTCGCCACCCGCCGAGCACCGCGCGGCCGGCCCCCCACACCAACGGCGGCAGACCGGCCAGCCCGAGCAAGACCAGGCACAACGCGTTCACTTGTGGGTGGTGACCGTAGTGCAGCAGGTTGAACACGCGCAACGCCAGCGTTTCCCAGCCCGGCGGCTGGAGCAGCACGCCCGTCTCCACCTCCCAGAGGCAGAGCAGGTAAACCACGTACCACGTCAGCGCGAACACCGGCCCGGCCTGCGGCCAGAGCACCAGGCGGAACCACCTCCAGCCGCGCGCCCCGTACAACCGGGCCGCGTCGGCCAGGTCGCGGTCCAGGCTCTGCACGGCGAGCACGGCCCCCTGCCGACCCACGGCCAGAAAACGCAGCCCCAGCGCGAACAGCAGCACCCCCAGGCCGCGCGGCAGGGACGCAAGCGGGGGCTGGTTCAACAACCCGATCAAGGCGATCGCCAGCAGCACCCCCGGCGTCAGGAACAACACCCAACTCAGGCCGCCGCCGGGCACGCGCCGCAGCCCCATCCCGGCCAAAACCACCGCCGAGGCCGTCGCGGCCGCCACCAGGGTCGAAGCGGTCACCGCCCCGGCGCCGGCGGCCACGGCCGGTCCCAGTTGGGACCAGGTGCGGCCGTCGGTCACCAGTCGCGCCAGCGGCAGCCCGGCGGCCAGAGCGAGCGTGGCCATCGTTCCAACCAGCGCGACGCCCCAGACCGCGCGACCCAGGCTGCGGCGAAAGACCGCCGCCGGCAACCGGGCCTGCCAACGCGGCCAGGACACCTCCCGCCGACGCAGCCACGCCAGCAACAGCAGCGGGGCCACCAGGCCGGGCACACTGGCGGCCAGCGCCCCGGCGTAATCAAACTGCGTGCTGAACCGCAGCCAGATTTCCGCCGGCAGCACTTTCACCTGCAACAGCGCCGGCACGGCAAAATTGTTGAACGCCAGCACAAAGGTCAGGACCGCGGCGGGGGCCAGGGCGGGCGCGGCCGCAGGCAGCAGCAACCGGCGCAGCAGCCAGCGGCCGCGCAGGCGGGGGTCGGCCTCGAACAGCGCCGGGTCCAACTTCTGCCAGGTGCCCAGTGTCCACAAGGCCGGCACCGGCCACAACATCAGGGCCATCACCACCGCCGCGCAGCGCAGGTCGTAAATGTTCACGGACAACCAGCCGCGCCAGGCGCCGGCCTGGCCGAGCAGGTCCATCCAGCAGTTGGGGGCCAGAAACGGCGGCAGGGCCAGCGGCAACGCCAGCAGGGCCAGCCCGAGGCCGCGCGCCGCCCCGCCCAGGCCGCACCCGGCCAGCGCCGCCATCACGCCCAGCAGGACCGCCAGGCCGGTCGCCAGTCCGCTAAAGAGCAGGCTGTTGATCAACAGGGTTCCGCTCATCGCTCAACGGCTCGGCTCAGCCCCGGGGGCAGCCGCGCGGGCGGCGCTGGCCGGGGTGCAGCCGTCCCGGCGGCAAGCGCGGCAGGCCGGAGGCCTGCAACCACCAAGGAAGGTCGAAGGTCGAAGGTCGAAGGTCGAAAGTCGAAGTGCGGCTCTCGTAGCCGCCACGGTGATGTGGCGGACCTCCGCTCCGCCGGGTCGTGCCCGCCGCTACGCCGGGCCACCGCGTAGCGCAGGCTTCCCAGCCTGCTGTATCGCCGGCTTCCAGCCGGCCGGTGATGCCGCGGACCCTTTCTCTGCGGGCGGCTACCCCCAGCCCAGGGTGGAACGGGCAACCTGCCCGTCCCGCCGGGCTACCAGCCCGGCGGTGAGGTGCAGCCGTCCCGGCGGCAAGCTCGGCAGGCCAAAGGCCTGCACCGCAATAAAGGCCGAAGGTCGAGGGTCGGAAGATACGGGGCCGTCGCCGCGGGAAATGCCGGGGACCGGGTTCTCCCTTTTCAGCGGGGGCAAGGCGACTCATCGGAGGAAGATTTCCTTGAGCCGGCGGGTGCCGTCCTCGATTTCCGCCACCAGCCGCGGCCAGTCCGGCTGCAAGGGGTTCACTCCCGGCACCGCGAGTTCGCCGCCTTCCAACGCGCCGGCCGTCACCAGCCGGGCCGCCACCTCGGGGCGTTGCAGCCAGGTGAAGAGCGTTTCCGCCGCGTCAGGATGCGGGGCGCCGCGCACCACGGCCACCGTGTTGGGGATGAGGAGGGACTCTTCGGTCAGGGACAGGGCCGCGACCGGCGCGCCGTCGCGCTGCACGGCGGCGATGTCGTCCGAGTCGGTCAGGCCCACCCAGGCCTCGCCCTTGGCGACGAGTTTGGCCACGACGGAGTTACCGTCCACGACCAGCGGCCGGTTGGCGGCCAGGGCGCGGCACCAGGCCTCCCAGCGCGCGGCGCCCCAGTACTGGCGCAGGGCCAGGAAGTGCGTGGCCGTGGTGCCGAAGAGCGGGTAGGCCAGCGCCACCCGGCCGCGCCAGACGGCGTTGGTGAGGTCGTGCAGGCTGCGGGGCGAGGGCAGGGGTGACACGGCAGCAGGCGGTACGCGGGCCGGGGTTGATGGCGCCTCGTCACCGGCCGGAGCGTCCCACCGGACGAAGTTGGTGTTGATGACGAGGCGGCGGCTGCGATGGCCAAAGGCGGCCCAGCCGTTGGTTTCGCGCCAGACACCCTGGGTGGCCAGTTGGCGGGTGCGCAGTTCCTCGTTGCCCCAGAAAACGTCGGCCTGCGGGCGGGCGCGCTCGGCCAGGAGACGGTTGGCCAGGCCCACGGTCTTGACCGCCTCGCTGTCGAAGACCGGGCGGACGCGGATGCCGGTCTGGCGGGTGAACTCGGCCAGCAGGGGCTCGGCGAAGACCTGATCCTGGGCGATGTAGGCGATGACCGTGGGGACGCTCCGGGTCTGCCGGCACTTGCTCAGCAGTGGAAAGACCACGCCGGCCAGGATGGCCACGACCATCATGCCCAACGCCCAACGCGTCCGACTGCCTCCGGCCGGAGTGAAGGCTCCTCCCGCCCCGCCTCGCGGGGTTTCCTGCCGGGGTTCCTTCGGGTGCTGTGGGTTCATCCCAAATTCCGCCGTTGAGATGAACCCCCGAGGCACCAGGCCACGAAGATCAGCGAGCTTGGGTGGGAGCGATCCTTCACCCGGCCGGTGAAGCTTCTTGGAAGGCCCACTCTCGAAAACCCATTGGCTCCCGGCTTCGTGGCCTCGTGTCTTCGTGGTCGAACTGCTGTTTCTGGGTTCATGGCCGGAACATGCAGGGCGAAGGGAGGGTCAATCCGTCTGTGGGGAACTCGGCGAAGCGGCTCATGAAGAGACACGGCCCCAGGGGCACGTGGCGGCCCCAGCCGGGGAGGTCGCCCGGTGCGTGCACCGCATGGCTGCTTCCAGTCCCGCTCGTTGCATGTCGTTGAAGCTGGCACATGGGGCGCCGCGCCGAAAGCCCGCCCCTTCATGCCGTGCGCTTGTGGTAGAACCACCACTCGAAGAGCAGGACAGCCAGGGCAGCGGCGACCAACCACCGCCACATCTCGAGGTTGGCCGGCCGGACTTGCACGGCCTCGGCGCGGGCGTAACGACCGAAGCGGATTTCCGCCTGCGGCGTGAGGTCGGTTTCCGCGGCGTCGAGCAGGTTCACCGCGAAGGCCACCTCGTTGGTGCCGGCGCTCACCCGGTACACGCCCCGCCGGGTGGTGTCGCCGAAGACCACCTCGCGGGCGCCGGGGTCCACGGGCAGGGTGCGCTCCGCGGCGTCGGGCAGGCGCACGCGGGCCTCGCGCACCGGCTCAGTCAACGGCAGGCGCAGGGGATCGCCGGCCTGGACCTGGAAGCGGGCGGCGGTGAGGCTGGCGGGGTTGAGCCAGTCCACGGCGTTGGCGATGAAGATGGGAAAGGAGACCCGCAGCGGCCAGGTGCTTTGCAGCGTGTCGAAGCCCAGCCAGATGACGCGGCGGCGGTCCACCTCCCCGGCCAGGATCAGGGGTGTCTCCCGGGCCTCGAGCAGCGGTATGGCCCAATCGGGGGTTTTCACGGTGAGCGCCTCGGCCACGGCGACGTTGTCGAAGGTGACAAAGCGCAGCAGCGGATGCGTGTTGCGCCAGTCCACCAGGGTCGGGGCTTCGACGCGGCCGGTGGGCTCGATCCACCCGGGCGGGGCGACGCGGATGGCCAGGACGTTGACCTCCGGCCAGTCGGCGGGCTCGACGTCGTCCAGCACCACCAGGTCATAGTCGCGGGCCGGTCCGGCGGTGGTGGCCGCCACGAAGACCTCGGAGCGGGGCACGGCGGCGAGGGCCTTTTCCAGGAACCGGTTGCCGCGGGTGACCAGCAGGACCTTCACCGGCCGCGGCAGCGGACTGACCACCGCGGCCTCGTTGTCCGCGGGCAGGTCGTCCGCCCCGGCCAGGCGCAGGGTGAAAATGCCGTCGCGCTCCTGGTTGACGGTGAAGAGGACGGGCCGGGTCTCGCGGGGCGCCAAATCGAGCAGGCGGGTTTCGAGCAACTGCCCGTCGAAGAGCAGCTCGACGCGGGCGGGGGCGGGGTTGGTGGCGGCGTTGGCGATGGCGGCAAAGACCGCGCGGCGGGTCGGGTCGTCCGGGTGGGCACGAACGTCCAGGGAGACGATGCCGCGGTTGTCGGCGCGGGTGCCGAAGCGGTGATAGACCACGTTCAGGCCCTCGTGCTCGAACTCGTCCAGGCCGCCGGTGGCGCCGTCACTGAAGAGGTGAATTTCCGCCCCGGCGTGGTCGCGGACCAGCGGCTGGGCGAGCTGGAAGGCCTCGAGCAGACGGGTGGGCGAATCGGTGACGGCGCAGGCCTGGAGGGCGCGGCGCAGGGCGGCCTTGTTGCTGGTGGGGGATTGTTTGACCTCGGTCTGGGCCGCGGCCTGGAGGACCACCATCTGGTCAGTGTCCCGCAGGCTGTCCACCAGGGCCAGGGCGGCTTGGCGGGCGCGCTCGAAACGGGAGGGCTCCTCATCCCGGCCCTGCATCGAGGCGGAGGCGTCGAGGATGACCACCAGCAGGCGGCCGCCGGGGCTGACGCCGGCGAAGTAGGGTCGGGCCAGGGCAAGGATGGCCAGGACCAGCAACAGGAGTTGCAGCACCAGCAGCCAGTGGTGACGGAGTTTCTGGAAGGGGGCGCTGGCCCGGGTCTCCTCGAGGAATTTCTGCCAGAGCAGGGTGCTGGAGACCAGCTTGACCACCCGCTTGCGCTTGAGCAGGTAGAACAGGATTACCACCGGGATAGCGGCGGCAAAGGCAAAGGCGGCCGGGGCGAGGAAACTCATGGGGAAGGCGGAAGGCGGAATGCGGAATGCGGAATGGACGGCCATTGGGGCGGGCAAATCAGCGCCCTCGCTTGGCCTGCTCTGCGAACGCGCCACGCCTGGAAAGTAAGCGTCACGGTCATGGGCGACCTCTGGACTGACGGGCGGTCCTGATGGAGGCCACGATGATGGCCAGCAGCTCGTTTGCCTCGCGCAGGAGCGCCGCGGCGGAAGATGGATGCACTTTACCCGTCTGGCGCAGCAACTCGAGCCAATAACCGACTTCGTCCGCCTCCTCTTCCACGGTGCCGAGTTTGTGGATGAAATCCGCGGGGGATTTGGCACGACACGCGGCCCGGTAGTTTGCGCCGACAGAGGTACCGGCCCTCAGGAGCTGCCGCCCCAGCACCCGGCAGGTTTCATCCCCGGGAAGGGCTTCACAGAATCGGATGACCGCGAGGGCAAACCGGCGCGTCCGCTCTTTCAAATCGAACGGCTGGCCGGGAGACTCATTCCGCATTCCGCATTCCGCATTCCGCATGGGCATGGCGCGTTCCGCGTTCCCTAGCTCCAGAGCGCCGCGGTCCGGAGCTGGCGCAGCAGCAGGTCCTCGAGCGAATCGGCCGAGCTGGCCTGGAAAAAGCGAATGCCGCGGGCGGCGCAAAACTCGCGCAGCCGCTGCACGAAGTTGCGCACCGTCTGCTGGTACGCCGCCAGCCGGTAACGGCCGAAGGTCACGTCCTGATGCGCCCCGGTCTCGGCGTCCACCAGCCGCAGGTCGCCGTAGGTGGTGGGGGCCAGTTCTTCGGGGGCGAGGATCTGCACGGCGTGGACCTGGAAGCCGCGGCCGACCAGGGCGTTCAGGCCCGCCTCGTAGCCGGCCGGGTCGAGGAAATCGCTCAGCACCACCGCCACGCCGGGCTGACGGGCCTCGAGGGCGCCACGGCGCAGGGCGCCGTTGAAGTCCCCCGGCCCGCCGGCGCCGAGCGCCTCGAGGTGCTGGAAAAACGCCAGGGCCGAGCGCCGCCCCCGCACGGTGCGCAGGCCGCGGGTTGCCGCCTGGTTGTCGGAGCGCTCGGGGAAGGGCAGGACGCTGACGCGGTCGAAGCCGCACAGGGCCACGTAGCCGACCGCGGCGGCCACCTGGCGGGCGAAGTCGAACTTGGGCGGCTCGCCGAAGGTCATGGACTCGCTGGCATCGAGGAAAATCCGGACCGGTAGCTCGCGCTCCTCCTCGTAGAGCTTGAGGAAGAGGCGGTCCAGCCGGCCGTAGAGGTTCCAGTCCAGGTAGCGCAGGTCATCGCCGGGGACGTAGGTGCGGTGGTCAGCGAACTCGACCGAGAGCCCGCGGGCGCGGCTGCGGCGTTCGCCGCGGAGATTGCTCTGGGCGCGGCGGCGGGCGAGCAACTGGAGTTGCTCGAGGCGGCGGAGCAGTTCGGGGCTCAGGAGGGCCATGGGGGTCATTGCCGCGCCGTGCGGCGCAACTGTTCCAGTTCGGCTTTCAGCGGCCGCCAGTTAGCGCGGTCCCGCTCGCGCTCGGCCCGCGGTTTGGTCAGATCGCGCCGTCTCCGTTGCGCATCCATGACCTTGGGAACCAGGCAGCGTATGTCCCGGCTAAACTCCGCTGCGCCGTAGAACACGCAGGCCTGGCCGCCCATCAGCAGGGCTTGGACCCGGTGGGCGGCCATCGGAGAAAGGACTTTCTGTATCCGGCTCGGGATCAAGGGAGCCTCCCAGGCGGAGATAATGCGCCCACAGTTCGCCGCTGGCGTGCCAGCGTTCGCAGGGCGTCAGCCGGTACCAGTCCAACCACTCGGGTTCGACCACTTCTTCGGGACGGACCATGCCGCAGTCTGTCCCGGCGGTGGTCCGTCCTCAAGCCCCCGGACAACTCGCACCACGACCAGCCCGCGCGGTGATGGCATCTGCCTCGGGCTTGGCTGATGCGGAAGACCGCGGGGAGGCGAGGCGATGTCTTCATCGGCCGGTTTGTGTTGGTGGGCGCGCAAGAGGTCGCAGGTCCCCCCGCCTCAGGCGGCCACGGTATCGAGGGTCTTGGGCACGTCCTGGAGCACCCGGGTGATGATCTGGTCGGTAGTGACGCCTTCGGCCTCGGCCTCGAAATTGAGGATGAGCCGGTGCCGCAGCGCGGGCAGCGCCACGGCCTGGAGGTCCTCGAAGCTCACATTGAACCGGCCGGCGGCCAGCGCCCGGACCTTGGCCGCCAGCAGCAGCGTCTGCGCGCCGCGCGGGCTGCTGCCAAAGCGCAGGAACTGGTTGGCGATGGGCACCGCGGTGGGCGTCTTGGGGTGCGTGGCCAGCACCAGCCGCACCGCGTAATCCTTCACGTGCGAGGCCACCGGCACCTGCCGCACCAGGTGCTGGAGTTCCAGGAGCCGCTCGCGCGCCAGGATGCGCCGGACCTGGGGGACGTGGTTTTCGGTGGTGCGGTTGAGGACCTCGGTCAACTCGCCGGCGCTGGGGTAGCCAACCAGCAACTTGAAGAAAAACCGGTCCAGTTGCGCCTCGGGCAGGGGGTAGGTGCCCTCCTGGTCAATCGGGTTTTGCGTGGCCAGCACGAAGAACGGCTCGGGCAGCCGGCGCAATTCGCCTCCGGCGGTTACCTGGTGCTCCTGCATGGCCTCGAGCAGGGCGGACTGGGTCTTGGGTGTGGCGCGGTTGATCTCGTCGGCCAGGATCAGGTGGGCGAAGACCGGGCCGCGCTGGAACTCGAAGGCGCGGCGGCCGTCGGGCGTTTCCATCACCAGGTTGGTGCCCAGGATGTCCGCCGGCATCAGGTCGGGCGTGAACTGGATGCGGCTGAAGCTCAGGTCCAGCACCTCGCCGAGGGTGCGGACCAGGAGCGTTTTGCCCAGGCCGGGCACGCCCTCGAGCAGGACATGCCCGCCGGCCAGCACGGCGGTGAGGGTGCCGTCCACGATCTCCTCCTGGCCGACGATGACCTTGGCGATCTCGTCGCGCAGGGCGGTGGAGGCGTCGCGGAACGCCTGGATTTGGGCTTCGGTGCTCATGGGTAGTGAATCCAGCCAAAACTCAGAAACTCAGAAATTCAGGAACGCAGGTCCGGCGGTGTCGAATGGAACCGCGCGGTTTCTTCCGGGCCAACCCGTTTGATCGTCAACGGCATCGAACCAAAGTTGAACACCAGGGCGTGCCGCAGGCCGGTGGCTTTCAGGTACGAGCGCACCACCGCGAAACATACATCGTCCAGTCCCCGGACCGCCTTGTTCTCGACCACAAGACAACCGGCCACGACCAGGTCGAGCCGGTGCTCCCCAACCAGCTGGTCTCGATAACGCACCGGTACCGTCTTCTGCCGTTCAAAGGGAATGCCGCGCTCTTTCAGATCGACGGCCAACGCGGTCTCGTAAACCGACTCCACAAACCCCGGTCCCAGGGCGCGATGCACTTGAATGGCCCCACCAATGACCTGCCGGATCAACTCCTCGACATCCATTTCTGAGTTTTTGAGTTTCGGCTGCCTGTTCCGTCCTGCCTTTCTGAGTTCCAAATTCAAATTCCAACTCACCGCTTCAGGTCGTCGAAATAGTCCCGCACGGCGCCCTGGTAGGCGCGAGGGATGCGGTCCTGGCTGACCGCTGCCTGGGCCTCGCTCTGGGCCGCGGTGATCGCCTCGCCCAACTCGACGGTGCTCCGGCCCTTGAGGCTGACCCCCTTCAACGTGATGCTGGGCATCGGCGCGCCGGGGTTGAACTGCCCCTGCACCCGCGTCGGGTCCAGGTTGGGCGAAAGCTCCGCCTCCCGCTCGGTGATGCCCCGCGGTGTCTGGTCGGGACGCTCGATGCCGGAATTGTCCCACGCGCCCGTGTCGGGCACCTCGTCCAGCCAGGTGTCCTCGTCGGCCCAGGTGCCCACGCCGCGGCCGGGCCGGCCCCCCTTGCCGGCGCCGGGCGGGCCCAGGGAACGGCCCAGCGCCCACTTCTGGCCGTTGCCGATGCACATTTGCGCCCGCTTGAGGGCGGCGAGGGTGGACTGGAGGTCTTGGGCGTCGGCCAGTTGTTGCATGAGGTTTTCGATCTCCCGCGCCGCGTCGGCCAGCGACTGCGCGGCGCCGGGCTGCTCGCCCCGCTGGATCTGGCGGGCGGCCTGTTTCAAGAACTCGCCCACCTTGCCGTACTGCTCGCCGGGCCGGGCGGCGCGCTCGACTTCCTGGCGCAGTTGCTCGAGCTGCTCCGGGGAGAGGTTGCCGGCCTTGAGCTGGTTGATCATTTGGGCCAGCCGTTCCAGCGCCGCCTCGCCCTGACCTTTTTCGAGTTGTTCGGCCAGGTCCTTGCCGATCTGCGCGGCCTGTTGCCGCATCTGCTGGAGCGATTGCGCCAACTCGCGGAGCTGCTCGAGGTCTTTTGCGGCGAGCTGCAGGTCCTTGAGCACCTTGTCAATCTCGCCGGCCTGGAGCGCGGCAATGGCCTCCTCGAGCTGGGGCAGGGCCGCGCCCAGGGCCGCGGCCTGGCGGGCCATTTGGGACAATGCCCGGGCCAACTGCTCGCGCGCGGCCTCGGCCCCGGCCGACTCCTGACCTTTCAACCCGGCCGCCGCCTGTTGCGCCTTCTGCAATTCCTGCTGCAGCCGGTCCATGGCCTCCGGCTCGGGCTCCTTGCCGTCGAGGGCCTTTTGCAGTGCCTCCCTCTGCTGGCGGAGCTGCTCGGCACTGGCGGGGGTGTTTTGCGACCCGGCCCGGGCGGCGCGTTCCAGCGCGCGCAGGGCGGGGTTTTTGGCCAGCTCGCGCACGTCCTGTTGGACCTTTTCGGTGAGCCGGGCGACCTGCTGCAGGGCCTGGTCCCGCGTGGCCGGACGTTGTTCCAGACGCTGCCCCAGCTCGTGGACGGCCTCCACGGTTTGGCGGGTGGACTCGAGGGCGTTGGTGCGCTTTTCCAGTGTGCGCCGCGACAACGCGGCCAGGTTGCGACCCACGTCCCGCACGGCCTCGCGCTCGCGCTGTTTTTGCAAATGGGCCTGGCTGCGGTACTCGGGCACGAAGCCCAGCCCGGCGGTCAGGGCCAGGACCAGGAGCACCCAGCGGCTGGTGCGCGGCAGCCGCCAGGGCAGCAACTCGCGCAGGTTCAACCCGGTGGCGTGTCCCGCCGCATCCCGGGCCACCAGCAAGCGCCACTCGCCCGGACGCGGGTCCCGGGCCAGCTCGAGGGCCGTGCTGAGGCGCTCCTTGAGGTCCAGCCGCTCGTCCAACCAGCGCGCCGTGGCCAGCAAGCCGGCCGGTCGCCAGAACCCCACGAGCCCGCCGGCCAGCAGGCAGACCAGGCCCGTCAGCCCCACCCAGGCCAGGGAGACCTCCGGCAGCGGCAGCACCTTGTACAAGCCCAGCCCCACCAGCCACACCACACCGCCGATCAGCCACCCGCGCCAGAGTCCCTGCCAGGCGCGCAGCCAGCGTTGTCGGCGGGCCGCCTGCGCCACCCACCGCTCGACCTGTTGCAACTCGCTCATGCTTGATTCGTAAAGTGCGGCAGGTCCGACCCTCCCGCCAGTGAAAAACACCCGCGCCCGCCGCCTGGAATCCGGGCCCGAAGTCCGCGCCCCAAGCCTTGCCCCGCCGGCATGGCCCGCGCGACCCGGCCCGTCGTCCCGGCCCGTTCCCCGACCTACCGGGGCTTGTCCAGGGCACGCAGGTAGGCGCGGTTAACCCGGCACCGGGCGCCAAGCGCCTCGCGCAGCGGGTCTGCGTCCGGCGCACAGAAGCCCAGGTGCGCGTGCCGGCGCCAGCCCTCGGCAAATTCAAACCGGCCGGACATCCGTCCCACCTCGCGGGCCAGGTCCTCCATCGCGTCCAGGTACGAATCCATGCCCTGCGTAGCGTCCAGCCAGTCCTTCTGGCTGCGGTGACAGGCCAGGGCCGCGCGTTTGACGGCCTGCACCGTGCTGGTGTCCACGTACCAGCCGGCGGCGATGCGCCGACCCAGGCCGTCCCGCAACCCGTGCGGCAGGGCGTGGTACACCGTGCAATCCCCCTCGATGGCCGGGCGGGGCGGCCGGCTGCGGTAGTTGGGCATGCCGCGCACAAACGCGGCGGTGACCGCCACGCGCGCCGTGTTCATGTGGTCTTCCATGTAATCCTCCGGCGAGTGTGTGAGCACGATGCTCGGCCGCACGGCGCGAATCACCGCCGTCACCTGCCGCAGCAGGCCGTCCGCGTAAAAAATCTCCGCATCCCGCACCAGCGGCGGATGCCAGCGGGCGCCCAGCACGCGGGCGGCGGCGCGCGCCTCGGCGCGGCGGAGGCGGGCCGTGACGGGGCCGGAGTACCGGCGGCTGCCGCAGTTGCCGGAGGCGAGGTTCAGGTAATGGAGGTCCCAACCGGCCTGCCGCAACAGCAGCAGCGTGCCGGCCATGAGAAACTCGATGTCGTCCGGATGCGCGGCGATGGCCAGGGCAGCGGGCATGGCGGGAGCGTGCGCCAAAGCGCGCGCCCCGGCAAGCGCCGGGCGGGCCGCCGGTCCCCCCTCAGCGCACCAGCCAGTCGAGGATGGCCTTCTGCGTGTGCAGCCGGTTTTCGGCCTGGCGGAAGATGGTCCCGGCGTGGGCCTCGAAGGTGGCCTCGTCAATTTCCTTGCCGCGGTAGGCCGGCAGGCAGTGCATGACCAGCGCGTCCGGCCGGGCCAGCTTCACCAGTTCGGCGTTGAGCTGGTAGCCCTGCAATTCCTGAAGCCGCCGCGCCTGCTCGGCCTCCTTGCCCATCGAGACCCACACGTCGGTGTATAGCAGGTCCGCGTCCCGCGCGGCCTCGCGGGGGTCGGCGCTCACGCGGATGCGGCCGCCGGCGCGGGCGAGCAGCGCGGGCGGGGGTTGGTAGGCCGGGGGCGCGGCCAGCCGCAACTCGAAGCCGAGCTTGGCGGCGGCAAAAATCCAGGACCGCGCCACGTTGCAGGCGGCGTCGCCCACAAAGGCCACGACGCGCCCGGCGATGGGCCCGCGCAGTTCCTGGAAGGTGAACACGTCGGTCAAAATCTGGCAGGGATGCTCGTCGTCGGTCAGGGCGTTGACGGTGGGGATGCCGGAGAACCGGGCGAAGTCCTCGACGTCCTGCTGGGCGAAGGTGCGCAGGATGGCGCCGTGGACCATGCGCCCGAGCACCCGCGCGGTGTCCTTGATCGGCTCGCCGCGGCCGAGCTGAATGTCGCCGGCGTTGAGGAACAGCGGCCGGCCGCCCAGTTCGTGGAGGCCGACCTCGAAGGAGACCCGGGTGCGGGTCGAGGCCTTCGCGAAGATCAGCGCCCAGGTCTGGCCGGTCAACGGCCGGGGATGGGTGGTGCGGTCGCGCTTGAACACGGCCGCGGCGCGCAGCACGTGCTCCATCACGTCCCGTTCAAGGCTCTCCAGGCTCAACAGATGTTTCATGGCATGGCCCAAGGCCCCGCCGGCCCACACGGACCGCCGGGGAAAGGGGGAGTCTATACGACCAGCCGCGGGAACTTGTCCACCAAGTTTCGTGGGAAAATGCCGCGTCGGGCGGGACAGCCGAGTGACGGTAACCGCTTGGTCGCCCGACGGGCGGGACCCCGCACCACGGCAGCGTCGAGGTCTGCGCCCCCTCGCCCACAGCGCCGGCCAGCCGACGCACTCCATACGCTCCGCGTCTCGCCGGGCGCCCCGACCGCGCGTCAGCGTTTGGAGTGCGGCCGCTTTGCTGCTTCGGCACGGCGTGGCCAAGAGGGCGCGTTACGGCGGCGACCTGTCGCCGCGGACGGCGGCACCCAAAACCTTCGGTCGCCCGACGGGCGGGACCCCGCACCACGGCAGCGTCGAGGTCTGCGCCCCCT
>JBBIJZ010000083.1:0-2467 GCA_037445715.1 Verrucomicrobiales bacterium | reverse complement strand
TCCGCGTCTCGCCGGGCGCCCCGACCGCGCGTCAGCGTTTGGAGTGCGGCCGCTTGCGGCCGCTTTGCTGGGGCCCGTTGCACCCCTTCACCGAACCGGCCGTTGCGCCGGTCAAAAGCTGCCCTCTGCCGGGCACCGGCTCCCCTCAGGGGCCGGCCGGTTCGGCCACGGCCCGGCGCAGCGCGGCCACCGCCGCTTCCAGGCGCGCCGGCGAGACCTTTTCCGCCGTGCCCAACTCGGGCGCGAACACGGCCACCTTGTACTCCTCGACCAACCACCGCAGCCGATGCCACGCCGCGCGGGCGGCTTCGGACCGGGCCGCGGGCGCCAGGGCCTGCAACACCTCGATGTACGGCCGCACGCGGGCGGCCTTGGTCGCGTCCTTCACCAGGTCCAGCGCCGCGCGCTCGGCGCGCACGCGCAGGGCTTGCAGGTAGCGCGGCAGGTGCGGCAACCGCTCGAACGGCACCGCCGCCAGAAACCGGGGCGGCACCAGCCCGTGCAACTCCGCGGTCAGCCCGGCGAACGGTCGCCGGCAGAGCGAGACTTCCTGGCGGGCCCGCAAGACCGCCCCCACCACGTCCACGAAGCGCGGCACCAACCCCGGCAGCCGGGCGCGGACCTGGTCCAGGTACGCCGCAAACGCGGCCGCGGTGCGCGGCGGCGGCTCGGGCGGTGGCAGCAGGTACCGGCGCAAGTTTTGCCAGGCCGTCTCGAGCAGTTCGTCCACCGGACCGAGCGGCGCGTACAGCACGCCGTGCGCGCGCAGTTGGCGCAGGTCCTTTTGCACGGCGGCCAGCTCGCGGTGCAACACGGTCTCCGCCAGGCGGGGCACGGCGGCGCGGGTGGCGGCCTGGGCGGCGGCGGCCTCGCGAAACAGGCGCAGGTGCACGGCGCCGGCCTCTTCCTGCAGGCCCGGCCAGGTCTTGAGCGGGAAACCGCCGAACTCACCCACCACCCGTTCCTCCGGCAGGTCGCCGAAATCCCAGCCCCGCAGCCCGAACTTTTCCCAGCGCCGCGCGGCGTCCTGCCAGGCGGCGCTCTCGGCGGCGGTGCGGTGGGCGCGGGCCTGTTCGCGGAGGGCGTCAAGGTCGCGCCCGGCGGCGACCGGCCGACCATCGGTGGCGACCAGTTCCACGCGCGGGCGCAGGTGGGCGGGCAACCGCGCCACCGGCCATGCCGATGGAGGAATGTCCACGCCGAAGCGGCGCTTCAGGTGGGCGGACACCGCGGCCAGGTAGTCGCGTCCGGCGGGCGGCACGTGCGCGGCAATCTCGCGGGCGGTGTCGGCCAGCGGCATGAGCGCGCGGCGGAGGTCCTTGGGCAGTTCGCGCAGCAGGTGCGCCAGTCGTTCCTCGCGCAGGGAGGGTACGGCCCAGTCCAGCAAGGCGGCGTCCACCTGCGCCGCCAGCGGGACGGCCAGGCGCAGGGTCACGCCGTCGTCCTCGCGGCCGGGGGCGTAGGCGTAGCTCACCGGCACGCGGTGGCCGGCGAGGGTCAGTTCATCGGGGAAGGCGTCGGCCTGGAAGGCGGCGGCGTGCTCGCCCAGCAGGTCCTCGGCCCGGGCGCAGAGGAAGTCCGGGTCGGCGGCCGCCTTCAGCACCCGGTTCAAGTCCGCCCAGGAACTGACCGCCTCAAGTCGGGCGGCATAGAACTGGTACAGCGCCTCGTCCAGGTCGGGGGCGAGGCGGTGACGGAGGCGCGTCTGCCAGAGTTCGATTTTTTCGCGGAGCCGGCGGTTGTGTTCCAGAAAGCGTTGCACCGCCGGCGGCGGGTCGGCCCGCGGGGTTTCTCGGGGCGGGGAAGGATTTGCTCGCACCCTGCCGGCCTCGGATTTCGGATTTTGGATTTCGGACCTGGGGTTGCCCGGCGGCTCCCCGTCGCCGTGCCCGGACTTTCGCCCGGGGTCGAGATCCGCCGAGACGGTCGCGCCGGCCCCGGTCTCCGGTCCGGTTGTCTCACTCTCGACCAGGGCCTGGCGGATGAACAGGGCGGTGGCCTCGGCGGGATTGACCGCGCCGTAGCCCACGGTGCGCTCGCGCAGGACCAGGCGGCGCAGCCAGACGCGCTCGCGCGCCAGCACGCGGCCGGCGGCGGGCTCCCAGCGCGCCAGGTCGTGGGTGGTGCGGACCAGGTGCGGGGCCAGTTCGATGACCCACGCGGGGTCCATGGCGGCCACGGTGCGGGCGAACGGCCGCGAAGTTTCCACGATTTCCCCGGCCACGAGCCACTCGGGTTGGCCGCCCCGGGGCGGGGCCGGCTCCGCGGGCGCGGCACGGTCCGACCGTTGAGCCCCCGTGGTGTCGCCGGCGTGGAACAGGGCCGAGCCGGGAAAGACCATGACCTGCCGCCCCGCGGGGGTGCGGTAAAGATTGCGCGCCTCGCGCCGGAGCACGTGCCCCCAAAGACCGGTCAGAATCGAGCGGTGGATGGCGGCGTAGCGCGGGTCAAAGCCGGGGCGCGCGGG
>JBBIJZ010000082.1:0-19449 GCA_037445715.1 Verrucomicrobiales bacterium | reverse complement strand
GGAGTGCCCCGGCCCGGCCGCGGGCCTTGGGATTGACAAAGCGGCCGCCCGCCCGGAACGATGCGGCATGGCCGTCGGCTTTGGCACCAGCGGGGTGCGGGGTCTGGTCACGGAGTTGACCGACCGCGAGTGCGCGCTGTACACGCGGGCCTTTTACCGGCACGCGCGCGCCCAGGGGGCCCCGCCGGTGGTGGCGCTGGCCGGGGATTGGCGCAGCAGCACGCCGCGCCTGCTACGCGCGGTGGCCTGGGCGGTGGCCAGCGAGGGCGGCGCGGTCGAGTTCTGCGGGTACCTGCCCACCCCGGCGCTGGCCCATCACGCCCGGCAACAGGGCCGGGCGGCGGTCATGGTCACCGGCAGCCACATCCCCGAGGACCGCAACGGCCTCAAGTTCTACCTGCCGCGGGGTGAAATCCTGAAGGCGGACGAGGCGGCCATCACGGCGCGCCGGGCCGAGCTGCTCGCCGCGGGCGAGGCGGACGAGGTCATGGCCGGGGTGTTTGATGCGCAGGGCGCGTTCTGGCTCGAGGCGCCCGCGGAGTTGCCGCCGCCGGAGCCCCGGGCCGCCGCGGCCTACCTGCGGCGTTACCTGGACTTTCTGCCGCCCGGCTGCCTGGCGGGGCGGCGCCTGGTGCTTTACGAGCATTCCTCGGTGGCCCGCGACCTTTTGGGGCAACTGCTGGAACAACTGGGCGCCGAAGTCCGCCGCGTGGGACGCGCCGAGCGGTTTCTCCCCGTGGACACCGAGGCGGTGGAAAATCCCGGGCAACTTGCCGCCTGGGTGCGCGCCGAACACGCCGAGGCGCTGGTCTCGACCGACGGCGACGGGGACCGCCCGTTGCTGGTGGACGAGCAGGGCGCGCTGGTGCGCGGGGATGTGCTGGGGTTGTTGACGGCGGCGGCGCTGCGTGCGGACGTGGTGGTGGCGCCGGTCAGTTGCACCACCGCGCTCGAGCTGTGCGGGGCCTTCCGCCGCGTGGTCCGCACGCGCATCGGCTCGCCGTACGTGGTGGCGGCGCTCGAGGCGGCGGTGCGGGCCGGGGCGCGGCGGGCGATGGGGTTCGAGGCCAACGGCGGTTTCTTCCTGGCCAGCGATCTGGCGGGCGAGGGGCCGGGCCGGTTCCTGGCGGCACTGCCCACGCGGGACGCGGTGTTGCCGTTGCTGGTGGTGCTGCAGGCCGCCGGCCGGCGCGCGTTGCGGGTCTCGCAACTGGTGCGCGAGCTGCCGCCCCGGTTCACCGCCAGCGGGCTGCTGCGGCCGTTTCCGACCGAGCAGGGCCGCGCGCTGGTGGCGCGCCTGGAGGCGGGCGGCGCGGCCGCGGCGGCGGCGCTCTTTGGCGGGGTGTTCGGGGAGGTGCGGTCGGTGGATTTCACCGATGGCGCGCGGGTCATCTTTGCCAGCGGGGATATCGTGCACGTGCGGCCCTCGGGCAACGCGCCGGAGTTCCGGGTGTACACGGAGGCGGCGTCGCCGGCGGCCGCCGAGGCGAACAACCAGAAGGCCCGGCAGGTGGTGAGCCGGTGGGCCGGGTTGGAATCCCCGCCGTCCACCGGAGGTGGCCCATGACGCTATCTCCTGCCGCTGCGCGTACGGAAAATCCCGCCACGGCCCCCGGCCGGGTGGTGTCGGTGGACGCCTACCGCGGGCTGGTGATGCTGCTGATGTTGGGGGAGGTGCTGGCGTTGCGGCGGGTGGCGGAGGCGCTGCCGGAGAGCCCGTTTTGGGCGTTTCTGGCGCACCACCAGAGCCACGTCGAGTGGGTGGGCTGCTCGTTGCACGACCTGATCCAGCCGTCGTTTTCGTTTCTGGTGGGCGTGGCGGTGCCGTTTTCGCTGGCCAACCGCCTGGCCCGCGGCGCCTCGGTGGCGAGCCTGTGGGGGCACGCGGTCTGGCGGGCGGTGGTGCTGGTGCTGCTGGGGATTTTCCTGCGCTCGATCGGCCACGCCCGGACGCACTTCACCTTCGAGGACACGCTCACGCAGATCGGGCTGGGCTACGTGTTCCTGTTTGCGCTGGCCTGGACCCCGCCGCGGGTGCAATGGGCCGCGCTGGGGGTCATTTTGTTCGGGGACTGGCTGGCGTTTGCGCTGTATCCGCTGCCGGGACCGGACTTCGACTGGGCCAAAGCCGGCGTGGCGCCCGACTGGCCGCATCACCTGAGCGGTTTTCTGGCGCATTGGAACAAGAACACCAACCTGGCCTGGGCGTTTGACACGTGGTTTTTGAACCTGTTTCCGCGGCCGACGCCCTTCACGCACAACGGCGGCGGTTACGCCACGCTGAGCTTCATCCCCACGCTGGGCACGATGCTGCTGGGCCTGCTGGCCGGGGGGTGGTTGCGGCGTTTCCCGGCCCCGGGCGACCGGGTGCGGCTCTTTGCGCTGGCGGGGCTGGCCGGTCTGCTGCTGGGCGCGGGGCTGGGCTGGCTGGGGATTTGCCCGGTGGTCAAACGCATCTGGACGCCGGCCTGGGTGCTGTACAGCGGCGGGTGGTGCTTTCTGATCCTGGCGGGCTTCTGTGCGCTGGTCGAGGGCTGCGGCTGGAAGGCGGCGGTCTTTCCCCTGGTGGTGGTGGGGATGAACTCGATTGCGGCCTATTGCAGCGAATGGCTGGCGGTGGGATTCATCCGGGACAGCCTCAACACGCATCTGGGGCCGGAATTTTTCCGCCTGCTGGGCGCGCCGTACGAACCTCTGGTGCGGGGCGCGGCGGTGCTGCTGGTGCTGTGGCTGATCCTGTTCTGGATGTACCGGCGCAAAATCTTCCTCAAAATCTGAGGCGGAACCCGGCCGGCTTTGCTTCGAGCGCAGACCGCTTCGTGTGGTGCCGGCCTCTCGCCTGCAAGCCCTGCAGCCGGGACGGCACCACACCCGCCGCTACGTCGCCGGGCGGGTCGCTCGGCGAGACGGGCAGGTTGGCCGTTCCACCCGAGGGAACAAAGCGGCCGCCAGCGGCCGCGCTCCAAACGCTGGCGCGCAGTTTGAGCGCCCCCGCCAACGCGAAGCGCATGGAGTGGGCCGGCTGGCCGGCGCTGTCAGCGGGAGCCGGCGGGGACGCCGGCGCTCCGGCGGTGTAGGGCGGGCCATGGGTCGGCCGCACTGGGGGTTTCCCAACCCGCGGGCCTTCGCGTTCCACCGCGCCGCCAATTGCCAATCGGCGCTACGGCAGGCTGCCAGCCTGCGCTACGTGCCGGGTTGGTCGCCCGGCGGGGGCCGTGCCACCCGGGGCTGAACAGCGGCCGCCAGCAGCCGCTACCGGTCCGCCCTCGCGGGCACACACGGTGCCGGCGCAGCGGCGCCCTGCCGAATCCCCTACTGTACTTTGGTGCCTTGCCGGGGGCGCAGCCAGTTGCCGGCTGTCCGGGTTGGCCGTGACGTGGAGTTGCCGGTCCACTTTTTCAAGAAACCTCCGTTATCTTCCGGTGGCTAGCTCCCTCAAGGCAGGGCGAGTTTAGGTGCGCCAGTTGAGTGGTTTTGAGCATGAGCTCGTAGCGGTCGAGGGACTCAATTGAGATTTGGGGCTGCTTCTTCTACTATTCGCAGCTTTCAAGACAGCAGGGAAGATGTTCGGAATCATAACGAGTCCAACTGTTGTTTGCCGATGGTTTTAGCCACATAGTACGTCCTCGATAAAGTTGAGGGGACATGTAACATCCGTTAGCCCAATGACATTGACCTACCCCTTCCCAATATGGGTCTGACTGGTTTCTGCCCCCTTTATTACACCCAGAACAATTATCCTCTTCTTCCTTCCTTATAGCATATTGCCTAGTGCCTGCAGGTTGCCAAGTATACACAATTTCACCGTAGGATGCGGTGAACCCGAGTGATCTGGACATATAAGGTTCACCATACGCTTGAGGCACACATTCAATAGCATTGATATCTGATTCTGGCTGCAAGAAAGCGTAACCAATTAAATACCATTTTCCAGCTGTATAATTGAACGTCCTCTGAGATTCTTGGAGGTCCGTTCCAGATACAGTAATTTCTATCACTTCGGCTGTCGGATTACGATAGTAAAAACCTGACCCATTTTTAATCACGTAATTCGGATTGCCCCATTCACCAAATTCGTAGGTGTTGACTATCCAAGTTTGATTATCTGAATCCCAAAAATACAGCATTGTGTTCTCGTGTGGAGCCGGAAATGCATTTGAGACAGTAGTATCCTCAAATGACCACGCACAAGAGAAATAGCTATCTGGTGGAATTTAAATTTTATATGATCCAGCACAGGTTAGACCACACATCCAAACGCTGATTAGGGTTGCTGCTGCTCTTTTCATGGTTGCTGTTCCTCTTTTTTTTTTAACGCTGTTTACCGACGCGCCGAAGTGCGCTCGGCTATCCAGCGCCAATCTTTGCTACCTGGAACGGGGCGTTGTGCAACGTTGCCACCGATCACTTTCGTCGTTGGTTCAATCCACTTGTGGATTTCCGAGTGACCGTCCGCAAAGGCAAATCCGGCGGCGTTGTTGTGGTAAGTGCCGGGCCAGTCCACCCATTTTTGCTCACCACAGGAGACGGCAAATCCAGCGTCATTCAGGCTGTTTGCATCTTCGTCGAGCAAGACCCATGTCTGAGCGGGGCCCGGTGCGGTGAAGTCACCGGTTTTACCGTAAGTCAGCCACACGGAGTACGTGCTGCGATTGTGGCTGCCGGTCAACCACGGTCCCGGGACTGCCAGACGCGGAATCGTTGTATGCGAGCCACTCGACATGAAGGAGGAGCAGCAAGTGCCCACCGCCTGATTCATCGCCACCGTCCGGGCGGCGGGAACCATCTTCCCGCGCATGTCCACATTGGGGCCATTGTTGGGGTAGCGACCGGTGCGTTTGTCTGCCGGGCACTTGTAGAGGTCAACCGAACTGCCAGTGTAGGGCGCCAACAATGACTTGGCAGGGTCGCGCAAAATGTCCTTGTTGAACTCTGCGCTTCCCCCTCTGCCTGCTTGGCCGGGACACCAATTGTGTCCAGCCACCTCGTTCCCATCGTCGGGGTTGGGGGGGAGGAGATCTTGGAAATCGCTGGAGTACATGAAAATCGCCTTCATGAGCTGGTTGCCGTTGTTCATGCACAGGATGCCCTGGGCCTTGGACTTGGACCGGGCCAGGGCGGGCAGGAGCATGCCGGCGAGGATGGCGATGATGGCGATGACCACCAGCAACTCGATGAGGGTGAAGCCGCCGCGGCGGCCCGGGGTGTGGATGCGCTTCATTTTCATGGCTCGCGTCAATGACGATCTGGGTGACTGCGTGGGTTACAGTTTAATCCCACGGCTCGTTCCGGTCAAACCGTAAACCAAGGTGCAGCGTGGTAAACTGTGCGTTTTCCCGCACAGCAGGGGCGTTCTGAGCCGCGTCCGGCGGCGCGGGTTCAGGAGGCGTAGGCCTCCACGCCGGCGCAGGTGCAGATGAGGTGGCGGTCGCCCAGCACGTTGTCCACGCGGGCGCAGGCGGGCCAGAACTTGAAGTCGCGCAGGCCGGGCACGGGGAAGGCCGCCTGCTCGCGCGAGTAGGGCCGGTGCCAGGTGTCGGAAGCCACGACGTCGGCAGGGTGGGGGGCGCCCTTGAGCGGGTTGTTGTGCGGGTCCATCCGCCCGGACTCGACGGCCTGGATTTCGGCGTGGATGGCGATCATGGCCTCGCAGAAGCGGTCCAGCTCGGCCTTCGATTCGCTCTCGGTGGGCTCGACCATCAACGTGCCCGGCACCGGCCAGCTCAGCGTGGGGGCGTGGATGCCGAAATCCATGAGCCGTTTGGCCACGTCCTCGGCGGTGACGCTCTTGAAGGGCCGGAGGTCGAGGATGCACTCGTGGGCCACCAGGCCGTGCTCGCCCTTGTAGAGGACGGGGAAGTACGGGTCGAGCCGGCGGGCGAGGTAGTTCGCGTTCAAAATCGCCACCTGCGTGGCCTCGGTCAGGCCCGCGGCCCCCATGCAGGCGATGTACATCCACGGGATGGGCAGGAGGCTGGCGCTGCCGTAGGGCGCGGCCGCCACCGGTCCGATGGGGCCGACCGGGTCGGCCGGCGCCGCCGCGCGACCGGGCAAAAACCGCGCCAGGTGGGCGGCCACGGCGATGGGCCCCACGCCCGGGCCGCCGCCGCCGTGGGGGATGCAGAAGGTTTTGTGCAGGTTCAGGTGGCAGACGTCCGCGCCGATCTCGCCGGGGCTGGTTAGGCCCACCTGGGCGTTGAGGTTGGCGCCGTCCAGGTACACCTGGCCGCCGTGTTCGTGGACGATGCGGCAGAGCTCGCGGATGCCGGGCTCGAACACGCCGTGGGTGGAGGGGTAGGTCACCATGATGGCGGCGAGGTGGTCGCGGTGTTCGGCCGCGCGGGCGGCCAGGTCGGCCAGGTCCACGTTGCCGCGGGCGTCGCAGGCCACGGGCACCACGCGCAAGCCGGCCATGACGGCGCTGGCGGGGTTGGTGCCGTGGGCGGAGGTGGGGATGAGGCAGACGTTGCGGTGGGCCTCGCCGCGGCTGGCGTGGTACTGGCGGATGACCAGCAGGCCGGCGTATTCGCCCTGGGAACCGGCGTTGGGCTGGAGCCAGACCGCCGGCAGGCCGGTGATCTCCGCCAGCCAGCGTTCGAGGTCGGCAAACAACTCGTGGTAGCCCGCCGCCTGGTCCGCGGGTGCGAAGGGGTGGAGCCGGGCGAACTCGGGCCAGCTCAGCGGCAGCATCTGGCTGGTGGCATTGAGCTTCAGCGTGCAGGACCCCAGCGGGATCATCGAGTGGCACAGCGAGAGGTCCTTTGCCTCGAGGCGGCGGAGGTACCGGAGCATCTCGGTCTCCGAATGGTAGCGGTGGAAGACCGGATGTTGCAGGAAGGGCGAGCGGCGGTTGGCCACGGGCGAGGTCCAGTCCGCGGGCAGGAGCGCGGCGGGGTCGAAGTCCGGCGCGGCGTCGCCGTTGAAGAGAGTCAGCAGCTCGGCCACGTCGGCCGCGGTGGTGGTTTCGTCCAGGCTCACCCCTAAGGTGGCGGAGTCCACTTCCCTCAGGTTGATGCCGTGCTGGCGGGCCAGGGCGTGAATGGCGGCCGCCCCGCCGCGCGGCCGCACGGTGAGGGTGTCGAAGAAGGAGCCGGCATTGACCACCGGGTGGCCCAGGCGCGTCAGGCCCGCGGCCAGCGTGGCGGTGAGCCGGTGAATGCGCCGGGCGATGGCGGTGAGGCCGTCCGGGCCGTGGTACACGGCGTACATGGCGGCCACGTTGGCCAGGAGGGCCTGGGCCGTGCAGATGTTGCTGGTGGCCTTTTCGCGGCGGATGTGCTGCTCGCGCGTGCCCAGGGCCAGGCGGTAGGCGGGCCGGCCGCGGGCGTCCTTCGAGACGCCCACCAGCCGCCCGGGCATCTGGCGCTTGAACTCGTCCCGCGTGGCCAGAAAGGCCGCGTGCGGGCCGCCAAAACCCGGCGGCACGCCGAACCGCTGGGCACTGCCCACCACGATGTCAGCCCCGTCCTCGCCCGGCGGCCGGAGCAGCGTCAACGCCAGCAGGTCGGCCGCCACCACCGCCAGCGCGCCGGCCTGGTGGGCCCGGGCGATGAACGGCGCGGGGTCGCGCACCGTGCCGTCGGTGGCCGGGTACTGGAGCAGGATGCCCAGCGTGGAGGCGTCGCAGGTGAAGCGGGCCGGGTCGTCCACGCGCACTTTGAGGCCCAGCGCGCGGGCGCGGGTTTGCACCACCGCGAGGTTTTGCGGGTGGCAATCGGCGGCGACCAGGAACACGTTCCGGCCGGCGGCGCCCCGGAGCCGGTGACACATCATCATGGCCTCGGCCGCGGCGGTGGCCTCGTCGAGCAACGAGGCGTTGGCCACGGGCAGGGCGGTGAGGTCGCAGACCAGCGTCTGGAAGTTGAGCAGGCTTTCGAGGCGGCCCTGGCTGATTTCGGACTGGTAGGGCGTGTAGGGCGTGTACCAGCCGGGGTTTTCCAGGACGTTGCGCTGGATGACCGGCGGGGTCAGGCAGTCGTACCAGCCCTGGCCGATGTAGGAGCGGAAGACGCGGTTCCGGGCGGCCAGGCGGCGGAGGTCGGCCAGCGCCTCGTGCTCGCTGCGGGGCGGCGGCAGGCGCAGGGGGGCGGTGCGCCGGATGGTGGCGGGCACGGCGCGCTCGACCAGGGCGTCCAGGCTGTCCAACCCCAGCGTGGCCAGCATGGCGCGCTGCTCGGCCGGGCGCGGGCCGATGTGCCGGCGGACAAAGGGGTCGGGGTGTTCCAACGGCCCCGGGGTGCCCGGGTCCGGGGCCGGAGTCGGAGTGGGCGTCATGGATGCTTCAACCGCGAAGTTGCGAACCGCAAGGCCGGCAACCTAGGGGCGGCCGGCCGCAAAGCAAGCGGGATTTGGCCGCGCCGCGCGCTCAGGGCGCCGGCAGCCCTGCCACGACCGCGCGCACGATCTCGCGGAGAATCTCGCGTTCGTGGGCGTGGCCGACCGTGAACATCACCAGCACGAACTTTCGGCCGTCGGGCAGCTCGACGTAGATCGCATCGTGGCGGGTCTCGCTGGTCCAGCCGGCCTTGGACCAGAGCCGCGCCCCGGGCGGCAGGGCCGGGCCGCTGAACAGGGCCTGGTCGTCCGGGTCGGCGGGGTTCGCGCTCAAATCGCGCCGCATCAGCTCGAGCATGGCGGCCGAGCGCGCGGGCGAGACGGCCCGGCCGGTGACCATTTCGTAGAGCAGGCGCGCGGTGGCGTCGGTGGTCAGCAGGTTGCGCCGGGGCTCGAAGGCGCGGATGGCCTGGGACTCGCGGCCGTAGGGGCCTTCGCACCACGGTTTCTTGTTCACGTTGATGTTCGTGTAGCCGAGCGAGGCGAGGTAGCGGTTGACGGCGTTGCGCTTGTCGTGCCAGACGCGCAGCTCGGCCTCCGGCAGCTCGGGGCCGCTGGTGGTGTCGGTGAGCAGGTCCACCACGTAGTGCGTGGCCTCGTTGTAGGAGAGCCCGATCATGTCGCGCAGGGCGCGCTGGAGTTCGGGGGTGTCGGCGAGCCGGCCGTCCTCGAGCCAGCGGTGCACGGCCAGCAGGTAAAACAGCTTGACCACGCTGGCGGGGTAAATCGGCACCTCGCCGCGGTAACTGCCGCGCGCCGGTGCCCCGGGGCGGGTCAGGTCCACCAGGGTCACGGCCAGTTCGTCGGCGCGGAGCGGCGGGGCGGTGAAGCGCGCGCGGGCGCGCGCGACGGCGGCGTCCACCAGGTGCTGGCGGGCGGGCTCGACAGGCGGCAGTTCGGCGGCGGGGGCGGGGGCGGACATCAAGCCGAGGGCGACGAGGGCGAGGCCGCCCCACGCCGCGGCCGGGGCAAGGCATGGGCGGCGGTGGAAGCGCATGGCCCGAGCATGGCGGCGCGGGCGGGATCAATCCAGCCCGCGTTCCTCCAGGTCCAGTTCGTCCAGGCCCAGGTAGTGGCCCAGTTCGTGGAGGTAGGTGGTGCGGACTTCGTCGCGGTACACCGCCTCGTCGCCCTCGGCGTAGTCCCAGAGGTTTTCGAGGAACAGGAGGATTTGCGGGGGCACGTCGGCCGCGCCGCTGGCCTCTTCCCCGAAGGCCGGGCCCACAAACAGGCCCAGCAGGTCCGGCTCCCAGCCGTCGGCCAGGATGGCGTCGTTGGGCCGGGGCTCATAGACCACCGGCAGGCGTTCGGCGTGGGGGCGGAGGCGGCGGGGCAGTTGGCGCAACGTGCCGCGCACCTCTTCCTGGGCCGCGCGCAGGAGTCGGGTCCAGTGGGCGGACATGGCAGGCGGGCGGGTCAGCGCCGGGCGGTGTGGGGGGCCGGTTCGGCGGGGGCGCGGCGGAGCAGTTCGGCCAGATTGTAGTGGGTGTAGCGGGTGTGGCTGGCGACGTTTTGCGAGTCGGCGTTGGCCACCCAGAAGTCCAGCGTCTCGGGGGCGAAGAGCACGGAGTGGATGTTCGAGGTCATGGCCACGGGGCGGTCCATCAGGCGACGCGCGCCCTCGGCGTCGAGCCGGCCGTAGGCGGCGCGGACGCGCTCGACCAGTTTTTCGTAGCGGTCGCCGGCGCTGAGCAGCACGGCGTCGGCGATGGCGTGCGGCAGGCGGGGGTGGGCCTGGCCGGGCTGCACCACCTCGAAGGTTTCGGGCGTGGCGGCGATGCCGACGGCGCGGCGGGTATTGCCGTCGGCGAGCACGTAGTAGTACTCGCAGGTGCGCGGGCCGCGGCGCATGATTTCGACCGCCTCGTCGAGGGTGGCGGCCTTTTCCATGACTTCGCGGACCAGTTGGGCCATCGGTTTGCCGTCCCAGTTGCCTTCGCCCCGACCGCCCATTTCGCCGATCGAGATGCGCTTTTCGTTCAGGGCGGTGACCGAGCCGATGAAACCGCCGTAGCTGACGTTGACCCAGGCATGGCCGTAATCGGGCTGGTGGACGATCACCACGGCGTTGGGTTCGAGGCCCACCCCGCGCAGGTAATCGAGGATGCGGCCGTGGTAGAGGCGGCCGTCGGCGGTGGCCCGGCCGTACACGGCGAAGCCGCTGCAGTGAAACAGCTCGGGGAAGAAGTTGGCCAGACGCACCTCCTCGCGGTCCAGGTTGGCGGCCAGCGCCAGGGCGTCCATCTCGCGCAGGTAGCGCTCGTCCATGTGGGGCATCAGGCGCGCCTGGGCGTCCTCGATTTCGCCGAAGAACCACCGGCCCTTCTCGAAGCTGCTGCCCACGCCCACGCCGTAGAGGATTTTGTCCACCAGGTCGCGGACCTCGCGCCGCAGCAGGGCGCCGTGCTGTCGGCCCATTTCCTCGGGTGACCCCTTCAAGAAGAGCACCCGGGTGCCGTCATGCCATTCGAGGCGGCCGGCGCCTTCGGTGGCCAGGAGCCTGCGCTCGCCGGTTGCCGGCCCGAGCGGCGGCACGCGCAGGGTCAACAGCGACCAGGCGGCGGGGAAGAAACGTTCGAGGTGGGCGCGGGCGACCTTTTCGACCGTGAAGACGTTGCCGGCCTGGAGTCGCCAGGCGTGGGCCGGCCAGGGATCGCTGAGCGTCAGGTTGGCCGCTTCGAGGGTGACGCGGAGACCGCGGGTGTCGGCCAGGCGCAGGCGCACGGGCAGCGAATCGCTTTCCCGCACCCAGAGCGTGAACTCGCCCTCGGGCAGCTTGAGGGCCTCGCGTGCCTGCGGCTGCGGCCGGCCGCGCACGACCCGGCAGGGGGCGTCGCCCACGCGCTCGGCCGGGAGGCTTTCGAGCTGGAACATCAGCGGCAGCAGCAGCAGTTGCTCGCGCGGCAGGGGCAGCTTGAAGGGCGGCAGCGGGGTGCGGTCCACGCTGTCGGGCCGGGTGCGGAAGCGCGGCACCTCGGGCGAGCCCACCACGCCGAACTTCTTGCCGGGGGCGAAGACCCAGAGCTCCTGCCCGTTGCGGCCGGCCTGGAGCTCGCGGCCTTCGATTTCGACGGTGAGGGTGAGCTTGTCGGGGGCCTGGAAGGCGATCTGGACGGACCGCCCGGCCAGGTCCCGGCCCAGGCCCTCGGCCTCGGTCAGGCGCAGGGTGGCCGAAAGGGTTTTGGGCGCGGCCCCGGCGGCGGGTTCGATGAGGGCGGCCAGCCGGCCCACCGCCGCGCCGAACACCTCGGCCGCACCGGGCGGAGCGGTTTCCTGGGCGCGGAGCAGCCCGACCAGGAGCAGAAAGGCGGGCAGGGTCGAGGCCGGGCGTGCGCAAGAGCGTCGTGCGATCATGGCCGCAGCCTAGGGCTGGCCGGCGCGGCGGGCCAGTACAATGCGGCCGCTTGACCCGCCCTGCCGCCTCGCCTTAACTGCCCCCGGCAAATCACCTGCTCATGAACACACTCCCTGAAACCGGTTCCGGCGCCTCGCGCCGCCAGTTCCTCAAAACCTCCTCCGCGGCCGTGGCCGGCGCGGTGCTCACCGGGGGGCTGGATGCCCGCGCGTGGGCCGCCAACAGCGACACGCTCAAGGTGGGCCTCATCGGCTGCGGCGGCCGCGGCACCGGCGCCGCCAGCCAGGCCCTCAAGGCCGACAAAAACGTGGTGTTGACCGCCGTGGGCGACGTGTTCAAGTCCGCCTGCGAAAGTGCCCTCAACGCCCTGCGCAACGACGCGGCCATCCGCGAGCGCGTGCGGGTCGAGCCCGACCACATCTTCACCGGCCTGGACAACTTCCAGAAGGTCATGGACAGCGGGGTGGACGTGGTCTTGCTGGCCAGCCCGCCGGGGTTCCGGCCGCAGCACCTGCGCGCCGCCGTCGCCGCCGGCAAACACATCTTCTGCGAAAAGCCCATGGCCACTGACCCGCCCGGCGTCCGCTCGGTGATGGAGTCGGTGCGCCTGGCGCGCGAAAAGAAGCTGGCCCTGGTGGCCGGCTTTTGCTGGCGGTACGACTTTGCCCGGCGCGAGTTTTACAAGCGCATTCACGACGGCGCGCTGGGCGAAATCCGTGCCATCCACGCCACTTACCTGACCGGGCCGGTCAAGCCGATGCCTCCCGCCAGCAGCCGGCCCGCCGGCATGGGGGACGTCGAGTGGCAGGTCCGCCACTGGTACAACTTCGTCTGGCTCTCCGGCGACGGCCTGGTCGAGCAGGCCTGCCACAGCGTGGACAAGATTCTGTGGGCGATGAAGGACGTGCCGCCGGCCCGCGCCGTGGCCACCGGCGGCCGGGTCATCCCCAACCACGAGGGCAACATCTTCGACCACATTGACGTGTTCTACGAGTGGCCCAACGGCGCCCGCGCCACGATGGCCCAGCGGCAAATCCCCAATTGTTACAGCGACAACTCGGACTACCTGCTCGGCGAAAAGGGCACCGGCACCATCAAGGGCTGGACCGCCCCGGTCCTCCGCGCGGACAAGGCCTGGCGCTATCAGGGCCCGACCAACGACATGTACCAGACCGAGCACAACGAACTCTTCGCCTCGATCCGCGCCGGCCAGCCCATCAACGACGGGGACTGGATGACCACCAGCACCCTCGCGGCCATCCTGGGCCGCCTGGCCGCCTACACCGGCCAGGAGGTCACCTGGGAACAGGCGCTCAACTCGCAGTGGAAACTGGTGCCCGACAACCTGACCTGGGACATGAAGCTGCCCATCGAGCCGATGGCTGTGCCGGGCAGGACCAGGTTGCTGTGAAGCGCGGCGCCCGGCGCGCCCTTCCAATGCCCCCGCCATGCCCGCCGGGTTTCGGGTCTTCGCCGCCCTGGCTGCCGGGCTGGCGGTCCTGAGCGGTGTCCACGCGGCCGAGCGCACGCTGGTGGAGTGGACGTTTGACCGGCCCGGCGACCTGGCAGGCTGGCAACCCAACAGCCACCTCAAGGACATCGCGGTCACCAACGGCGTGCTGCGTGGCCGGGCCGAAGGCGCCGACCCGATTCTCGAGCTGCGGCCGCTGCTCGATCTGCCCGCCCGGCCCTGGCAGGTGCTCGAAGTGCGCCTGCAGGCCGACCGCGGCGGCACGGCGGAGTTTTTCTGGAGCGGCACCACCCAGGGCCGCTACGGCGGGTTCAGCCAGGAAAAGTCCACCCGCTTCCACGTCTCCGGCGACGCCGCCTGGCACACCTACCGCCTGCTGCCCGGCTGGCACACGGAAGGAAAGATTGTTCGCCTGCGCTTCGACGTGTTCGACGGCGCCCGGTTCGAGGTGGACGCCATCCGCGTGATCGAGCCGGCCATGCCGCCGCCCGCGGCCCGGGCGGACTTCGACTTCACCCGACCGGACCACGGTTGGCAGCCGGCCGATGAACGCCTCTGGCTCAGCCCGCCCTTGGACCTGGACGCCGCCAGCAACACCTGGGTCGCGCTCGGTCTGGCCGCCGGCCCGGAGCGGCGGGGCACGCTGGTGTTTGCCAGCGACCGCGTGCCCGGGCTGCATCGCTTCCCGTTCCACCTCGAGGCCGACGCCGGCGAGCCGGTCTGCAACCTGGACCTGCTGGCCGCGTCGGCCTGGCGCGGGCGCATCCGGCTGCTGGGCCTGCAACTGGACGACGCCGCGCCGGCCCCGGGCGCGTTGCGCTGGTTGAAGGTGAGCGACACGCCGCAAGGTCCGGCCCGGTTGACGGTGCGCAGTTTCGCCCTCGAAGACGCCCTGCCGCGCGCGGGCCGGGCGGCCACGCTCCGTGCCCGGGTGGCCAACCTCGGCGGCCAAACCGCCACGCACCTGCAGGCCGCGCTGAAGTTGCCCGCCGGGGTCGCCGTGCTTGAAAGCGCGCCGCCCGACGGGCGCGCGGCGGCGCTGGGCTTCGACGAAGAGCTCGAGTTCACCTGGCAGGTCCGGGCCGAGCGGCCGGTGGAAGCCGAAGCCCGGCTCGAGGTGTCCGCCGCCAACCTCGCGCGCCCGGCGCGGGCCGCGGCGGCCTTGCGCTTCACCCCGCCCAGGGCGGCGGCGGGCGGCGGTTACGTGCCGGAGCCGAAGCCGGTGCGCGGCCCGTTCGAGGTGGGCGTCTATTACTTCCCCGGCTGGAAAACGGCCGGCCAGTGGGAGCCGATCCGGCGCTTCCCGGAACGCCGCCCGGTCCTGGGCTGGTATCGCGAGGGCGACCCCGAGGTGGCCGACTGGCACATCAAGTGGGCGGTCGAGCACGGCATCACCTTCTTCGCCTACGACTGGTATTGGGACCGCGGCCAGCGCCAGCTCGAACACGCCCTGCACGACGGCTACTTCCAGGCCCGCTACCGGCACCTGCTCAAGTTCTGTCTGCTCTGGGCCAATCACAATCCGCCCGGCAGTTCTTCCCTGGACGATTGCCGGGCGGTCACGCGCCACTGGATCGAGCACTACTTCCGTCGCCCGGAACACCTCACCCTCGAAGGCCAGCCGGTGGTGATCCTCTTCAGCCCGCACCGGCTCACCGAGGACCTGGGCCCCGCCGGCGCGCAGCAGGCCCTCGAGGCCATGCGCGCCGAATGCCGCCAGGCCGGGTTGCCGGGCCTTTACCTGATCGCCTGTGTGGGCAACCTCGGCGGCGCGCGCCAGGCCGCCCGGGAAGGTTACGACGCCGTCACCGCCTACAACTGGCCCGGCCTGGGCATGAGCGGCGAGGGCCACCGGGCGCCCTTCGAGACGCTCGTGGACGGTTACCGCCGCCAGTGGGAACACCTGCTGGAACAAAGCCCCCTCCCGCTCCGGCCCCTGCCGGTGTGCGGCGGCTGGGACAGCCGGCCCTGGCACGGCGAAAACAACCTGGTCCGCTTCGGCCGCACGCCGGCGCTGTTCCGGCGGCACCTGCAGGACGCCCGGGCGTTGCTGGAAAGCCGGCCCCCGAAGCTGGGTTCGCCGGGCCTGATCCTGATCGAGGCCTGGAACGAGTGGGGCGAAGGCTCCTACATCGAGCCGCACGCCGAGTTCGGGTTCGGCTACCTCGACGCCCTCCGGGAAGTCTTCACCCCCGCGCCGCGGGCGCACGACGACCTCACCCCCGCCGACGCCGGCCGCGGGCCCTACGACGTGCCGCCGGAACCGGTGCGCACCGCGTGGGAGTTCGCGCGCGACGCCCAGGGCTGGACCGCCACGATGGACCTGGCCGAAGTGCGCGCCGCCGACGGCGCCTTGCACGCCCGCACCACCGGCCGCGACCCGGCCTTCTTCGGCCCGCCCACGCAGGTCCGGGCCGCGGCGTTCGGGACGGTGGTGGTTCGGATGAAGCTCGCGCCGGCCGACGGCCAGCCGTTCACCGACACGGCGCAACTGTTCTGGCGCACCCGCCGCTGGCCGGAAAGCGAGGCCAGCAGCGCGCGTTTCCCGGTGACCGGCGACGGCCGGTGGCACGAGTATCGCGTGCCCGTGGCGGCCCACCCGCGCTGGCGGGGCGTGATCACGCGGTTGCGACTGGACCCGGGCACCCGGCCGGAGGTGCGGGTGAGCGTGGACTCCCTCCGGCTGGCGCCGTGAGCGCGCCGGGGGCGGCGTGCGCTAAGGCCGGTCGCCCGCGCGCGCCGAATAACACCCGTCGGCGGCCGTCGGATTGACATTTGCGCCGGGCGCCGGAACAGTCCCGCGCAACCGATGGCTGCCGCGATGGCTCTCCAACACATCATGAAACGGTGCTTCACCTGGACCCTCACCCTCGGCCTGGCCGCCCGCGCCACGGCCGGGTTTGTCTTTGAAACCGACCGCGAATTTTTCGCCACCGGCGACTTCAACGGCGACGGCCGCGAGGACGTGGTGGTGGTGGACCGCGCCAGCGGCAAGGTCCGCCCCGGCTACGCCCAGCCCGACGGCACCTTCCTGTGGGTGGACAACCGGCAGTGCGGGGTGAAAGACCTCACCGGCCTGACCGTGGGCCGGCTCTTCGACGCCGGGCGCGATGCCCTGGCCGCAGCGGCGGCGGACGCGAACAAGCTGGCGGCGGTCGAGATCGCCCAACCCGGCCAGAGCAGCCCGCCGGTGCCCATCCCGTTCGAGTTGCTGGGGCCGCACAGCCTCCTGGCGCTGGAGGTCGGCGGCGACGGCAATACGCCCCTGCACGACCTGCTGGTGGTGAGCATCTACAACGACCCCGAGCCGTTCAAAGCCTCGCTCCTGCGCAACGCCTCCGGCCCTGGCCGCGCGGAAGTCATCAGCGACAATCCCCTGGACCAGCAACCGGTGCGCCTCAATCGCGTGGCCCTCAAACGCGACGGCCCGGAATGGGCGGCCGGGGTGCTCCTGGGGGAGACGGGCAGCCGTTGGGTGGCCGCGGATTTCTCCGGCCCCGAGCCGCACCTGCCGGCGCAGGTGGAAAACCTGCCCAAGGACGCGGCCTGGGCGGTGGGGCATTTCCGGGGCCGTCCCGAGGCGGAGCTGCTTTTTTACCACGCCGGCGACACCCAATTGCACGTGGTCCCCGTCGAGTCGGTTTCCGAAGACGCCGCCACGCTGGGCGCGCCGAAGGAATTTGACCTGGGCAGGCCCCTCAAGCTGGCGCTGGCCGTGCCCGGCGGGCCGGCCGACCGGTTGCTGGTGATCTTCGGCAAGGGCGAGGCCGCGGCAGTGTACACATTCGACGCCGCCACGGCCCCGGTCCCGGCGCAGTCCTTTACGCCCCGCCAGGGCGACCTGTTCTTTGGCGCGGTGGCGCTCGCGCCGGGCTTTCTGCTCTTCGAGGGCCCCGATTACTCGAAGTACACCACCCACGCCCAGCCCCACGCCTGGAAGGACGGCGCATACGTGGCCGGGCCGTACGGCAAAATCGGCTCGATGGCCGACAACGACGACGCCACCGTGCCGGAAATCTGGAAACGCATCGTGGCCACGATGGAGAAGGAGGCCCTGCGCGACCCCGCCGACATGCGCCCGTACACCAACACCATCCCCGGCACCCAGGTCACTTACGTGATGATCCCCGTCCCGGGCGGCGAGTTCGAGATGGGCAGCCCGGACCACGAGCCCGGCCGCCAGCCCGACGAAGGCCCGCGGCACAAGGTCAAAATCTCGCCCTTCTGGATCGGCAAGTTCGAGGTCACCTGGAACGAGTACGAGCTGTTCATGTACCCGGACGACGAGAAGAAACTCCGCGCCGAGTTCCCCACCGAGGACTACATCAACCAGGTCTCCGACGCCGTCACCCGGCCGTCCAAGCCCTACACGGAAATGAGCTTCGGCATGGGGCGCGACGGCTACCCGGCCATCTGCATGACCCAGCACTCGGCCAACAAGTATTGCCACTGGCTCAGCGCCAAGACCGGCCACTTCTACCGCCTGCCCACCGAGGCCGAATGGGAGTACGCCTGCCGCGCCGGCACCACCACCGCCTACTCCTTCGGCGATGACCCCGCCCGGCTCGGCGAGTACGCCTGGTACGAGGACAACGGCGACTTCAAGTACCAGAAGGTCGGCCGCAAAAAACCCAACCCCTGGGGCCTGCACGACATGCACGGCAACGTCTGGGAATGGTGCCTGGACCAGTACGTGCCCGATTACACCCAGGTCATCGCAAAGGCCGGCGTCGTGGACCCGTGGTTCAAGGCCACCGCCCCCTACCCGCACGTCGTGCGCGGCGGCTCGTACGACGACCCGGCCGACCGCCTGCGCAGCGCCGCCCGCCGCGGTTCGGACCGCTCCTGGAAGATGCGGGACCCGCAACTGCCCAAGAGCATCTGGTGGCATTCGGACGCCCCCTGGGTGGGCTTCCGCCTTGTCCGTCCCTTCAAGGTCCCGCCGCCCGAGCAGCTTCGCCAGTACTGGACCAGCGGCGTCGAGCGCGACTGAGCCGCGGCCCGCCCGCCCGGGATCCACCCGCCGGCGGGCCCGTCGCGGCAGGCCGCCCCGACCGGCCCGGCCGTTCCAAAACCGCCCGCAACTTGCACTCGCCGCCGCCGGCGCGCGTGGCAGGATGCCCCCATGATTGTCACCACCACGCCCCACATCGAAGGCCGGTCCATTCGCCAGTACCACGGCGTGGTCACCGGCGAGGCCATCCTCGGCGCCAACCTCTTCCGCGACTTCTTCGCCGGCATCCGCGACCTCGTGGGCGGCCGCACCGCCGGCTACGAAAAGGTCCTGCGCGACGCGCGGGAAACGGCCCTGGCCGAAATGAAGGAAGCCGCCGCCGCCCTGGGCGCCAACGCCGTGGTGGGGGTGGACATTGACTACGAGACGGTCGGCGGCCAGGGCAGCATGCTCATGGTCAGCGTCAGCGGCACCGCCGTCACGCTCGCCTGACCCCGTCGAGCACCGGTCTGCTCCACGACGCCCGTACGGCGGCTCGCCCGCCCGGCAACGCGAAAAACCCGGCTCCTCAACCCGCGGCCCGCGGTTCGTCCCGGCGGTTCGGCGCCGCGTGCGATCCGGCCGCCCACACGGCCGCGCCCACCAGCAGCGCGCCGCCCGCCAGCACGCGGCCGCCCAGCGGTTCACCCAGGATCCACCACGCCCCCAGTACGCCGTAAACCGGCTCGAGCGCCACCGTCACCCCCGCCACGCGCACCGTCACGCGACTCAGCGCGGCGGTGAACGCCCAGTGCGCCAGCCCGGTGAACACCGTGCCGAGCAACCCCAGCCAGGCCCAGTCCCGCGCGCTCACCCCCGCCAGGTGCGGCGCCGCCAGCGGCAGGAGCAACAGCCCGGCCACGCCCGTTTGCGCGGCCACCAGGCGTCGCGCCGGCCACCACCGCAGCAGGCGGCGGTTGGCCAGCGAAAGCACCGCAAACGTCAACCCCGCCCCCAGCCCGCACCCCGCCGCCAGGCCTGCCTGTGTGCCGAAGTCCCACTCCGGCACCACCAGGGCCAGCCCCGCCACCACCGCCAGACCGGCGCCGAAGTCGCGCGCCTCCCAGCGTTCGCCGCAGACCAGCGGCTCGAGCGCGGCGGCAAAGAGCGGGTAACTGGCGAAGGTCAGCAGCCCGAGCGTGGCCGAGCCGAGTTGCACGGCGGCGAAGAACGCCCACCAGTGCGCCGCCAGCAGCGCCCCCGTCGCCACCAGGGCCGCGGGTCGCCAGCGCGGGCGGTTGGTGGCGAGGGCCGCCGGCGCCGTCCGGCCCGGGAGCGTGAGGCCCGCCACCGCGG
>JBBIJZ010000081.1:0-19868 GCA_037445715.1 Verrucomicrobiales bacterium | reverse complement strand
GGCCACCGCGCGCATCAGCCAGGGTTCGACCCCCGCCGCTCCCTCGCGGGGCGCGGCCTGTTCGAGCAGGCGGACCGCCAGGCGCGCCTCGCCGCGCCGCACCAACTCGCCGATGAGCGGTGCGACCAGTCGCTCCGCCGCCGGGCCGCGGACGCCCCGCTCCAGCAGCGCCTCGAGCACCGCTCCGGGCCGGTCGGCGCACGAGGACAACAGCGCGAGGGCCATCGTTTCATCGGCCCCGTCCCGTGCGGCCAGATCGGCCAGGGCGTGGGCCGCGCGCGGGTCCGGCCATTCACCGAGGGTGAAGGCCAGTTGGAAGCGGACGCGCAGGGCCGGGTCCCCCACCCTTTCCCGCAGCGCCCTGGCCAGGGTTTCGTGGCCCGGGCGCCCGGCCGCGGCCCTCGCCCCGCGCAGGAACGGCTCGCTGCATTGCACGGCGAACTCGCGCACGCCGGGATGCGCGTCTTCGAGCGTCCGCGCCAGCAACTCGGGGGTCAGTCCGTTCAGACCGGCGAGCGCGCCCAGCGCGTGGAGCCGGGCCAGCGGTCGCGTGGCGGTGAGGGCCATTTGGCGCAAGGGCTCGACGGCGCGGGGATCGGCCCGCTCGACCAGGAGCCGCTGGGCGGTGTCGCGTTGCCAGCCGTTGGGGCTGTCGAGCGCCGCCACCAGGGCGGCGGGGTCGGCGGAATCCAACCGCGGCCACGGGCGCAGAGGCGCGCCGCGGGGCCGGACACGGTAGAGGCGGCCGAGGTGGGCGCCGGCGCGCAGGTCCAGGCGGGACGCCACGTCGGGCGGAATCCACTCGGGATGCTCGATGACCAGCCGATACATATCGGCGAAATACAACGCGCCGTCGGGGCCGGTCTTGAGGGTGGTGGGGCGGAACCAGTTGTCGGTCGAGGTCAGGAATTCGCGGGTGGCCTCCTCCGGGGCGCGGCCGCTGCGGAAGGTGACGCCCTCCGGCTCGAGCACTTCGCGGTGGATGAGGTTCTGGGCCGGCTCGCAGATGAACACGCTGCGGAGAAAGTCGCCGCCGAAAAGTTCGTCGCGATACGGCGTGGGGCCGCAGGCGGAGGTGACGTGGCCGGCGGTGCCGATGTCGTTGAACCGCTGCTGCAGGCGGCCGGCGGGGTAGGTGCGGCCGGGGTCCGGCCCACTGCCCAGCAGACGGTAGGGCGAGCGGACGGCGAGGGCGGGGTTGCGGGCGAGGTAGCGCTCGGGCAGGTAGAAATGCCAGCCCCAGACGTTGTTGACACCGCCGAACCAGTTGCCCCAGTCGTCGCGGTGCCGCCCGAACTGCGTCTGCCCCTCGATGGCCTCGAACTCGCCGGTGTCCGGCCGGAAGCGGAAGTCATGGCCGCGGATATCCACCACCCGCCCGGTTTTGAGCGAGCGGATGCGGCCGCCGCTGTCGCCGTTGGCGCCGTAAATCCAGTTGTCCAGACCGTAGGCGAAGCCGTTGACCCGATGCTGCTGGTTGCCCTCGCCGAAGCCGGTGAAGAGCCCCTCGCGCACGTCGGCCCGGCCGTCGCCGTCGGTGTCCGCGGCATAGAAGATGTCCGGCGCGGCGCTGACCAGGACGCCCTGGCGCCAGGGCAGCAGGCCGGTGGGGAACGGGATGCCTTCGAGGAACACGGTTGCGGTGTCGCAGCGGCCGTCGTGGTTGGTGTCCTGGAGCCAACGGATGACGCCGCCGGGCCGGCCCTGGCCGTCGGTGCCCAGCGGGTAATCGCCCATTTCGACCACCCACAAGCGGCCGTCGGGGGTCCAGTCGAAGGCGATCGGGTCCTGCACCAGCGGCTCGTGGGCGACCAGTTCGACCTCGAACTCCGGCGCGACCCGGAGGGTGCGCCGCGACTCCTCCGGCCCCAGCGCCGGCGGCTGCAGCCCGCGCATCAGGTCGTCAAAGGTCAAACGAAGGACATGATCGGGCCGGGCGGCGGTGTCCTCGTTTTGCACGAACATCGAGTCGCGGGTGAACCAGACGCCGTTGTTCGGGAACGGCCCGTCGCGGACCAGCGGCGGGATTTCCGGCAGCTCCCCGCGCCGGCCGGCCAGCACCTGACGGCTCCAACCCGGCGGGAAGCCCAGGTGCAACTCCGGCACGAACAGGTGCAGGGCGTAGCGCTCGCTGTTCGAGAAGATCACGTCGTCCCGGCCGTCTCCGCTGATGTCCACAAAACGCAGTCCGCCGGGGCGGCCGGCGGCATCCACCAGGCTCAGGCCGGCCGGCAGGGCGTAGGGCATGGGCGTCCAGCGACGCTCGGCCTCGGCCCAGCGGAAGATCACGTTCGCGCCCGGATTCGACAGCAGTACCTCGCACACCCCGTCGCCGTCCACGTCCCGCAACCGCACGCCCTGGTCCACCCCTTCGCGCACGGCCAGGACCGGCCGGCCGTCCAGCTCGAGCCCGCGCAGGCGGTCGGGCTCTTCGACCCAACCGTCGGCGGTGAAGTGCCAGAACCCGCGCCGGTGCTCGTTGGCGAGGAACAGGCTGGCCGCGCCGTCGGGTCGGAGCACGCCGAAGCGCACGCCGGCGTCCCGGCGCCGGCCGGCGGCGTCCCACTCGACCAGCCGCACCGGGAAGGGCCGTTCGCGCCAGCGGCCGGCGGCGGCGTCCCACAGCCGGGTACGCTGGAGCGACTCGTTGCCGATGACCACGTCCTGGTAGCCGTCGCCGTCCAGGTCCAGCACCCGCACGCCGTTGTCGCCGCCGTCGGGCGCGCGCAACGGCTGACCGGCCAGCAGGTGGGCGTTCAACCGCGCCTCGACCTCGCGGAAGGTGAGGAACCTGACCCGGCCGCCGTAGGTTCGCAGGGCGTGGTCAATGAACTCGACGACCTGGTCGTTGCCGATCCAGCCGTGGGGATGGAAGCACTTGTTGTACACCCCCTGCTTGCGCACCACCACGTCCAGGGCCCGTTTCCAGTCCTCGACCGTCCTGGGATTCTTTTTGCCGTGGAGATTCTGGGCGGCCCAGTCGCTGGGGACCATGCCGGCCATTTCCCAGAGGCGGTGGCCGATGGGCCAGGGGTAGGGGTAGTTCTCGACCGTGACGGCGTAGTTGGGAAAGGGCACATACTTGCGGAACCGCTCGCCGCCGTCGGGGTCAAGGACCCACTCGCGGGGCAGGTCCGGGTCGGCGGGGGTGATGAGGTGGAAGACCGAGGAGTCCAGGGTGAGGAACTGGCCGGCGGCGTTGGTGCGGGCAAGCAGTTCGGCGAACACCCGCGGGCTGGGCGAGTTGATCGAGTCGCAGCACGGCGTCCGGAAGGCCACGGGCCGGTTGCCAGGGAGCCGGTGCAACAGCGCCACGCAGTCGTGGTAGGTGTCGGCCGCGGCCTGGAAATTGGTCCCGGCCAGGATGGGACAGGGATGCGTGAGGGTGTGGACCTCGAGCGAAAGCCCCTCGGCCAGCCACTGCCGGACCAGCGGTTCCTCCGGCGACACCCGACAGGTGAAGAGGCTCACCGGCGCGCGGCCGTCCACCTGCTTGAGCCGTTCGAGGATGGGACGCAGAAAGGCCTCGTAGGTGCCGGCATTGTCCATCAGGTCGTCAATGCCCAGCGTCACCACCGCCTCGACGCCCGGCTCGCCGACCCATTGCGGGGTGATCAGCTTTGGGAAGTGCAGTCCGGGGTAGAACGGGTCGGGCTCGTCCAGGTAGGTCAGACGATTGCCGGGGGCCGCGGCGGCGGGCAGGCCGGCGGGAGTGACCACTCCCAGCCCGGCACCGAGCAGCAGGGCGGCCGACCACCACTTCGGCCCGCTCCGGCGCCCGGTGCCGGGCCCGCGCCCGGACTTGAAACGATTCGGCAGGGAGTTCATCTGCAACATGATCGTATCCCCACGGCCCGCCCCGGTCCAGCCGCCTCGCGGGGACGTCGCCTTTGTCGAAAGGCTCGCCCGCCGGCGGGGCTCCGTGGCAGCGGTTAGGTCTGCGCGACCCGGGCGTGCGTGGGCTTCATTCAGCGGGCCTGGCCTCCGCGCCGGCAATCCCCTGTTTGGGGGAGGAGGCGAGCAGCCGCGCCTCACGGCATGCCGAAGGTGACATTCTCATCCGCCTGCACGGCCACCAGCAGGCCGCCGCCGCCGCTGACCTGTTCCAGCTTCACCAGCAGGAGGTTTTTGCCCGGGCGGAGGTTCACCACGATCTGGTCCTGGCCCAGGTGCGGGGGCGAGCGTCGCACCAGATGCCGATGCACCAACTCGCCGTTGAGCCAGACCTTGACGCCATCCTCGGAGCCGACCAGCAGGCGCGCGGCCTGGGCCTGGGGCGAATGCACCGCCACGGCGTAGTAGGCAATCAGGTCCGCGGTGGGAAACCGGTGCTCGGCCACGAACTGTTGCAGGTCCATGCCCAGGCTACCCTGGAAGGGCCGCGCCTCAACACGGGTCCAGCCCACCTCGCGGCCATCCAGCGCCCGATGGCGCAGCTCGTGTTCGATGCGGTCCGGGTGCGCCTCCGGGCCGAAGTCGGTGTCGAAGCCCTTTTCGTCGGCGTTCGAGAACACCCCCAGCACCCACCAGAAGGGCACCAGTTGGGTGTCGGACTTCAACCCGCTCAGAAACGCCACCAGATCGGCCAGGTCCTGAGCGGTCATCATGCCCGCCAACTGCTCGGGCATGAGCGAGAGCCGTTGCGGCTGGAGGTCCGTCACCGCCGCGCGGTCCAGCACCAGGGCGGGCTGGTCCCGGGTCTTGATGCTGAGCTGGCCCTCCCGCGGCCCGGGCCGGACGAAGCCCACGTAGATGTCGCCCTCCCGCGTCTCGACCAGCGAGGCCTGGTAGTCCGGGCTGACGGCCGCGCTCGGTTCGAGGATTGCCTGAAGCAGCGCTTCCCGGCCGTATTTGCGCCCGATCACGCTCAGGTCCGGCCCGAAATCCATGCCCTCCGCCCCCACGCGATGGCAGGTGCTGCACGCCACGCTGCCCTCGAAGAAAATGGACCGCCCGCGCTCCGGATCGCCCTTCAGCGCCAGCACTTCCTCGGGCCGGACCGTCTCGCCCAGCCGTCGGGGCCGCTCGGCCTCGGGCACATGCGCCTGGAACAGCGCGCGCACCTGGAGGTCGGGGTGGTTTAGGCCCACCGCCGCCACGGCCCGGCTCAACGCCGGCGCCAGCGTGCGGGCCTCCAACTGCCGATACAACCACAGGGCGCCCGCGCTGCGCTGGCCCAGCTCGCGGATCAACTGCTCCCGCAAGCCCACCGACAGCCCGGCGTTGGCGAGCATCGCCTGCCAATCCTCCCCCACTCCCAGCCGCGCCACCGCGCGCAGGGCGGCCCGTTGCAGGGCCGGGGCCTCGGCGGCAGCGGAAAGGATTTCGCGCACAGCGGCCACGGCCTCCTTTGCGCCGGCGGAGCCGGCGCCGCCGGTCTGCAGGTCCGTCCACAAATCAAGGGCCTCGGCCCGTCGGCTTTCCGAGACCTCGCCCGCCCGCGCCAATTGCAGCAGCGCCGGTCGCGCCCAGTCCAGCCGCGCCTCGCGAATCACCCCCAGCGCGGCCGAGACCAGTGCCGTCTCCGCCAGCGCGCGATCCAGCCCGGCCCGAAGCAAGGCGTCTTCGGCCAGGGCCCGCCAGGGTCCGGCCAGGTTGCGACGCAACGCCTCGAGCGCGGTCTCGCGCACCGCCGCGGGCGTTTCCGCCCGGACCAGCAACCCGAGCACCGCCCGGCCGGCGGCCGCATCGGTCTCCGGTCCCAGCCGGCCGAGGATGGCCATCTGGACCGCGGGCGACTCCCCCGGCAGCCGTGCGAGCAGCCAGGCCGTGGCCTCCCGCGGACGCAGCAGGTAGGTGAAGGCCACGGCCTTCGGGTCCAGGCGTCCTTCCGGGCTTTCGATCAGCCGGGCCCAAAGCTCTTCCGCCCGGCGCGTGCGGCGCAGGCGCATCGTCTCGTAGCCGCCGCGTTGAACCGGGAAACGGTCCATCGCCTGACCGGCGCGGCCGCGGGCGGCGATGCCGAGGGCCTCGAGGTAAAAGCGGTCCTGCCCGTCCCATTGCCGGGCCAGCTCGAGCAGGAGCCGATCCGCCTCCGGGCCGTCGAGGTCGCGCAGGGCGAGCAACCCCTCGCACCGCACCGCGGGCGAGGGGTCGCGGAGCAGGGGGGCCAGGTCGGCGGGCGCGACGTCCGGGACTCGCCGAAGCACCCGCACCGCCAGGGCGCGCCTCGTCGCGTCCGGGTGATGCAGTTGCCGGCGCACCGCGGCGCGGCCTTCGGGACCGAGACGGGCCAGCAGCCACAGGGCGCGCGCGGCCAGCGTGGCGTCCGAACCCGCCAGCGCGCGTTCCAGTTCGGGCACAACGCGCGGGCCGGCGGCGAGCAGCCGTTCCCGGGCGAGGAACTGACGGTCGAGGTTCGGGCTGCCCAGCGCTTCCAGGGCTTGCTCCACGCTGGCAACCGGCCCCGCCGGCCCGGCCGGCTGCGGGGCCGGTTGTGGACCGCGCAGCCGGTAGATGCGGCCGCGGTTGGGATTGTTGTAGGCGTGCCCGCCCACGCCCAGGTCCGACCAATCGCAGACGTAGAGGGAACCGTCCGGCGCGAAGGCGGCGTCAATGGGCCGGAAGTATGCGTCGCGTTCGTTGGCCACCAACCGCTCGGGCTCGGGCTGGAAACCCGCGCCGTCCGGCCGCAGGCGGTAGGCGGTCAGGGTCCGCGGGCCGGCATCCACGGCGAGGAGCCGACCGCGCCAGGCCGGACCGAAGGCGTCGGTTTCGATGAACAGCACGCCGCAGGGGGCACCGAAGCCGGTGATCAAGGCCGGCGGTACCACGCCGAGCACGTTGGCGTGCCAGTGGGCCTCGGGACCGGAGCCATACACCTGCCGGCGCTGGCCATAGACGCCCCAGTAACGCCACCCGTAGGAGCCGCCGTCCAGGAGGTAGTCCAGCCGACACATGCGGGTGCCGTCGTCGTCGTTGCCGTTGAACCAGCCTTCGCCCCACGAGTTGAGCGCCACCTCGATGGGGTTCTTCAGGTCCCAAGCCAGCACTTTCAGGTCTCGGCCGTCCGGCTCGCAGCGCAGGATGGCGCCGACGTCGTGGCGCACCCGCACGCCGTCCGGCCCGGTCACGTCGAGGCCGTGGTCGCCCTGGGTCATATAAAGCCGGTGGTCCGGACCGAAGACCAGCCCGTGCAGGGCCTGGTCGTCGTTGAAGCCGCCGAAGCCCTCGAGCAGCACGCGCGGGGGGCCGTCGGCCCGCAGGTCGCTGTCGCGGTCCTCGAACACGAGCAACTTGGGCGACTCGGCGACGTAAACACGCGGGCCGGCCACGGCCAGCGACATCGGCGCCATGAGGCCTTCGTAGAACACGGTCACGCGGTCGGCACGGCCGTCGCCGTCGGTGTCCTCGAAGACCTTCACCCGGTCAATCGGCGTGGGGTTTTGCCGGTAGAGACTGGCCTCGGTCACCCACACCCGGCCGTGGGTGTCCACCACGATCGAGGTCGGGCAGACCACGTCGGGCTCGGCGGCAACGAGCGTCCAGGTGAAGCCCTCCGGCACGCGGGCGGCCGCGGCGGCGGCTTCGGCGGGGAGGCCGGTTTCCGGTTCGCCGCGCAGGTCCAGGGCGGGGACGGCCGGGTCGGCCGGCCTCAGCCGCACTTCCTTGAGGTCGGCCAGTTCCCCCTGGAGGGGACCGACGGGGCGCATCTCGACGCGGTTGCGGCCGGCGGCCAGGCGCAACTGGCCGAACTTGGCCAGGCGATACTGGTCGAAGCTGCCGGTCGCGGGTACGCGATGCACGATGCGCGTGTGACCGGCCGAGAGCGTGAACCAGTTGCCGGCCATCTCGGGCGGGATGGCCCAGTGGAGGTAGGCGTCATACACGCCGGCGGCCGGGACCTCGATTTCCCAGGCCACGTGGTCCCCCGGGTCGGTCCACCACCCGATGCACATCTGGCCGTCATAGACGGCGATCCTGCCCGTGCCGTAAATCTCCGCGCGCCCGGCGGTCAGCCGCAGCGAGCCGTCGGCCTCGGGACGAACCAGGACGGGCTGATTGTGCGGCACCACCTTGCGGGGCGCGGCGGCCCGGGTGGGCGCGCCAGCCGCCAGCAGGGCGCATGTCATCGGAATCGCGGCGCAAAGGAACTCTCGGGCAGTCATGGCGGGTAGGAGTTTGGCTCGGGAAAAGGCGGAGCGGTGGGAGCGCCCGGCGCATTGGCTCAATCCCGGGCCCCGGCGGGCGGTCCAGCACCGACCCACTCCCGAAGGCGGTCAAGGGGCAGGATCAACGCGTGGTCGTTGAGGGCGTCGGTCTCCTCGTTCACGACCCACATGTTGGCGCCATCGAACCAGGCGCCGTTGTCCATGCCGTCGCGGGTGATGGGCGGCAGGGCGAAGCCGGCAGCATCCGCGCGCCGGGCGAACCGGGCCGGCGCCCAGCCGTGCTCGAGGTCGCGGAAGAAGGCCACGCCGAAGTCGCGTTCGTTCGAGACCACCAGGTCCGGTCGGCCGTCGCCGTTGACGTCCACCAGCCGCGCGCCGGCATCGCGGCCCGCAGCGTCCACGAAGGCAGCCGCCTCCGGCAGGCGCGCGCCGGTTTCCCGCCAGCGCCGGCCGGTCCAGGCATAAACGCGCCGCCGGTCGGGATGCCCCGCGATCCATTCGCCGCGCCCGTCGCCGTCCAAGTCCCGCAAGCGCACGCCCTGGTCGCGGCCGGCTTGCCCGGTGAGCCGGTCGCCCCGCGGCAGGCCCCGCAGGCCGGCAGGGTCTTTGACCCAGCGCCCGCCGGCGAAGTGCCAGAGGCCCTGCTGCGTGTCGCTGGCCACCGCCAGGCTGGCCGCGCCGTCGGGCCGGAGCACGCCGAAGCGCACCCCGGCGTCCCTGCGGCGGCCGGCGGTGTCCCGTTCGACCAGCCGCACCGGCAGGGGCAGTTCCCGCCAGCGACCGGCGGCGGCGTCCCACAGCCGGGTGCGCTGGAGCTGCTCATTGCCGATGACCACGTCCAGGTGACCATCGCCGTCCAGGTCCAGCACCCGCACGCCGTTGTCGTCGCCGTCGGGCGCGCGCAACGGCTGGCCGGCCAGCAGGTGACGGGTGAGGCGTTCGTCCACCTCGGCGAAGTTGAGGAAACGGACGCGACGGCCGTAACGGGCGTGGGCGTGGTCCACCAGGGCGACCAGTTCCTCGGGACGGATGGCGCCGGTGGTGTGGAAGCAGAAGGCGACGATGCCCCGCTTGAGCACGGTGGCGTCCACCGCCGCCTGCCAGTCGCGCAGGGTGCGGTTGCCGTAGCGGTCGCGGTAGATGGCCATGGTGTTGTCGCTGGTGATCATGGGGATTTCCCAGCAGCGGCCGGCGACGATCAGCGGGTAGGGGTAGTTGCGGACGAAATTGCCGTAGCGATAGGCGGCGCGGCCGAAGACCTCGGCGCCCTGGTTGGCGTATTTGGCGAAACGGTCACGGCCGTCCTCGTCCACCACCAGCGCCCGCGGCAAATCGGGGTCGTCGGCGGTGAACATCACCGTGACCGAGGAGGACAGGCGCAGGAAGCGACCTTCGGGGGAGACCTGGTTGAAAATCTCGCGGTAGAAGCGGGGCGAGGTGGTGTTCCAGATGTCCAGGCAGGGCATCCGGAAGGCGACGGGCCGGGCGCCGGGCACGCGGCTGAGCTGGTCCACGCAGTGGTGGTAGGTCCAGCGGGCGGCGGCCAGGTCGCCCCCGTGGAGCAACGGACAAGGGTGGGTATGAGTGTGGGTGTCGAGGTTCACCCCTTCGGCGAGCCAGCGCGCCACCAGCGGGTCGTCGGGGGCGACGCGGATGGCCATGATGCTCACCGCGGCGCGGCCCTGGAGTTGTTTGAGGCGGTCGAGGACCGGCCGCAGCAGCGCCTCGAAGCGCGGCGCGTTGTCCATCAGGTCGTCCACGGCCAGGACCACGACCGCATCCACGCCGTCCTCGCCCACCCATTGCGGGGTGAGGAGCCGGGGGAAGGATTCATCCGCGTAGTAGGGGTCGGCGCGATCAAGGTAGGCCAGGCGACTGCCGGGATCGGACACCGCGGCGGTGAGGACCGGGTGCAGTGCGCCGAGAAGGCCCAGCAGCCCGGCACCGAGGAGGCGTGGGGGGAGGTTCATGCGAATCGTTTTCCCCGCCGGCAACGGCCAGCCCTCCGCGTGCCCGGAGAAGATTCCTCCCGGCGGTGCGGGTTGGCGGCGGCGGGCGTTGTTGTGCCACAGTTCACCAGTAGCCGAATATGTTGGGGCCCAGACTCCACACCAGGTGCGGGGACATCTGGCGGATGGGTTTCCAGCGGACCGAGCCGTCCACGAAGCCCACGTTGCCCCCCTGCGCGCCGATGGTCGGAGGCGAAATGTCTGGCTGGGTGCCGGTCCGGACGGAGCGGTGCCCGCTACGGGTGTGGGGGGCGTTGGACATGGTGGTCCAGGTGGCGTGGCTCATGTCCTCGTTGATGTCGGCAGCGATGGGCAGGTGACCGTCTTCGTAGGTCGTGAGCGGTGAGACCCACCGCACGGCCCGGCCGCTCTGAATCAGGGAGGCGGGATTGAGCCTGGGCTGGAGTTCCCGGGGAACTCCGGCGAGGTTGTAGTAGCCGATCACCCAGCCGATGCCCGAGTCGTTCCAGGGAACGGCCTTTTGGGAATACGGCGGCAAGGGATACACCCCGCGCCGTAAGTTGGGACAGGGGGAGATCTCCTTGCCCAGGTACTCGCGCAGCCGCTCGTGCAGGCTACTGGAGATGTAGGAGGCATGGTAGTCGCCACTGTTGCGCAACGCGCTGGCAAACCGCTCCCGCTCGTCCATCGCATACATGATCTGGCCCAGGGAGAACTGGTGCAGGTTGCTGGCGCACTCGGCCCGTCGGGCCTGTTCCTTGGCCTTGCTCAGCGCCGGCAGGAACATCGCCACGAGGATCGCGATGATGGCAATGACCACCAGCAGTTCGATCAGCGTAAAGCCCGCCACCCCCGGGGCCGTCCGGTGGACATTTCCGGTCCGTCGCCAGCCCGAGGCACCCCCGCCCGGGGCGCCCCCCACGGGGGAATCAGCGACGCGCCCGATTTGCGGGGTCATTGCCGCAAACGATAAAATTGTTGCGGGGCAGTGAGCGTCAGCCGGTACGGGCTGGTCGCTCCGGTGACATCGCTCCAGGGGCCGTTCAGGTTGTCGGTGCTCTGCAACGTGCCCGCGCTCCATTCCAGGAGCCAGCCGTCGGCGTCGCGGCGCACCTCGACGCGCAACGGCGCGACCTGCGCCTGGGTGAGGTCCTGGCCGGCCAGGCCGGCGGCGTAGATGGCCCGGATTTCGGTCGCGCTCAGGACGCGGTTCCACAGGCCCACGTCGTCAATCAGGCCGTTGAAATAGGCATACGCGTTGAAGTCCTCGTCGGTCATGCCGCTGCCCAACAAGAGCGGCCCTTCGGCCGTGTTCAAGGCCAGGGCTTTTTCGTTGCCGAGTTGCCCGTCCAGGTACGACCGCACGGTAGTGCCGTCGTAAGTCAGCACCGCGTGATGCCAGCGCCCGGCCTCGTAGGGGGGACCGCCGGCGATGGTGTCGAAGGGACCGCCCCAGAAATGGCCGGCGCTGACCCCGCTGTGCAGGAGCAGCTCGAAGAGGGCACCGGCGTTGCCCAAGCCGCGACCGAAGCTGAGCACACCCCTGTTGATCTTCTCGGTTTGGTAGAACCAGACGCTGACCGACTTGGGCCCGGCGCCGGCCAAGCCGGGGTCGCCCGCCTGGGCCAGTTGGTCCGCGCCGTTGAGCACCAGCGCCTGGCCAATGCGCCCGGCGGCGAAGACCGGTCCGCCCACCGGCGTGGCGTGGTTGGCCCGCGGCGAGGAGTCCTGGGTGTCACCGTCGAGACGGTAATGTCCCACCAGACCGTCGGTGATGCCGCCCGCGGTCCGCACCGTGAGGGTGGCTTCCCGGCTGGTGACCGTGGGGCCGCCGGGCAGCCGGACCAGCACGCGGTACTTCACGCCGCTGTCGGCCAGCCGCAGGGCGGCGGGCTGGTAAGACGGGTCCCAAGCTCCGAGCAGGTCCACCCAGTCGCCGCCGCCAGGTGGTTGCCGTTGCCACTGGTAGATCAGGGCCGCCTCCGGGGCGTTGACCACCTCAACCGTGACTGCGAGGGTGACCGACTGGTATTCCAGGACCTCCCCATCCTGGGGTTGCTGGGTGAGGGTGATCTGGGCGTCGGGATAACTCACCGGCCGCAAAAACTGGTCCGGCGTCAGCACCCCCCGCGACAGCCGCACCTCGTCCAGCTCCCCCACGAAAAACAACCCGCTCCCGCCCCGCGCCCCGATAAACAGCGGAAACCGCCCCCAGCCCGCGCCTTCTCCCGCCCCCCCGTCCACCTCCACCAGCCGGACCCCGTCCACGTACATCTGCAGCCGCCGCGACCCCGCCACCCGCGTGTCCACCGTCACCGCGTAGTGATGCCAGCCCCCGTCCTGCGGAAAACTCCCCCGCTGGATCGCGTAGCCGTCCATCTGCGTCCCCCACACCCACTGCCCCACAAACCCCTCGTTGAGGTAGCTGATGAAACTGCCCCGGTGGTTGTTGAAATTCTCCGACAACTCCACGATCACCCCCAGGTCCGGCTGCCCCGTGCGCATGAACCACTCCAGCGTCAACGCCTCCAGCCCGCTCAGGTCCAGGTCCGCCGCCGTCCGCGCAAAACTCACCCCGTCAAAACTGGCCGCCCCCGCCCCCGGCGCGTCGGCCGCCTTGTCCGCCGTGCCCGCCAGCCCGGCGACCACCAGCGTGTTCCCGTTGCCCGAGGCGTCCGCCTCCAACGCCCCCGGCTCAAACCGCCACCAGGCGATGACCTCGGCGCGCGGGGAAACCATCGCCAACCACAGTGCTAGGACTAGGATGCCCGTCGTCCCGACGCACCACGACTGCTGGCCAGAAAGGCCGATCCGATTCTGTATTGTCTTCATGACCACGTTTGCGTTGCTTTTTGAAAAAACTAGCCGGGCCCCCGCTGCCGCCAATCCCATGTTTATGGGATGGGTTAGCGACCTGGGAACGGGTAACCTCCGTCCTGCATTCTGGCGTCCGTGCGGCCCCCCCGGGAGCTGTGCCGGGCGCAAAATCGCGGCTACGTCTCCATGCACTTGATGCACCTCTCCGACCTCCCTTCCCACCACAGCGCCCCTCGCCACCTCGAGCCGTTCACCCACGCTGGTCCTCCGGCATTCGCAGGTGCGGTGCTGCGACCGAGCACACGGGGGCGACTCCCTTCGGCCGTGGCGTGGTGCGCCACGCTGGTCGTTGGCCGGCGGCTCGCCGCGCAAGGTATCCCGCCCTTCTCGCCCGACTGGCTGGTGACGCCGTTCACGCAGGAGGTGCGCGTGGAACTGAGCGCGGACGGCAAAGACTTGACGATGGAGAATGGTTTGATCCGGCGGGTCTGGCCGCTGTCACCCAACGCCGCCTGCTGGAGCTACGAAACCCTCATCCCCGCAGCGCAGTTGGTCCGCGCCGTCTGTCCCGAGGCCCGGCTGCAAATCGGTGGCCCTGCTGGCCGGTGGGCGGCCTGGAAGGTGCGCCCGAGTACGGCTACCTCGAGGCGGAGTGGCTGGAAACCAGGCCCGCGCCCACGAACGCCTTCATGTTCGCCGGCTACACGGTGGGGAAACCGCAGGCCCCCTACCCGTGGACGCCGAAATTCGGGGCGCCCGCCGGGCCCTGGCCGCCCCCGGGCCGGCGGTTGACACTGCATTTCCGGTCACCGCGGCATCCCGGGGCCGATCCCGTGGCCGGTCTGCACGTGGACGTGCACCACGAGATGTACGTCGGCGCGCCGATCATGACCAAGTGGGTGACGGTGTCGAATGGCGGCCCGTCCGAGGTGGTGATCGAGGGATGACCGGCGAACAACTGGCCGTGTCCCGCGCGCTGGCCAGCCGCCTTCATGCCGAGGCCGATTACCGCTGAACGGTCCCTACCATGGCTACTCGTGCAGTGCCACCGACCACCGCTACCACCGCGGGCGGGAGGACTCCTTCCACGTCAACTGGGAGCGGCAATGCCTGTTTCTCCGCGGCTGCCTGGAACGGGGGATGTACATCCACACGCCGGATTTTTACTTCTTCAACGGCGCCCACCGCAGTTCGCTCGGCTACCGGGAGTCCAGCACCGACCTGCCCCACTGGATCAAGGTCCAGTGAGTCTCTGGTGAGCCGGCGCGCAGTCGGGCTACCGGGGCTCGCGCCCCGCGTCGGGCGGTTACCGGCCCAGATACTTCAGCACCGCCTGGGTGCGGGAGTTGACGTGGAGCTTCTCGTAAATGTGCTTCATGTGGGTGCGGACCGTTTCGAGGCTGAGGCCGAGCTGGTCGGCGATTTCCTTGATCAGGTAGCCCTGCGCCAGACGGCCCAGGATGTCCTGCTCGCGGTCGGTCAACCGCTGGGTCTCCGGCACCGCGGCCACCTGGTGGAAGGACTGGACCACCTTGCGGGCGATGTGGCTGGAGAGCGGAGCGCCGCCATTCAGCACCTCGCGCAGCGCGACCAGCAATTCCTCGGCTGGCGTACTTTTGACCAGATATCCGTCGGCCCCGGCCTTGAGGGCGCTGAACAGTTTGTCGCTGTCCTCGAACACCGTGAGCATCACCACGGACAGTTCGGGCAGCCGGCGCTTGAGCCGGGCCACGCACTCGATGCCGGAGATGCCCGGTAGCTTGATGTCCATGAGCACCACTTCGGGCCGGAGCGGGGGAATGCCCGTCAGCGCCTCCTCGCCGCTGGCAAAGACCCCCACGCACCGGAAATCCTCGGACGTGCTCAGGATGATGACCAGGCTCTCCCGCAGCCCGGCATCGTCCTCGACAATGGCCACCCGCACCGGCATGGGACCGCTTCAAGGCCGCGCTTCCGGCGAGGTGCTTGCAGACTCCCCGCTCCCGGCGGGCGCCGGTGGTCGTTCCTCGGCGCTCGAGGCCGTCGCCGCGCCGGTCCTGGAGCCCGGCGGGGACGCGCAGCCACCGGCGGCCGGTGGGGTGTCTGCTGCTTCGTGCGGCGGCAGGGGCCAACGCACCTGGACGCACGTACCCCGGCCAGGCGTGCTGCTCAAGTGCAGCGTGCCCCGGAGGTCCGCAGCCCGGCGCCGCATGTTCTGCAAGCCCCGACCGCCGCCGGCGGGCGCGGACGGGGGCAGACCCCGCCCGTTGTCCTCGATGTGGATTTCGCCCTCGGCCCCCCGCACCTCGATCCGGAGGCGGACCTCGGTGGCACCGGAGTGCTTCAACACGTTGTTCAGGGCCTCCTTGACGATCATGATCAGGTTGTGGCGCACCTCCGCGGCCAGTGCCCGCTCGGGCAGGAGGGTGGGGGTGTCAAACCGGCACCGGATCGGCGTGCCGCGGAAGACCTGCTCGGCGTGCTGGCAGAGGTAGCTGCTCAGATTCTCCAGGGTGTCATGGTCGGGGTGGACCGCCCAGACGATTTCCTGGAGGGCCCGCAGCGTCGAGCGCGCCGTGGTCGAGATGCGTTCAAGGCTTTCGCGCGTCCCGTCCACCGTTCCCGGGCTGCGGCGGGCCAGGTCGCTCAACCAGGCGATCCGCGTGAGGCTGCCGCCCAGTTCATCGTGCATGTCGCGGGCGATGCGCAGCCGCTCCTGCTCGACGGCCCGGGCGCGTTCCAGGGCCAGCAGTTGACGCTGGAGCCGCCGCACCGAGAGGACGCGGATAGTCCACCCCACGACCCCCAGCCCGCCGCCAGCCGCCAGCAACCGAAACCACCACTGCTGCCAGAAAAACGGCGTCAGCACAAAGGCGAACTCCAGCGGCGGCTCGCTCCAGTGCGCCGGGTCCAGGCTGGCCTGCACCTGCCAGACATACCGCCCGGCGGCGAGGTTCGTGTACTGCACCTGGTGGCTGCGGCCGGCCTCGACCCAGTCCGTATCCCGGCCCACCAGCCGATGGCGGAAACGTGCCTTGGCGGCAGCCCCCGGACTCACCGCCGCATAGCGGAAGCCAAGCTCCTTCACTCCCGGCCCGTAGCGCGCCGCGGAGGCCGGCGTCCGAGTCTGGCCGTCCACCACCACCGACTCGAGCACGACGGGCGGGGCGGACCGCGGACGGGCGAGCTGTTCCGGGTCCAGCACCGCCAGGCCGCGCACGGTGGGGAACCACAGCCGGCCGTCCCGCGCACGCCAGCCGGCGGGCTGCACGCCCCCGGTGCATTCCCGGCTGGGCAGCCCCTCGGTTTCGTCCAGCGCCAGCACCGGCAGCAGGCCACGGCGGGCGGCCAGGTGGCGTTCGCAGGCAGCCTTGTCCAGGCTGAAAACGCCCTTCGAACTGCTCAGCCACAGCCGACCCCGGGGGTCTTCGAGGATGCAATAAATCAGGTCGTCCGGCAGGCCGTCCCGACTGGTCCATTGGTCCCAGTGGCCGGCGCGGAGGCGGAACAAACCGTGGCCGGCCGTACCCACCCAAAGGGTGTGGTCGGCATCCACGTGCAGGCTCCAAACCCTGGCCCGGTTGAGCGGTTCAACACCCGCCGGCACAAATCGCCCTTCCTGATGGCGCATCAAGCCCTGCCCGTTGGTGCCGATCCACAAGACCCCCGCCTCGTCCTCCACCAGGGCCCGGATGTCGTTGCCGGCCAGCCCGTCGGCGGTGGTGAACGTCCGGACGCCTTCCGCCGTTACACAACTGAGCCCGCCTCCGGCCGTGCCCGCCCAGAGGCGACCGGCCCGATCCTCGTAAAGCGCCATCACCAGGTCGCTGCCCAGGCCGTCCCGCTTGGTGTAGCGGGTCACTTGGCCCTCGCGGAGGCGGAACAATCCCCCACCGCCGGTACCGACCCAGACCGCTCCCTGCCGATCCGCCCAGACCGCGTAAAAACAGGCGTTCACCAAGCCGTACCCGTCGGCCAAGGTTTGCACCGCACCGTCCGGCCCCAGCCGGTTCAACGCCCCGCTGTAGGTCCCCGCCCAGATAACTCCGGCGGCGTCTTCGCACACCGACAAGATGCCGTCGTCGGAAAGGCCGTTGTGGCTGTTCCACACCTGCACGGTGCGCGGAGTGACCCGCTTGAGGCCCTCGGCACTGGTGGCTACCCAGAGGTTCCCCTCCCGGTCCGCCTCCAGGGCCATGATGTGGTCGGCCTCCAACCGCCCCGGGCTGGACAGACGTTCCACCCGGCCGGCGCGCAACCGGTACAAACCGGCCGAGTAAGCCCCGAGCCACAATTCACCGCCGGGCGCCCGCCACAATCCCTTCACATGCCCGCGCTCCCACTGCGCCGCGTCGGCCACTGGCTCGAAGCGTCCCTCCCGGTACACCACCAGGTCCCCGTCGCCGTAACTCACCCACAAAGTATCCGGCTCCGGGCCGGGCCAGACGCGCAGGACCAGATTGCTGGCCGGCCGCTCGGGGCGCCGGTGCAACACAAACCGCTGACCGGTCCAGAGTGCCAGCCCCTCCTCGGTCCCCACCCAGAGGCGCCCGCGCGCATCCACGGTCATGCCCAAAATCAACCCCGTCGGCAGACCGTGCTCGACGCCGTAATTTGTCCATCGCCCGTCTTTCCAACAGGACACCGCGCCGCTACCCGTGCCGAACCACACGGCGCCATCGGGTCCTTCGACGATGGCGAACACCTCGTTGTGGGCCAGGCCCTGCGCCGTGGTCCAGCTTGCCCAGCGGCCGTTCCGCAAGGCCGCCACCCCACCCCCGGCCGTGCCCAGCCACAACGTCCCGCCCCGCGCCTCGCACAAGCTCCGCACGTCGGACGCCTTCAACGCTGGCGTGTTTTCGGGCGTGAACCACCGGAACGTTTCGCCGTTGAAGCGTCCCAGCCCGGCATGGGTGCCCACCCAGAGATAACCGTCCCGCGTCTGCAACACCGTGCTGACCGTGCTACTGAGCAAACCGTGCTCGCGGTCCCACCGTTCCACCGTGTAATCCCCGGCCAGGTCCGCGGGCGCGACCGGCCAGCAATGCACGGCCACGGTCAGCAGGCCCACCCCCCACCGCCAGCCGCCACCCTGCTCCGCGTGCCGCCGCAAGCCTTTCGGCCCCGGCGCGTCCCAGGTCTGCACCAAGCCGCGTGGGTTCATGGCCATTCCCGTACCAAGTGATTCACCATGCCGACAAGGAAAACACCTACCTTCCCGGACCCCGGGACACAACCGCTGCCCCGGGACGCCCGCAAGCGGGCGCACTCCAAACGCCGGCGCGCGGGGTGGAGGCCCGGCGTGGGGCGATGCGTGGAGAGGCCGCCGGCGGGCTGCAGCGAACGCCGGACCCCCGGGAAGGCCTGACTTGCGGGCGCAGCCTGGGTATGCTCACGGCCATGAATTGCCTGTCACTGAGCCGGCGGGCCGTTCGTCCCCGGGCCCGCGGATTGAAACCGGGCACTTGGGCGGCGGGGCTGATCTGGCCGCTGCTCGCCCTGGCGGCCGCGCCCGTGCCCTCCCCTGCCCTGCCCTCGGGGTCCTCCGAACACTCCGAACACCACCAGCAAGCGGATGCAGTCCAAACGCTTCACGGGCTTGGTGAGCCGTCCTCCCCCGCGTCGGAGCCCGGAGGGCAGCGGCTGGCCGCCCCCGTCAGCGCCGAGGCCCCCTCGTTCTCCGGTTTGCCGGCGGTCCATTCACCGCCCCCGGCAGAGACGCCGCGGCTTCGCTTCGAGCCGGACGGTCTGGGCGGCTTTTTCTTCGACACCGGCGTGGTGCGCGGGCGCCTGCACGCCGGGGGCGCTTCTCTGGGGGTGACCGAGGCGTACCACGTGCCCACCGGCGCGCGGCTGGACCAAAGCAAGGGACTGCTCAGCCATTACCGGGTCTTTGCCAACGGCCGCCGCTTCGGCCACGGCGCCTGGGACTGGCCCAGCACGGCCCACCTGCTGCCGGACGGCCGGGTCGAGGTGCGCTGGGCGGACACGAACGATCGGCCGTTCACCCTGCGCGCCCGCTATCAGCTCTCCCGGCCGGGCATCCTCACGGTGGAAACGCTGGTGGAAGCGCATGAGGTACTGCGCGGGTTCGAGGTTTTCCTGGCGTCGTACTTCGACCCGGCGTTCACCAATGCGTTTGTGCTGGCGAAAGGCCGGGCCCGCGAGGGCTACGTCAACGCCACGCTCGACCGGGGCAAGTGGCAGATGTACCCGCGCGACGCCGCCGCGCGCGCCCTGGCCGAGGACGGCCGCTGGAAGCTGGAACCGCACCCGGTGAGCTGGACCTTCCCGGCCGAGCTGGCCTCCGGCCCCACCGTCCGGGCGTTCCGGCGCGCGCTGGACAAGGGGCTGCTGGCCACGTTCAGCGCGGAGGCCGCGGACTGTTTCGCCGTGGCCACGCCCCATCAAACCGAGGCGCACTTTTCGACCTATCTCTCGCTCTTCGGCCGCACGCTGGCGGCGGGAGAAACCGCGCGGGCGCGCGTCGCGCTGATCATCACCGGACCGGCGGCGCCGGCGGCTCAATAGGCGCGGCGTCGGCCGGCCGGCCAAAACGCCCCTGCCGCGCCACAACCACTTCCAGGGTCACCTGCCGGTTGCCCACGGCATCAAACTCGAGCGGGCCGGTCAGCCCGTCCAGCGGGCGCCGCGGCGGCATGAGCGCAAACGCGGGCCGCGCGCCGGCTTCCCGCAGAACCGCGGCGAGCACTCGCACGGCGTCGGCGGCGGCGAGTGCCAGCGGGTCCGGTTCGACGCCGAAACGGCCGGAGAAAGCGGCGGCAAACGCGGCCGTCCGGGAGAGACTTGCCGCCGGCAACACCGGGCGGGTCGAGGAAAAGCCTTCAGCCGCCGCACCGGCGCCCTCCAGCAACGCAGGGCCGGCCAGGCGCCCCGGCCCGGCCAGCGCACCCCCGAAACCTGCCGCGCGCACGGCGCTGACCCAGCGCGCCGACGCTGCGGTCCGCTGCGACCAGCTGTCATCCCGAGC
>JBBIJZ010000080.1:0-20124 GCA_037445715.1 Verrucomicrobiales bacterium | reverse complement strand
GCCTCCACCTCCTCGCCAACTCATGAACCCAAAACAAAAGAGCCTGCCCTGCTCCCGGTGGCTGATGGCCGGCACGCGCGTCCGCTGAGCGGGGCAAGCACCGCCGGGCGTGACGAACGGGGAAACGTTACTGACCGGCCTGCCACACCAAGCCCGGCGCTAACGGAACGGCAGGCCCGGTTCAGGACACCCCCGACACCAGCGCCCGGCACCACGCCCCACCCCGGGCACCGGGAGAACATCCAGCGGTCCCCGGGGAGATGCAGTCTCCAGCAGTCCGGGGATTGGCAAGACCAGCCCGTCACCGGACGCCGCAGGCAAGTGTGAGGTATGGGCGGTCCACTGCCCGGTCTGGCATGACGCCGGACGATCGGGCATGGTGGGCACGTGAAACCCGCATGGCATCTCCCGGAGCAAACCACTGCAACCGTCTTCAACGACCGGGCCGGGGCACTGCGGGGTCGCAGCCGGGCGTTGGGGCTGGCCCTGGGCAGCCTGCTGGCCGCCGGGGCAGCGTGGGGCGTCGAGCCGGCGGCGGCACCGTTGCCACCAGGGGCGCGCGTCGAATGGAGCCTGGAGCGCGCCTGGCGCGAAGGCACACCCACCCGCGAGCGCGTCTGCCTCAACGGCCTGTGGCGCTGGCAGCCGGCCGGGGAAGCCACCTCCAACGAAGCCGGCCCGCCGCCGAGCGACCACTGGGGTTGGTTCAAAGTGCCCGGTCCCTGGCCGGGCATCACCGACTACATGCAGAAAGACGCGCAGACCGTCCACGCCCACCCGGCCTGGCAGGACGTCCGGCTGCGCGAGGTGAGCGCCGCCTGGTATCAACGCGAGTTCGCCGTGCCGGACGGCTGGAGCGGCCGGCGGCTGGTCTTGAGCGCCGAATACCTCCACTCGTTCGCCACGGTCTTCGTGGACGGCCGGCGGGTCGGCGAACTGCACTTCCCGGCCGGCGAGCTGGACCTGACCGGCGTCTGCCGGCCCGGTGTGCGGCACGAGTTGAGTCTGCTGGTCGTGGCCCTGCCGCTGCGCGGGGTGCTGCTGTCCTACACCGACACTGCCGCCGCGCGGGAGGTTCGCGGCGAAGTGGCGCGACGCGGGCTTTGCGGGGACGTGTTTCTCGCCAGCACGCCGGCGGGGGCGCGATTGGAGGAAGTGCGCGTGCGCACGTCGGTGCGGCGCGGGGAACTGACGCTCGACGCGGCCCTGACCGGGCTTGAGGCCGGCCAGAGCTATCGGTTGGAGGCGCGGATCACCGACCAAGGCCGCGAGGTCAAGGCCTCCCAAAGCCGGGCGTTCACGGCGGCGGACGTGCCGTCGGGCCGTTTCGTTTTCACGGAAAGCTGGCGGCCGGAAAAGCTCTGGGACCTGCACACCCCGCAACAGCAATACGAGCTGGAACTGTCGTTGCACGACGCCGACGGCCGGTTGCTCGACGCCCTGCCGCCGCAGCGTTTCGGCTTCCGCGAGTTCTGGATCGAAGGCCGCGACTTTTACCTCAACGGCTCCCGCCTGTTCCTTTCGACCGTGCCGCTGGACAACGCGCAGGTCAGCGTCGCCGCCGCCACCTACGCCGGCGCGCGCGAAAGCCTCGAGCGGCTCCGTAGCTTCGGCATCAACTTCGTCTATGCCCACAACTACGACGGCCTGCCCGGCGCGCACCTGAGCTTCGCTGAAATCCTGCGCGCGGCCGACGACGCGGGGATGCTGGTGGCGCTGACCCAGCCACACTTCAGCCACTACGACTGGACCGGTCCCGAGGCCGAACGCACCAACGGCTACGCCCGTCACGCGGCCTTTTACGCCCGGGTGGCCGGCAACCACCCGTCGGTCGTGGCCTACGCCACCAGTCACAACGCCACCGGCTACAACGAGGACATGAACCCCGACCTCATGGACGGCCGCAGCGCCCCGCGCGACGCCTGGGCACGGCGCAACGTCGAGCGCGCCCTCCGCGCCGAGGCCCTGATCCGCGCGTTGGACCCGGACCGGCTCGTTTACCACCACGCCTCGGGCAACCTGGGACCGATGCACCTGAGCAATTTCTACCCGAACTTCGTGCCGGTGCAGGAGCTGTCCGACTGGTTCGAGCCCTGGGCCACCCACGGCACCAAGCCGGTCTTCCTCTGCGAGTATGGCGCACCGTTTACCTGGGACTGGGCGATGTATCGCGGCTGGTTCCGCGGCCGGCGCGAGTTCGGCAGCGCGGTGGTGCCCTGGGAATTCTGCCTGGCCGAATGGAACGCCCAGTTCCTCGGCGACCGCGCCTTTGCCCTCAGCGAAATGGAGAAGCGCAACCTCCGCTGGGAAGCCCGCCAGTTCCGCGAAGGCCGCCTGTGGCATCGCTGGGACTACCCGCACCAACTCGGCTCGACCGATTTCCCCGAGCGCGAACCGGTCTTCGCCCGCTACTTCACCGACAACTGGCGCGCCTTCCGTACCTGGGGCCTCTCGGCCAACTCGCCCTGGGAGCACCACATCCTGTTCAAGCTCCGCCCCGGCGTGGACCGCAACCGCCGTGAAGACCTGCCCGTGGACTGGGCGAACCTCCAACGCCCCGGCTACAGCCCGGACTTCCTGGGCGAGCGCTTCGAGCGCTTCGACATGGCCTATGCCCGCACCGACTGGCAACCGACGGGCGCCGGCGCGGCCATCCTCCGCAACAACCGCCCGCTGCTGGCCTGGCTGGCCGGCAAACCCGCCCGCTTCACCAGCAAGGACCACGTGTTCCTGCCCGGCGAACGCTTCGAGAAGCAGTTGATCGTGATCAACAACTCCCGCCAGACCGTGCGCGCCGAAGCGGAATGGACGCTGGCCCTGCCCGGGCCGCTTGCCGGGCGCACCCACCTCGTCATTGAGACCGGCCAGCAAGCCCGCGTGCCGCTGGCCTTCGCGCTGCCCGCCGACCTGCCGCCCGGCGAATACCGGCTCACCGCGCGGGTCGCCTTCGACACCGGCGAGGTGCAGACCGACGCGTTCGCCGTGCACGTGCTGCCGCCGCGACCGGCGTCCGCTGTGCGACCGGCGCCCGCTGCGCCGCGGCTGGCTTTGTTTGACCCGCAGGGCGAGACGCGGGCGCTGTTCGAGGCGCTGGGCGTCACCTTCCAGACCGTGGACGCCGCCTTCGAGCCGGGCGCGCACGACCTGCTGGTGGTCGGCAAGGGCGCGCTCACTCCCGACGGCCCCGCGCCGGACATTCGCCGCGTGCGCGACGGCCTCCGAGTGCTGGTCTTCGAGCAAACTGCCGACGTGCTGGAAAAGCGCTTCGGCTTCCGCGTGACCGAATACGGCCTGCGCGAGGTCTTCCCCCGGCTGCCCGACCACCCGGCGCTGGCCGGCCTGCGCCCCGAGCACCTGCGCGACTGGCGCGGCGCGGCCACGCTCCTGCCGCCGCGGCTCAAGTATGAGCCGAGCCCGAAGTTCAACGGCGCGCCCACGGTGACGTGGTGCGGCCTGCCGGTCACCCGCGCCTGGCGCTGCGGCAATCAGGGCAACGTGGCCTCGGTGCTCATCGAAAAACCGGCCCGCGGCGATTTCCTGCCGCTGACCGACGGCGGCTTCAGCCTCCAATACAGCCCGCTGCTCGAATACCGCGAAGGCGCGGGCGTGGTGCTGTTCTGCCAGATGGACGTGACCGGCCGCACCGAGCGCGAGCCGGCCGCCGAGCGCCTGGTGGCCAGCCTGCTCGATTACCTCGCCACCTGGAAACCCGCCCCCGAGCGCCGGCCGGTTTACGTCGGCGACCCCGCCGGGCGCGCATGGCTCGAAGCCGCGGGCTTCCGCGTGGATGCCTTCCCGCCGCAGGAAGAAGGGAGCGCGACCGTCCCGGTCGCCCCCGTCGGCGTCTCGCCGACGGGCCACGCAGCCAAGCTCGACCCGGCGCAACTGCTCATCGTCGGCCCGGGCGGCGCCGCACCTCTGGCCGAAGCGCGCCCGGCCGTGACGCAGTTCCTCAAAGCCGGCGGTCGCCTCGTGGCCCTGGGCTGGACGCAGGCCGATGCCGAGGCCCTGCTGCCCTTCCGCGTCACGTTCACGCCCGCCGAGCACATCGCCGCCGTGTTCGACCCGCCCCCGACCGGTTCGCCGCTGGCCGGCATCGGCCCGGCGGACGTGCATTGTCGCGACCCGCGCCTGTTGCCGCGGGTGACCGGCGGTGCGGTGCCGGTGGGCGACGGCGTGCTGGCCGTGGCCGCCGGGGCGCCGGTCGTCTTTTGCCAACTCCTGCCCTGGCAGTTCGACTACGCGCAGAACTACGGCCTCAAGCGCACCTTCCGGCGCGCGGCCTTCCTGGTGAACCGGCTGCTGGCCAACGCCGGCGCGCGCGGCGAGACTCCGTTGCTGGCGCGGTGGGCCACGCCGGTCCGGCCCGGCGAACCCGGCCGCTGGCTCGAAGGTTTCTACCTCGACCGGCCCGGGGAGTGGGACGACCCCTACCGGTTTTTCCGCTGGTGAGCGCGCGCGGACCGCGTGGCCGGGCGGGCGGGCGGCCGGTTTCGAAGCAACGCGTATTCGATCGAGTCCACCAGGGCCCGGAGCGAGGCGGTGATGATGTTTTCGCTCACGCCCACCGTGCCCCACTCGCGGTGGCCGTCGCTGGAGGTGATGAGCACCCGGGTCTGGGCGGCGGTGCCGGCCACGCCGTCCAGGATGCGCACCTTGTAGTCGGTGAGGGCAACCTTTTCGAGGCGCGGGAAGGACTTGACCAGGGCCCGGCGCAACGCGCAGTCCAGGGCGTTGACGGGGCCGTCGCCCTCGGCGACCTCGTGGTGCACGGTGTCGCCCACGCGCACCTTGACGGTGGCCTCGCAGATGGAGCTCCGGCCGTTGCTGCGCATCGAGACGTGGTAGGCATCCACGGTGAAGAGCAGCTCGGGGTTGTGTTCGAGGATGCCGCGGATGAGCAGGGCCAGCGAGGCCTCGGCGGCCTCGAATTCGTAGCCCTGGCTTTCGAGTTCCTTGACGCGGGCGGTGATGGCGCGGGTTTCCGGTGCGTCGGGGTCGAGCCGGAAGCCCAGTTCGGCGGCCTTGAGCAGGATGTTGGTGCGGCCGGCCATGTCGCTGACCAGCACGCGGCGGGTGTTGCCCACGGCGGCGGGGTCAATGTGCTCGTAACTGCGGGCCACGCGGTCAATGGCGTGCACGTGCATGCCGCCCTTGTGGGCGAAGGCGGTCTGGCCCACCCAGGGCTGGCGGGGGTCGTGCCGGACGTTGGCGATTTCGTCCACGTATTCGGACAGCTCCTTGAGCTTGGGCAGGGAGGCGGGGGGCACGCAGGGACGGCCCAGCTTGAAGTGCAGCAGCGGGATGACGGAGGTGAGGTTGCAATTGCCGGTGCGTTCGCCGTAGCCGTTGATGGTGCCCTGCACCTGCGTGGCGCCGGCCTCCAGGCCGGCCAGGGCGTTGGCCACGCCCAGACCGCAGTCGTTGTGCGTGTGGATGCCCAGCGGCGCCGTCAACCGCGCCCGGGCCGCGGCGACGATGCGGCGGATGTCCGCGGGCAAAGAGCCGCCGTTGGTGTCGCACAGGCACACGCAGTCCGCCCCGGCCTGTTCCGCGGCCTGCCAGGTGTCCAGGGCGTAGTCCGGGTTGTCCTTGTAGCCGTCGAAGGCGTGCTCGGCGTCGTAGATGACCGTCTTGCCGTGGTCTTTGAGGAACCGGATGGTGTCGGCGATCATCGCCAGATTCTCCTCGGGCCGGGCACGGAGCACTTCGCGGACGTGGAGCAACCAGGTCTTGCCCACGATGGTGACCACCGGCGTTTCGGCCGCGAGGACCTGCCGCATCAACTCGTCCTTCTCGACCCGCAGGCCCTTGCGGCGGGTCATGCTGAAGGCCGCCAGGCGCGCGTGCCGCCAGCGCCGCCGGGCGGCCAGGCGGAAGAACTCGAGGTCCTTGGGGTTGGAACCCGGCCAGCCACCCTCGATGTAATGGATGCCGAAGGCGTCGAGCTTCTCCGCAATGCGCAGCTTGTCCGCGGCGGAAAAATTGATGCCCTCGCCCTGACTGCCGTCGCGCAGGGTGGTGTCGTAGATTTCAACCTGTGGTTTGTTCATGAACCCCGGTTCAGCAAAGCCGGATTATTACGCCAACGCCCGTCCCCTGTAAAAAGCAAAAACCCGGTGCCGATCCGGGCGGGCGTTCTCGCTGACCGGCCGCGCGGGCGGCCCTCCGTGCACCCGGTCGCCCGGCAGGCCCGTTTGGCGGTTGACTTCCCTGTGGGAAAGGCTACTTAAGCCCCGCATCTGCGTTTCCGATGACTTCCGCTTGCGCCGGCAAAAGTACGGCCGCAAACCGAGGTTGCCCGAAACCGGCCAGGCGGAGTCAGACAAGGCGGTGGAGGGTGCTCGGCTTGCTCGGCTGGGTGTGTACCGTGGCCGCCATCGAGGCCCGCGCGGCCGGGCCAACGCTCGCGGTGCGCAGCCTCGCCGAAGGGGTGGAATTGAGCTGGCCCCTCGCGGACGGCACTTACGCGCTCGAAACCACCCTCGCCCTGGGCCCGGCGGCCGCCGGACAGAGGTGACCGACCCCGGCACCGTGGCTGATGGCCGGCGCGTGGTCGTCGTGCCCGCCGCCGACCACGCCCGTTACTTCCGGCTTCGCGCCACCGTCCTTGCGCCCGTGACCGTGGCGAGTGGACCTCCCCCGCCGCCGGCGAGGCGGGCGTGTCGGTCAAACGCGAAACCACCTTCCGCCTCTCCGCCCCGCTGGCCGCCGCGGCCGCGCTGGACGGCGACCGGTTCTTCGCCACCGCCGCCGGCCGGCGGCTCCTGGCCCGCGCCGAGCTGGGCAGCGACCGCCAGACCTTGAGCCTGTTTTACCTCGAAAACCTCCCCGCCGGCGCGCGGGTCGAGGTGGTCCTCGACGGCACCGGCTGGTCCGGCGCCGCGGGCCAGCCGGTGGACCTGGACGGCGACGGCCTGCCCGGCGGCGCGACGGTGCTGCGCTTCGAGACCGCCAGCACCGCGTCCCTGGCGAACACCGCCGTGGTGGGCCGCGTGCTCGCCTCCGAACCCGGCCCCGGCGGCGTGGACGTGCCGCTCCCCGGCGTGACCATCACCGTGGACGGCATGGAGGAAACCCTGCGCGCGGTGACCGATGCCCAGGGCAACTTCCGCCTCCAGCCCAGCCCGGTGGGCCGGTTCTTTGTGAACGTGGACGGCCGCACCTCGCCGTTGAGCCAGTGGCCCAACGGCGCCTACTACCCCGTCCTGGGCAAGGGCTGGGAGGCGGTGGCGGGCCGGACCAACAACCTGGCCGGCGGCACGGGCATCATTTACCTGCCCCTGATCGCGGCGGGCACCCTCCAGCCGGTCAGCGCCACCGAGGAAACGCGCGTCACCTTCCCGCCGGCGGTCATCCAGCAGAACCCCGCCCTGGCCGGCGTGGAAATCCGCGTGCCCCCCAACGGCCTGTTCGATGACAACGGCAACCGCGGCGGCCTGGTGGGCCTGGCGCCGGTGGCCTCGGACCGCCTGCCCGAGCCGCTGCCGGCCGGCCTCAACCACGCCCTCGACATCTCCATCCAGACCAGCGGCCCGCAGAACTTCGACCGCCCCGTGCCGGCGCGCTTCCCCAACCTGCCCGACCCGGTCACCGGCGAGAAGCTGCCGCCCGGCGCCAAGACCGCCCTGTGGAGCTTCAACCACGACACCGGCCGCTGGGAAATGCAGGGGCCGATGACCGTCACCGCCGACGGCAACTACGTGGAGACCGACCCCGGCGTGGGCATCCGCCAGGCCGGCTGGCACGGGACCGCGCCCGGCAGCTCCGGCGGGGGCGGACCGGGGGGCGGCAGCGGCGGGGGTTGTCCGGGCGGCGGGGGTGGCGGGGTACTGGAGGTAGGCACGTCGGGCGGCGGCAACTGCCGGTGCTCGGACGAACCCGCCGAGAACAAGCGCCGCGAGCAGATGTGCGTGGCCGAGGGCGCCGAGTGCGCCATGAAGTGCTACCAAAAATGCTATCCCGGTGCGAAGGCCGGCTGGCTCACCGTTCTCAAGGTTGCCATCTTCTGCCCGAAGGGCGCTCTTTGCGCCAAGGAGTGCGAGCAGAAGGGCAAGGAGTGCAAGGAGCATTGGCAAAACTGCATCTTCAACGCCGGCCGCCGCCTGGCACTGCACGGCCCCCGCCTGACCAACGACCCGGACGCCGCCGCCGACCGCGTGGTGCTCGAGGCGGAGCAGATTCTCAATGATGCGGCCCGGCTCGCGCCGCTCTGGGAAGAGCTCAGTACCCTGGTGGACACCGCCGACACCTACGAAGCACTCACCCCGGCGGCGCGGACGCGCTTCGACCAGCTCGTGGACCAAATCCAGACCTTCATGGGCGGACAACAGCCGGGCGACTGGGCGGAGCAACGCCTCGCCCGGCTGCGGCAACTGATCCTGCAATCGCCGCTCGCCGACCTCGCTTACCCGCCCGTCCGTGGCTACTACGTCCTCGAAGACCTCACCTCCGGCCTGGTCCGCCGCGGCCGCACCGAGCCGCGCGGTTACCTCAATGACCTCATCCTGCGACCGAACAACGCCTACCGCATCCGCCTCCTGCTCGGTCCGACGCTGCTTTACCATGAGAGCGAGTTCGTCAGCGCCGCCGCCGGCTTCCCCACCCGCATCCCCTATGGTTCGCCGCTGCCGTTGAGCGCGGTGGATGGCGACGGCGACGGCATCCCCGCCGAGGCGGAATTCGTCCTCGGCACCAGCGACCAGCAGGCGGACACCGACGGGGACGGCATTTCGGACCTGGAAGAACTGCGCAACGGCAGCGACCCCCTCGACGGCCTGCCGCCCGCCAACGGCGTCATCGCCGCTCTCGACACCCCGGGCGAGGCGCTGGACGTGGCCGTGGAAGACACACTGGCCCTGGTCGCCGACGGCGCGGCCGGCGTGGCGGTGGTGAGCCTGGCCGATCCCCGCCAGCCCGTGCTGCTCCAGCAGGTCAACACCGACGGGAACGCCTTGGCGGTTGCCCTCGCCGGTCCGCGCGGTGCGGTGGCGGATGGCGCCGGCGGGCTGGTCCTTCTCGACCTGACCGAGCCGGCCAGCCCTGTCCTGGTGGCGCAACGGCCGTTGGGCGGCGAGGCGCGCGCGGTGGCGGTGGACGCCGGCCTGGCTTTTGTCGGCCTGCACAACGGCCAGATCGTCGCGGTGGACCTGTTCACCGGGCTGGAGCTTTCCCGGCTCAGCCTGCCCCAGACGCCGGCCATTGATGACCTGGCGGCTCAAGGCGGTTACCTCTGGGTCTGGGCGGCGGGCCGGCTGCACGTGGTGGGGGTGCTGGTGGATGGCCAGCTCACGCTGGGGGGCGTGGCCGACAGTGGCCGCGGCGGCGGTCTGCTCGGCCGGCGGATGCATCTGAGTGTGGCCGGCGACCTGGCCTACGCCGCGTTTCCGCGCGGCGTCGCCGTCTTTGACATCGCCAACCCGTCCGCGCCGGTCTTGTTGCAGGTCCACGACACGCCGCAGTTCGGCTGGAAACAACTGATGCCGGTGATGCCCGGTCTGGGCGTGGCGGCCGACGGCACCAGCCCGCTGGGCGACGAACCGCAGGACCTTTCCCTTTATCAACTCGGCGCGGACGGCACGGCCCTGAACTTCCTCGGCAGCTTCGTCACCCCGGGCCTGAGCCGGGCGGTGACCGTGGCCAACGCCCTGGCCTACGTCGCCGACGGTCCCGCCGGCCTGCAGGTGATCAACTTCGCTCCGCAGGACACCGCCGGCGTGCCGCCCATCGTCACGGTGGAGGCTGATTTTCCGCTCGACCCGCCCCGAATCGAATCCGGCCAACCGGGGCGGTTGCTGGCGCGCGCCAGCGACGACGTAATGGTACGCTGGGTCGAGTTCTATCGCGACGGCGAGCGGGTGAGCGTGGACCACACCTGGCCGTTTGAATTCCGTTTCACCGCCCCGGCGCTCGCTCCCGGCACGAGCAACCTCGTGCTCGGCGTCCGCGCGGTGGACACCGCCGGCAACGCCAGCGACCTGGTCCTGCTGGACATTGCCCTGCTACCCGATGCCACGCCACCGAGGCCGTTGCTGCTCCCCGCGGAAGGCTCGGTGCTGGAGACGCTGACCCTGGTGCAGGCGCGCTTCAACGAGCCGCTGGACTTCCTCTCCGTCACGCCCGACCGGGTGCGGCTGTTGTCCGCCGGGCCGGACCTGGTCTTCGGCACCGGTGACGATGCCTGGGTGCCGGGTGAGGTCGGCTACTCGGCCGCGGCGATGGCCGCGCAGTTGACCCTCGAACTGCCATTGCCCCCGGGCCGCTACCGCTTCGAGGTGGACGGCCTCCGCGACCTGGCCGGCAATGTCCAGGTGGGCACCGCGGTCAGCCACTTCTGGATCGCCCCGGGCGGTCCGGACGGCGACGCGGACGGCGACGGCCTCACCAACCAGCAGGAAGGCGCCGCGGGCACCAGCCCCTTCGCCGAAGACACCGACGGCGACGGCTGGGCCGACGAGGTCGAGGTCCACGACGGCACCCACCCGCGCGACCCCGCCGCGCGACCCCGGCAAACCTTTGCCGCCCGGCCGTCCGTGCAAGGGCTGCTGGCAGACCCCCGCGAAGTGCTCCCGGCCCTGCCCGGTCCCATCGTGGCGCGGCCGGCGGTGGCCGTGGCGATTGGTTCCTCGGCTGAAGAAGCGCCGCCCGGTCCCTGGGTGGCCCGGCCGCAGGTGCAGGCGCAGATCGCTCCAGTCAACGAGGACGCGCAGCCTGGTCCCTTCGTGGCGCGGCCGGCCGTTCAACTTCAACGCGCGCCCGCCAGCGAAACCGCGCCCGCGGGCCCCCGGCTGGCGCGCCCGCCCGTCAGCTTGAAACGCAACTGAGTTCTCCACCCTCAACCCGACATCTCCATGAAAGCCATGACCCATCCTTCCCGCGCGTTCGCCTTCTGCGCCGCCCTGTGCGCCGGTCTGTTGCCGCCGCTGGCCCGGGCCCAGTTTGACTCGGGCAGCAACGGCAGCTACGGCCCGCTGAACATCACGGAAAACACCACCCTGGACCTGCCGCCGGACGGCGTCTTCCACTGCACCACCATCAATGTCGCCGCCGGATGGACGCTGCGCTTCAACAAAAACCCCCTCAACACGCCGGTCGTGCTGCTCGCCCAGGGCGACGTGACCATTGCCGGAACCATTGATGTCTCGGGCGGCAATAACTCCGGCGCGCTTCCCGGCCGCGGCGGACCGGGGGGCTTTGACGGCGGCTACGGCGGCTTCGGCCCCAGCGCCCCGGCCAACCGCGGCGGTGACGGCCAGGGTCCCGGCCGCGGCCTGAACGCCGACGGCCAGCGCGCCGCCGCCCATGCCACGGCGGCCTCGGGCAACGACCGCACCTACGGCAACGTGCTCATCGTCCCGTTGATCGGCGGCTCGGGGGCCGCCGGACTCAACGGCAATCCCGGATTGGGCGGTGCGGGCGGGGGCGGGGCCATCTTGATTGCCTCCAACACCCGCATCGTGGTCAACGGCCAGATCCTCGCAAGGGGTGGCTGGGCTCCGTATGGCGGCGGCAGCGGCGGGGCCATCCGCCTGGTGGCGCCGACCGGCGGTGGGAACGGCAGCTTGAATGCCTCCGGCCAGGGCGGAGGCGGCGATGGCCGGGTCCGCATTGACACCACCGACTCCACCGCCTTCCGCAACCTGACGCTCTATGGCTCGGTCACCCGCGGCACGCGCATGTTCGCGCTCCCTGCCGGGCCGCAGCCGTCGCTGCACTTTGTCTCCGTGGCCGGCCAGAGCATCGCCGTGGACGCGGCGGCGGGGGTGAACATCGAGCTGCCGGCCGGCGCGCCGGCCACGCAGACGGTGGTCCTGCGCGGGCAGGGCTTCACCGGCCAGGTGCCCGTGCGGCTGGTGGTCACCCCGGAACATTCGCCCTCGACGGTGCTCGACCTCACCCTCAACGGCGGCGCCAATCCGCCGGAAGTCTCGACTCAGATCACCCTGCCCGAGGGCGAGCCCGTGCGGTTGCACGCCTGGACGCGGTAGGCGCGAGCCGGTCTTGCGCGCCGGCCCGGCGTCCGAGGATTTTCAGACGCCCGGCGCGGGGTCCCAGGCCCCCAGTTGCTCGACGTAGGCGGCCGAGCCGTCGCGCAGCCAGCCGTCGAGCTGGGCGGGGTCCTTGAGTTGCTGGCCGCGCCGGCGGGGCACCACCACGTAACGCGCGTCCACCTCCGGCGGGCACGTTTGCAGGAGGAGCTTCAGGCCGGAGCAGGCCGGGCTTCATTTTCTCCGGCAGATGCCGGAATCTCCCGAGCGTGAAAGCCGAAGCCACTTCCGCCGGAAAGAACCACCGGCCCGCCCGCTTCCAACCGTTCGGAAGGAAATGCCCCGGCCTCAGCCTTGCCCTGGCCACGACGGCTGTTCTGGGCTTTGGGGGCGGCCTGGGCGGCCACGCCCAAAGTGCCGCCGGGAGCGACGACGCGGCGCGGACCGAAATCACCCATGTGGTTGAGGATCACTTCGGCGTCGCGCACCCCGGGCAGATTCTCACCTTCCCGTCGCACGGTCCGCGCAGGGCCGGGGTTCGCCATGCGGTGCTGGACGAGAACGGGCGTCCCGTGGTCCATCAATGGCTGCGCAACGGTGACCTGGCGGTGCGGCTCGTCGGCGGGTTGCCCGCGCAGGGCCGACGGGTCTGGAGGGTGCGGGAGGATGGTCCGCAGCCCGTGGGGGAGGACGGCGAGTCGGTGGTCGTCACCGAGGGGCCGACAACGGTCGAGATCACGAACGGTCTCCTGGGCGTGCGCGTTCCGGCCTTCCCGCGCGTGCCCGACCGGGCTCCCGCGCCGATTCAGGCGATTCGCCTGCGCGACGGCACCTGGGTGTCCGTCGGAGACGAGGCAGTGCTTTTGTCGAAGGGAAGCGAAGCTCCGCTGCGGGTCCACGGCGCGGCGTTGGAGTTTGTCGAGCGCGGGCCGCTGCGCGTCACGGTGAAGATCGCCTACCGCGTGGATCGGTCCGGCATCGCGGGGATCGTCGAGGACGGCGTCGGGACCCACGAGACAACGATCACCGTGGAAGCCGGCCAACCCTCGATCCTGATCGAGCAGGACTCGGATGTGGATGCGTCGTATCTCCTTGATTTGTCCGGCGGCTTCGCTCCGGACGAGGCGCGGTTCCAGGGCCACAGTGTCAGTTCCCCCGAGCACGGACGCCGCGCGGACGGTTCGGCCTATCCGGTGTGGCACGAACGATCGAACGAGGACGCCGTCGTTTCACTGCCGCTTGCGCCCTCGGCCGCCAACCCCTTCGGGCGATACCTGCCGCGCTGGGATCCCTGGACCCGGGACAACGGGTGGTATTGGCAGTTTTACCGGAGGGCTGACGCCCCCGCGGCGAACCTGGTCGGGCTGTTCGCGGGGCCGGCGTCGCGGGTCGTCGGGGCGCAGCACAGCGGCGTGCGGATTGAAGCCGACCGCCCCGGCAGGCTGGCCTTGCGCGTGGATACCGAGCGCGGCCGGCCGCCGGCCCGGGTGTGGCCGCGGAACCGGTTTGCCTGGGGGATCTACCTGGGAACGAAGGAAGACCTCCGTCCGACCACGCAGCCCCAGCCCATCGTCCGGCAAATGAGCCTGCACGCCGGCATCAACCTGAACAAACTGGTCCGCTACGGGCTCGAAGCGGGCGCCTTCGAGAGTCCTCCCGCGGGCCTTTACCTTCCCGGCGCCTCCATCCGCCAGATGATCGCGCGGCTGCGGGCCGAAGCGGGCGGCCCGTCCGGAGCACCCTACCTGGAAAGACTGCGGACGGCGGACCCCGCGCTCGTGGAACTGTGGGAGGCATGGGCGGACACCACGGGTGACGCGGCGCGGCGACTCGCGGAGGCCCTCGCGGCCCGCGCCCGCCAGGCGCTGGACGCGTTCGTCAACGGCCACGGCATCTACAGCTTCCATCACCACTACTGGCTCGGCGGCGTCCAGATGAGCCGCGACGCCGCGGTCATGAACGGCCTCCTGATCCTCGCGGACATGGACCCCGCGGTGCTGACGGCCGGGCAGCGGCTTCAGCTTGAACGCATCGCCATCCTCTACGCGCAAGTGCTGTGGGACGACGACTTCGTGCCCCTGCACGAGGGACACGGGCTGAACCTCGGCACGCCCAACATGCCGGTGATGCAGACGGGCTTTCGGCAGACCTACGCCCTGTGGCTTGCCCGTCACCCGGCGATGCGGCGGCGGGCCGAGGCGGTGCGCGGCCAGGTGTCGGCGCTGCTGTCCGGGGTCATCCACGAGAGCGGCGCCTCGATCGGCTCCAGCGGCTACATCCTCGCCTCGCTCGTGCCGATCGTGAACACCATGCAGCAGCTCAAGGTGGCCGGGGGCGGGGATCCGTTCGCCGCGGAGCCGCGCATCGCCCGCGCCGCCGAGTATTACCTGCACCTGCTCACGCCGCGCGAGACCCGGTTCGGGGGGCGTCGCAAGGCCGTCTCCTTCGGCGACGGAAACACGATGACGACGGAACTCTGGGGTCAGCTCGGGACCGGCCTGCGCGGCGTGGATGATGTCCTCAGCGAGCGGCTCATGGAGGGCTGGCGACAGGCGGGCGCGGCGCACTCGTTCTTCTACGGAAGCAGCGTGCTGAAGATTGACGAGAGCCTGCCGGGACGCGAGCCCATGCTCGGGGACGCCGATTTTCCGGGAGCCTTCACCGTCCTGCGCAGCGGCTGGTCAACCCCGGACGAAACGGCGGCGTGGCTGCTGAACGGCAAATGGTATCGCGACCACTATCACTGCGACCTGGGCGCGGTGATGATCTATGCCCTGGGCGCGCCGATTTCCATCCACTTCGGCTCCGGCTACACGCCCCGCATGCCGGGCGCCTGGATGCAGAACGTGGTCGTGCCCGAGGCGGCCCTGGGGGAGCGCTGGGACAGCGACCGGGTGTCCAGCGAGGATTGCTTCGGCAACCGGGAGCAACAGACCGTGCGCGCGGCGGGACTGCGTCGCGGCGACGGCTGGGCGGCCGCGTTTGGCGAGTTCGAGGGCGCGGGCATGTCGTGGCGGCGCCGGGTCGTCTCCTACCGCAACGCCGGCGGGCCGCCGGTCCTGCGCATCCGTGACGATTTTGACCAGGACGCCGGCGCGGTCAAAATCGCCTCGCTCACGCTGATGGCCCAGGGTGCCGTGGACGGCCCGGCCGGCGGGTATGTTCCGCCCCGCGGCGCGGCCGGGCATCCCTCGGCGGGGCCGGTCATCCCCCTGGCGGCCGGCGTGAACCGCTTCCGCTTCCACGGCCAGTGGGGTGTTGATTTCGAGGTTTACGTCGTCGTGGGGGATGCCGAGACGCAGGCGCTGATCGGCGAATGGGGACACACGACGAATACCGCGCGTGAAAAGAGCGAGTTCCTGGAAGCGACCGGGCGCCCCTTCGAGGAGCGGCAATACATCCTCCGCCTGCGCTCGGCAGGTCCGTTTGACGTGGTCCTCGTGCCCTATCGGGGGGGAGAACGCCCCGCGGACCTCGCCGTCACGGGGTTCGGATCGAATCTCCGGCTGACGCGCAACGGTCGCACGGCAGAACTGCCCTTGCCCTGACCTGCCCCGGCCCGGCGCAGATGGGACAAGCGACTGCCCGCCGGCGCGCCGGCCACGCAGACAGTGGTCCTGCGCGGGCAGGGTCTCACCGGCCAGGTGCCCGTGCGGCTGGTGGTCACCCCGGAACATTCGCCCTCGACGGTGCTCGACCTCACCCTCAACGGCGGCGCCAATCCGCCGGAAGTCTCGACTCAGATCACCCTGCCCGAGGGCGAGCCCGTGCGGTTGCACGCCTGGACGCGGTAGGCGCGAGCCGGTCTTGCGCGCCGGCCCGGCGTCCGAGGATTTTCAGACGCCCGGCGCGGGGTCCCAGGCCCCCAGTTGCTCGACGTAGGCGGCCGAGCCGTCGCGCAGCCAGCCGTCGAGCTGGGCGGGGTCCTTGAGTTGCTGGCCGCGCCGGCGGGGCACCACCACGAAGCGCGCGTCCACCTCCGGCAGCGTGGTCATGTCCACCCAGAGCTTCTCGAACTGGGTGACCGGGAAGACGTCCTCCTGGCCGTGGCCCCAGCGTTTTTTGACCTCTTTGAGGGTGATGTAGGTGGGCATCCGGGCGGCGACGGCGCGAATACCGGCCAGCACCTTCGCCTCGTCGGTCAGGTCCGCGCGGGTCAGGCCGAAGACCGCCAGCAGGGGGTCGAGGCTGATCCAGCAGGTGTTCGAGTTGTAGTAGGTGAGCCGGAACTCGTCCTCCTCGCGCGGCATGGCCAGGCCCTCGACCAGGCGCACGCGGCCGTTGACGCGCGCCAGCCCGCCGCCGCGGTCCTCGATCCGGCGGGTGATGACCTCGAAGGTCAGTGTGGCCCCGCTGCGGATGTGGCGGCCCAGCAGGGCGGGGTCGGCGTCGGCGCCCACCGTGTCAATGTTGTGGAGCAGGAGGTACTTCAACTGCGGCCGCTCGGCCAGGAGGCGGGCCAGCTCGCCGTTGCGCAACAGATTCGGCACCTCGTACCAGTGGCCCACGGGGTGCAGGCACTGGAGGGGGACGTTGTCCGTGTAATCGCTAGCTTCGCCCAGGTGGCGCGCCCAGGCGAGGAGCGCTTGGCGGAGGCTGGCCCGCACCTTTTGCTGCTGTTCGTCGAGGACCTGTTGCGGCATTTCCTCCCAGAGGAAGCGCAGGTCGCGCTCGGTGGGGACCAGCCGCAGGCCGATGGCCCGGCCGGGCGAAAGCCGCACGGGGCCTTCGTAGCCGTAGTTCCCGTGGCGGGCGAGCCATTCGGCGATGGGTTCGTGGGTGAGGTAGCTGGTGGAGAAAAGGTGGGGCAACCACGTCCCGCAGGCGCGGGAGACGCGCCGGCTTTTGGCCAGATGGGTCTCGAGGAAGGTGCGGTGCCGCCCGGCCAGCCGGCAAAACGGATGCAGGGCCTTGACCACCCCCGCGCCCTGCGTCCAGCGCGAGCCGGCGCCGGCCGCCAGCGTGAACACGGCCAGTTCGCCGCGCTGCAACGCGGCCAGGCCCAGCGCGCGTTCCTCGGGCGTGACGCTCCCGGCCGGGGAGACGTCCTCCGGGCGCACGTCCTCGATCACCGCACTGGGCGGGAGGCGGTTCTGGGCCAGGCCGATGCGGCCTTCGCGCAGGTCGCGGCGGATTTGCTCGTGCTGGGCGCGGTCGAAGCCCAATTCGGCGAGCAACCGGGCGAGCGACCGGCCGTCCGCGTCCTCGCGCCGGGTGCGGGGCAGCATGGCGTCGAAGAGCGTCGGCACCAGCCCGCGCCAGGCCTCGCGGGTGCGGCAGGCCTCGCCCACGCGGTCCAGCTCGGCGCGGCGGGCGGGGGACAGCGTCTGGCGGTCCTGGCGCAGCAGCGCCGGGAGGATGAGCGCGTAGTAGCCGGGCGGCAGGAGGGCGTCGGGGCCCCGCAACAGCTCGGCCCAGGTGCCGCGTTCGTTGATGGCGAAGTCATAGACCACCGGGTCCATCGCGAAGGGCAGGGCGTGTTCGAGCTCGCGCTTGGTGGTGCGCAGGATCTCGAGCAGCCGCGTCCGGGCCTCGGCCTTGCGGTGGGGGGCGACGATGAACCCCATGCCCCCGCCGCTCATGCCCCCCAGCATCCAGAAGCCCCAGAAGTCCGGGCCGAAGGCGGCCTGCGCCCGGGCGATGAGGGTCTCGGTGAAGTGGTTGGTGGCCCAGGGGATGATGGTCTGGATGGGGCCGCGGAAGTTGCGGGTGGTGGCGGAGCCGATGGCCGGCACGTCGCTCCGGCGCAGGGCGTCCAGGATTTCCTGGAGGATGCCCAGCATACTCCGGCGCGCCTGCCACTCGGCGGCGCAGCGGAGGAGGTACTTCTCGGTGACCATTTCCAGGATGGGCCCGACGTTTTGGGCCATGCCGCCGTGCACGAGCACCAGGCTGTCCTGGAGTTTCTGGCGGGTGCTGGCCGGGGCGTCCGCCTCGGTCAGGAGGCGGTGGGTGGGCATGAGCCGGCCGCGGCTGATGCCGTACTCGGGGTCGCCCTCGGTGGCCAGCGCGCCCTCGATCAATTTCATGCCCGGCCAGACCCCGCCGGAGTCCTGCCAGCCGCCGCCGCTGCCCCCGAGCCATTCGCCCAACAGCGCGCGCGCCAGCACCAGGCGCCGCTCGGGTTCCTGCAACGGCCCGGTGAGCGAGGCCGCCTGGCCCGTGGCCCGCATGCACACCGCGACCAGCGCGGCCAGCAGGCTGGTGGACACCGCCAGACGGGAGCCCTTGGGGATGTCGTTGACGCGGCTGACCAGCTCCAGCCCGCAGCCCGGCCCGCACAGGCGGGCGAGCAGTTCGCTCAGGTCGTGGCCGCTGCCCTCGATGCCGGGGGGGACCAGGCCGCTGGCGATGACCGCCGCCTTGAGCAGACCGAGGTAGTCCCGGGCGAAGTCGAACACCTCGGCCAGGTGCGTCACGTCCGCCGTGCACCCGAGGTCCACGCTGGTCAGGCGCAGGACCGGCTCGGGCAGCACGCGCAGGTACACCTCGACGGGCGGGCGCGGCGCGGCGTCGCGGCCGTGCACCGCCAGGTCAATCGAGACGTTCAGCACCTTGGCGCCCTCGGGGTAATCCATGCCCAGGAAGAAAATGTCGCTCCAGCCGCAGTGGGTCAGGTCCATGCGCACCGGGGTGCATTCGCGGAGCACGGGGTAGGCGCCGTCGGGGTCGGGCTGGCGCAACTCGGGGCGCAGGCGCAGGGGTTGGTCCAGCGGGTGACCCATGCGGAACATCCACTGGTTGCCGCGCACGCTGCGCACGCTGCGGCGCACCTGGTCGGCCAGGGTTTGGAAGCCCAGCCGGTAGTAGGCGGCGGCCAGCGCGCTGCTCAGGCCGTCACTGGGGCCCTCGGCGGCCTGGCGCGCCAGGAAGTGGTCAATGGCCTCCTCGAACCGGCGGTTCAACAGGTGCTCGTAACCGGCAAACGGCACCAGCCCCTGGCCGGGGCGGACCGCCGGCGGCAACCGGTCCGGCAGGTGGAAGCGGTGGATGGCGTAGAGGAAAAACAGGGCGCGAACGCGTTCGTAGAGATTTTCGTGGTGACGGCGGAAGGCGTCCAGCGCGGCGCACTCGGCCAGGAGGTCCGCGGCGGCAAGGCCGGCGCAGGCCGCCTCGAGCGCGGTGTGGCGCACGGCCGGGTCCGGGGAGGTGATCAGCGGCAGCAGGCGGCTCATGGCGGCGCGGGGCGGCGGGTTCAACGGGCGCGGCTGGCCAGCAGTTCCACCAGCAGGCTCAGGACCTCCTCGCGGTCCCGGCCCTCGAGGGCCAGGGCCAGTTGGGCGGTCAAGAGCCCGTAACGGGCGCCCAGGTCGTAACGCCGGCCGACCAGTTCGGCGGCCAGGTATTTTTCCTGCCGGGCCAGTGCCGCCAGGGCGGGGCTCAGGGGCAGCGGTTCGCCTGCCGGCAGGCGGCCCTGCTCCGCCTCGAGCCGGGCGAAGACCGCGGGCGTGAGCACGTGCATGCCGAAGAAGCACAGGTAGTACCCGGCCCGCAGGCCGGGCACCACCAACCGTTGCTCGGCCTCGGTGGGGGTGGGTTTTTCGAGCACCTCGGTCACCTGGTACAACCCGCGGCGGCCACTGATCAACCGCCCGCCCACCGCGCCGTAGTACGGCAACTTGCTTTCGTGCGTGGCCTGGACGGCGGAGACGGCGGCGTTTTCGGCGGCGGCGATTTCGACCAGTTGACGGGCGCAGCGCCGGGGCGAGGCGCCTTTCACATACAGGTGGTCGCTCACCAGCAGCAGGAACGGGCCGTCGCCCGCAAACTCGCGGGCGCAGAGCACGGCATGGCCGTACCCGCGCGGTTCGGGCTGGACCACGAAGCGCAGGCGTGCGGCGGCGGGGCCGGCGGCGGCACGGTAGGCGGGTTCATCGCCGGGGCGGACGACCACGCAGGTTTCCTCGATGCGCGCATCGGCCAGTTCCTCGAGGAGGATGGCGAGGACGGTTTTGGCCTGGCCGTCGGCGTCCACGAGGGTTTGCAGGGGCAGGTGATGCTCGCGCGGGCCGGCGGCGGTGATGACGGCTTTTTGGATGTCCATGAGGTGTGAGGCACCCCCCGACCACCGGGCTGGTCGGGAGGCGCCGGCGAGAGCCTAGTCGGGCGGGGCGCGCCGGGCAATGCGAAGCTGCCG
>JBBIJZ010000079.1:0-20271 GCA_037445715.1 Verrucomicrobiales bacterium | reverse complement strand
CGCGGTGCCGACGCCGCCCGGCCCGCCCGGACTGACCAACCTGGGGCGCCAGCCCTGAACCGGGGGTCGGGCGGACCCGGAGCGGCGGGCGCCGGCGGACGGACGCCGGTGGCAACGGATCGGTGGAAGGCGCCGACGACCGCCCCCGGGAACCGCCGGCCGGCGGGCCGGCGCCGAACCGGTGTGACCGCGTCGGGGTTCAGCCGAGGCGAAACGAGATTTTGGCCACCAGTTGGCGGCCGAAGCAGTTCTGGAGGCGGTCGAGGATTTCGCGGCGGCGGTAGCGGACGATTTCGGAGAGCCACACGCTGCTGTCCACGCGCACAAAGAGGGTGCCGTTGCGCAGGCCCGCCGGTTGGGCGTGCGCGGCCACGGTGGGGTCCACCAGCGAGTTCCACGCCCGCAGGACCTCGGCCGCGGCCCGGCGCTGGGGCAGCCCGAGTTGTTGCATGACCTCCGGCAACCAGTCGCCCACCGGTCGCGCCGCCAGCACCCGGCCCCGCTCCAGGTCGGAAAGATCCACGCCCCGCCATTCGGCCAGGACCGAGTCGCGAGCGTTCCACGGGGCCGGCCTGCGGGCCGGCGGCGCGGCGGGCGAGACGGCGGCGGGGGTGGAGCGACGGGTGCGGCGCACGCGGCAGTTCAAACACGGCGTGGGGCGGTGCGCAAGCCCCGCGCGCGAGCTTTGGTCTGGCCAGCCGCGGCGGTTTTGATTCCATGCCGGGGTGAAACGGCTTTCCCCCGACCCCGAGTTCCCTGAGCGGATGGCCCCCTCGCGCCGCGCCTGGCTGGCGGGGGCGCTGGGTGGCGCCGTCGGCCTCTGGGTGGCCACGGTGCTGGGGACCGGCTGTCGCGCGCCGGCCCGCGCGGCGGCGCCGTTCCGGGTGATGACCTTCAACATCCATCACGGCGAGGGCCCGGACGGGCGGGTGGACCTGGAGCGCATCGCGGCGGTCATCCGCGAGCAACGGGCGGACATCGTGGCGCTGCAGGAGGTGGACCGGGGCGTGCGGCGCACGGCCGGACGGGACTTCCCGGCGGAGCTGGCGGCGTTAACCGGGATGACCTGTTGGTTCAGCAACAACTTCGCCTACCAGGGGGGCGAGTACGGCAACGCCCTGCTGACGCGTTTCCCGGTGCGGCGCCGGGCCAACACGCACCTGCGGATGCTCCGTGCGGGGGAGCAGCGCGGGGTGTTGCAGGCGGTGCTCGAGGTGCAGGGACGCGAGCTGCTGGTGCTCAACACGCACCTGGACTACCGGCGCGACGACGCCGAGCGGCTGGCGAACGTGGCGCAGTTGCGCGAAATCCTGGCGGCGTATCCCGGCCTGCCGGCGGTGCTGGTGGGGGACTTCAACGACCTGCCGGGCAGTCGCACCTGGGCGGCGTTGGCGGCGGAGTTTGACGACGTGTGGCCCCTGGCCGGGGTGGGGGAGGGGTTCACCTTTCCCAGCGCCCGGCCGGAGCGGCGGATTGATTACCAGTGGCGACGCAAGGGCTCGCCACTGCGCCCGCGACGGGCCTGGGTGCCGGCGAGCGACGCCTCGGACCACCTGCCGCTGGTGGTCGAGTGGGAGTGGGCGGGACCCTGAGGCCGGCGGTGCGGGTAGCGGTGGGACTTTGGGTGACAAGCGGCGGCGGTTCGGCTATGGCACGACGGTAAAACGCACTCCCATGAGTTCGCCCACGCCGCCGTCCGGGCCGGGTCGCACCCGGTTTGAAACCGAAATGCAGGTCCGGCCGGACGATCTGGACATGATGCAGCACGTGCACGCCAGCCGGTACCTGGACTATGTCCTGGCGGCGCGGTGCGACCAGATGGCACGCTGTTACGGCATGGCGATGGAGGAGTTCCTGGCGCGCGGCCTGGGCTGGTACACGCGGGTGTCGCACTTCGAGTACCACCGGCCGCTGCGGTTCGGCGAGCGTTTCGTGGTGCGCACCTGGATCCAGGAGTTCTTCAAGGACGGCGTGCGGGTGGAGTTCGAGATTCTCAAGGCGGCCAACGGCAAACTGTCGGCCGCGGGGTGGTGTCACTTCACCCTGGTCAACCTCCGAACCGGTCGGGCGGAGCCGCTGCCTCCCGAGATCGTGGCCCGGTACGCCATTTGAAGCGGCCCGCCCCGCCCCGCGGAAAAGCCCGCGCCGGCGCGCGGGTCGGTTGACGCCGCCCCGGTCGTTTCATACCGTCGGCGCCGATGAACCGCAGGCTGCCGTTGCTGGCGTTGATTGGGTTGGGGATGTTCCTCTGGCCGCTGCGCTGTCCGGCGCCGTTGGTGTACACCCCGGGTGAGGGCTGGACCTACGAAAGCCCCGGCGGTCCCCGGTGGCAGCGCGGTCGGGCCAAGGACCAGTACGAGGTCGCCAAGGAAGCCTTCGAGGCGCAAAAGCACCGCCTGGCCATCAAGGCCGCCCGGCGCACCGTGGCGCGCTGGCCGTTGTCCGACTACGCCGGCGAGGCGCAATACCTGATCGGCCGGGCGTACGAGGCCCGGCGGTGGGACGAGAAGGCCTTCAAGGAGTACCAGAAAGCGGTCGAGAAGTACCCCAAGCTGGCCAGCTTCGAGGACATCCTGGAGCGGCAGTATGCCATCGCCATGCGCTTCCTGGGGGGACAGTGGTTCAAGCTCTGGGGGGTCATCCCGTTCTTCCCCTCGAAGGAAAAGACCGCCGACATGTTTGCCAAGATCGTGCGCAACGGCCCCTACTCGAAGGTCGCCCCCCGGGCCCAACTGGCCCTGGGCGCCACGCGCGAGAAGCAGAAGGACTACGACCTCGCGGTCAAGGCCTACGAAAAGGCGGCCGACACCTACCACGACCAGCCCGAGATCGCCGCCGAGGCGCTTTACCGGGCCGGGCAGGCCTACCTCAAACAGGCCAAGACCGCCGAGTACGATCAGGGTGCCGCCGCCTCGGCCATCGCCACCTTCACCGACTTCATCGCGCTCTACCCGCAGGACCCGCGCGTTGAAGCGGCGCAGAAGACCATTCTCGAACTGCGCACCGAACAGGCCCGCGGCGCCTTCCGCATCGCCCGGTTCTACGAGAAACAGCGCCGCTGGGACGGCGCGCGGGTGTACTACAACGAGGTCGTCAGCAAGGACCCGAACTCGGAGCTGGCCGAGCGGGCGCGCCGGCGGCTGGACGTGTTGCGGCGCGCGCCCGGCGCGGCATCCGCCGGCGCCCCGGCCGGTCAACCCTGACATGCGTTGGCGTCTGCGTGCCCTTCACCGCGTGCGTCGGCCCGGGGCGACGCTCCGCGGCGCCGTCGTACTGGGGTTGACCCTGTGGCTGGCGGGCTGCGCGGGTTACCGGTTGGGCCCCACGGGCGGATTTGCCGCCGGCAGCCGCACCGTGCGGGTCGAGTATTTCGAGAACCAAACCCTGCAACCGCGCCTGAGCGAGGCGCTGGCCCACGCCTTGCGCAAGCGGCTGCAACAGGACGGCACCTACCGGCTGGTCAGCGCCGGGGAGGCCGACGTGGTGGTCCGCGGTCAGATTCTGCGCCTGGACCGCCGGCCGCTGTCCTTTCAGCCGCGGGACATTCGCACCACGCGGGACGAGGAGCTCGAACTGGCCGTGCACCTCCGGGCCGAGGACCGCCGCGCCGGCACCAACCTGGTGGACCGCGAGGTGGTGGCCCGCCTGAGCGTGCGCCTGGAGGGCAACCAGACCAGCGCCGAGCGCCAGGCGATGAGCCAACTGGCCGAGGACTTCGCCGACCGCGCCGTGCCGTTGATCGTGGACCTGCCCTGGTGAACGCGGTCGCCGCCTAGTCGCGGGCGACCTGGTCCAACACCCGGCCGGCGGCGTCCACCAACCGCACCACCAGCGCCATGCGGCCCAGGGCGTGGGTCGAGCAGCTCAGGCAGGGGTCGTAGGCACGGATGCCGGCCTCGACGCGGTTGAGCAGCGGCTCGGGGAGGGTCTCGCCCTGGAGGTAGTGGCGGGCGATCTGGGTGATGGTGCGGTTCATGGCCAGGTTGTTCTGGCCGGTGGCGATGATCAGGTTCACCTGCCGGATGAGGCCGTTCTTGTCCACCGTGTAGTCGTGGAAGAGCGTGCCGCGGGGGGCCTCGCTCACGCCCACGCCGCGGAGCTGGTTGATGCCGGCGTCGGCCCGCAGCCGGTCCGAGAGCAGGTCGGGGTCCTCGAGCGCACGCTCGATGTGTTCGAGGCAGGCCAGGATTTCAATGAGCCGGGCGTAGTGGTAGTGGAACGAGGAGGTGACCGCGCCCCAGCCCAGGGCCTTGAACTGCGCCAGTTCGTCATCGGCCCGCGGCGTGCCAATGCGGCGGCAGAGGTTGAGCCGGGCCAGCGGCCCCACGCGGTACATGCCCGCCGGGTAGCCCATCGGCCGGTAGTACGGCGATTTGAGGTACGAGGCCGGCTCGACCGCCTCGCCGATGAATTCGGCGTACCGGGTGGGCTCGATCTGGTCGGCGATGATGTTGCCGCCGGCGTCCACGAAGCGCAGTTTGCCGTCGTAGTGTTCCCACGAGCCGTCCGGTCCCACCAGGCCGAGAAACAGGCTGGGGAAGTTGCCGAAGACCTGGACCTCGGTTTCGCACTGCCGGCGCACTTCCTTGAACAACTCCAGCGCCCGCAGTGTGGTGTCCACGGCCTCGGGCAGCCGGGCGTGGATGGCGTCGCGGCCGGCCGCGGTGAGGGCGCTGCGCACGCCGCCGGGCACGGCCCAGGCGGGATGGATTTTGCGGCCGCCGAGTTGCTCGATGATCTCCTGGCCGAACTGGCGCAGCCGGATGCCGCCGCGGGCCAGCTCCGGCTTGGCGCTCATCAGGCCGAAGACGTTGCGCTGAGCCGGCGGGCTATCCCAGCCCAGCAGGAAGTCCGGCGCGCTCAGGTGGAAGAAGCTCAGGGCGTGCGACTGGATGATCTGGCCCAGGTTCATGAGCCGGCGCAGCTTCCGGGCCGCCGGCGGGATGTCCACCGCCAGGATGGCGTCGCCCGCCTTGGCCGAGGCCAGCAGGTGGCTGACCGGGCAGATGCCGCAGACCCGCGGGGTGATGCCGGGCATCTCGGTGAAGGGCCGGCCTTCGCAGAACTTCTCGAAGCCGCGGAACTCGACCACGTGGAAACGCGCGTCGGCCACGTGCCCGTTGGCGTCGAGCTGGATGGTGATCTTGGCGTGACCCTCGATGCGGGTCACGGGGTCAATCTGAATCCGCGTGGGCATGGCAGCAGGGCAAAGAAAAATCCAAAATCCGAAAGCCGAAAGCCGACGGCCGCGGGAAAGTCCGAAGGCCGAAGTCCGGAGTTCGAAGTGTAAGGGCCCGGGAAAAAGGCGACGGGTTTCTCGGCTGATTTCGGGCTTCGGATTTCGGATTTCGGAGTTCGGATTTCATCAGTCGCCTCAGCCGAATTTGAGTTGTTCGCCGCTGAGGTGCGGCGCGCGGCCGGCGAGCAGGTCCTCGAGGAAGGCACGGATGCGCGGGGCGGGGGGCGGGCAGCCGGGCAGGAAGAAATCCACCGGCACCACCTCGTGGAGGGGCATCACTCGGTCCAGCAGCGGCGGCACCACGCCGGGCTCGGACGGGATTTGGGGGCGGAGGTTGGCGGGGTCGAGATAGGCGCGGCGCAGCACGGGCTCGGCCTTACCCAAGGGGTTGCGCAGGGCGGTGACGTTGCCGGTGACCGCGCAGTCGCCGAAGGCCACCAGCAGGCGGGTGCGCTGGCGGATGAGCCGGGCCAGGGCCAGGTTGTCCTCGTTGGCCACGGCGCCCTCGATGAGGCACACGTCCACGCCCTCCGGGTACTCCTTGGTGTCCACCACCGGGCTGTACACCACCTCGGCCACCCGGGCCAGCTCGAAGAGCCATTCGTCCAGGTCCAGAAAGGACATGTGGCAGCCGGAACAGCCGCCGAACCAGACCGTTGCCAGTTTCAGACGATCCATTGCTTTTTCTCCCGGGCGGTGACGATGAATTCGAGTTTGCCGCGGTCCTTGGCCATCTCGGCGACGGTGGCGCCCTTGGCAAAGAGCGCGCCGGTGGGGCAGGCCTGCACGCACTTGCCGCAGGAGGTGCAGGTGACCGAATCGCCCCAGGGCTGGTTGAGGTCGTTGATGATGTGCGAGCCGGCGCCGCGGCCGGAGAAGTTCTTGGTGCCGGCCCCCTCGACGTACCAGCAGACCCGCACGCAGCGACCGCAGAGCACGCAGCGGTTGTGGTCCATGCCGAAGAGCCGGTGGGAGAGGTCCACCTCCAGCCGGGGGAACTGGTAGGCGAAGCGGACGTGGTCCATGCCCAGGTCCATGGCCAGTTGCTGGAGCTCGCAGTGGCCGTTGGAGACGCAGACGGCGCAGACGTGGTTCCGCTCGGCGAAGAGCAGTTCGAGGATCATGCGCCGGTAGCTCTGGAGCCGCTCGCTGCGGGTGGTGACCACCATGCCCTCGGCCACCCTGGTGACACAGGCGGGCTGGAGCTTGTTCGAGCCGGCGATCTCGACCAGGCACAGGCGGCAGGCGCCCACGTCCGCCACGCCGTTGAGGTGGCAGAGGGTGGGGATGGTGATGCCGGCCTCGCGCGCGGCCTCGAGCACGGTCTGGCCCTCGGTGGCGGTGATCTCCTGACCATCCAGGGTGAAAACTTTGGCAACCATGGCGGGGCGGGGTTCAGGCCGGCGAAGCGGCGGCGGGGGCCGCGGGGGCCGGCGGCTTCCAGGGTTCGGGCTGGAGCAGGGTCTGGTATTCGTGGCGGAAGAACCGCAGCGTGCTCAGCACCGGGTTCGGCGCGGTCTGGCCCAGGCCGCAGAGGCTGGTGTTTTTGACCAGGTCGCAGAGCTGCTCCAGCGTGGCCAGGTCGCGGGCGGTGGCGCGGCGGGCCAGGATTTTCTTGAGCAGCTCGTGCATCTGCACGGTACCGGCGCGGCAGGGGATGCACTTGCCGCAGCTTTCGTCCATGCAGAACTCCATGAAGAAGCGGGCCACGTCCACCATGTTGTCCCGCTCGTCCATCACGATCATGCCGCCGGAGCCCATGATCGAGCCCAGGCGGGTGAGCGACTCGTAGTCCACCGGCGTGTCCAGGTGCTCGGCGGGGATGCAGCCGCCGGAGGGGCCGCCGGTCTGGACGGCCTTGATGCGGCTGCCGTCGGGCGCGCCGCCGCCCATTTCCTCGACGATGGTGCGCAGGGGGATGCCCATCGGCACCTCGATCAGGCCGGTATGGCGCACCTTGCCGGCCAGGGCGAAGACCTTGGTGCCCTTGCTGCGCTCGGTGCCGATGCCAGCAAACCACTCCGCCCCGCGCCGCAGGATGGGGGGCACGTTGGCGAAGGTCTCGACGTTGTTGATGAGCGTGGGCTGGCCGAACAGGCCGGACTCGGCGGGGTAGGGGGGGCGGGGGCGGGGCTGGCCGCGGCGGCCCTCGATCGAGGCCATCAGCGCGGTCTCCTCGCCGCAGACAAAGGCGCCGGCGCCGATGCGGATGTCCACGTTGAAGTGGAAGGGGGATTCGAGAATGTTCGGGCCCAGCAGGCCGAATTGCCGGGCCTGCCGGAGGGCGACCTGAAGCCGCGCGATGGCCAGGGGGTATTCGGCCCGGACGTAGATGTAGCCCTGGTCGGCGCCCACGGCATAGGCGGCGATGCTCATGCCCTCGAGCACGCGGTGGGGGTCGCTCTCCAACACGCTGCGGTCCATGAAGGCGCCGGGGTCGCCCTCGTCCGCGTTGCAGATCACGTATTTCTTGGCGCTGGCGGTCTTGGCCACCGTGGCCCATTTCAGGCCGGTGGGGTAGCCGGCGCCGCCCCGGCCGCGCAGGCCGCTCTTGGTGATTTCCGCGATGACCTCCGCCGGGCTGAGTTCGCGCAGGGCGTGGCGCAAGGCCAGGTAGCCTTCGTGGGCGATGTAGGACTCGATGCGCTCGGGGTCCACTCGACCGCTGTTCTCCAGCACGATGGGCATCTGGCGGGTGAAGAACGGGTGGTTCAGGTCGGCCCGCGCCGCGGAGGTGGTGCCGCCCTGGAGCGTGCCCACCAGCGAGGCCGCGTCCGCCGGCCGGACCTTTTGGTAAAGGACCCCCGGCGGGTCCACGTGCACCAGCGGGCCTTCGCAACAGAGCCGCAGGCAACCCACGCCGCGGACTTCGACGCGGTCCTGCAGGCCGGCGGCCTGGACGGCGCGGTCGAGGGCCTCCTTGACCTGCTTGCCCTCGGAGGACATGCAGCCGGCGGCCAGGCAACAGGTGATGAGCACCGGCTTGCGGGCGGCGCGTTCGCGTTCCTGGATTTCGAGCAGTTCAGCCAGCACCATCGGTCAACCATCCTTTCACGCGTGCCAGGGCGCTTTCCGGCGTCTGGTGCGCCGCCACCGCCTCGTCGTACACCACGGCCGGCGCCAGGCCGCAGGCGCCGATGCACCGGGCGGTCAGCAGCGAGACCCGGCCGTCCGGCGTGGTTTCGCCGGCGCGGACGCCGGTGGCCTGTTCGAGGGCGGTGACGATCTGGTGGGCCCCCTTGACGTAACAGGCCGTGCCCATGCAGACCACGCAGGTGTGGGCGCCCTGGGGCTTGAGTTTGAAGAAGTGGTAGAAGGTGGCGACGCCGTACACCCGGCTGGGGGGCAGCCGCAGGCCGTGGGCGATGAACCAGAGCAGGCCGTCGTCCAGGTAGCCGAACAGTTCCTGGGCCTTGTGCAGGACCTCGATCAGGGCGTCCTGCCGCTGCTGCTGGCGCTTGATGAAGACCTCGAGAATTTTGAAGCGCTTGTCGCCGCTGGGGTGGCCGGCGGCGGGGGCGGACCCGACGGGTTTCGCTGGGGCGGTGGCGTTCATCCCGGTCTCGGCTGCGCGCGAACATGAGCCCACGCCAGCCGGCGAAGTCAAGTGAAGTCCACCGTTGCCGCTCCGGCTCCACCGGAATTGGCCGAGGCTGGGCATTCTTTGCGCCGGGTGGCGATTTGCGTACCGGGGAGCGAAAACCAGCACACGAGGGCGAGCCCTGGCGCTGCGGGCCCCTGGCGGCGTGCAAATTGCCGTTAATTCCCCCTTGACGGTTGCGGAGTTGGCAGGTTAGAAGTCCACCGTCTTGTTTGTCCAGCTGCCGGGTGGCAGGGAATGGCGGGCAAGGGTCCAACAACAAACAACAGGCAAATGAACAGAATCCTCACCAACAAACTCCTCACCCTGAGTTGTGCCGTTGGCGCGGCCGGCTCGTTGCAGGCGGCCTCGTTCGTCCTGACCGGCACCCAGATGACGGTGGGGGTGGACGAATCCGGCGGCTTGATTGACGCCTCCTTCACCGCGGGGATCATTCCCGCCTGGCGGCCGGCGGTGGATTACCTCCGGCCCGGCGACCCCTTTCAATTCTACTCGATTGGGGTAAACAACCTGTGGGTCGACGCGGGTTTTAGCTCGGGGAACAACTTTAGTGCCTCCACGGTCAACACCAGCGCCGGGGTCATCCTGTCCGCAACCACCACCGGAGCGTTTGGTCCGTTGTCCTTTACCCAGCTTCTGTGGTTCGGGGTCAATGACACCACCATCCGCTACGCCATCACCTTCGAGAACACGGGGACGAGTCCGCTGACGGATGTGGTGTACGCCGTGGGGCTGGACCCGGACCAGGAAGCATTTCTCATACCCAACCAATTTGACACATTGAATTCCATCCCGGACGGGAACACGGTCATCGCCACCGGACCCAACTTTGGTGACTGGATTCGCATCTTCAGCAACGACCTGCTGAGTCACGAGCCGTCCGTGTCGTCGAATTGGGATACTGACCCTTACCTGCTGTACAACACTCCGCCCAACGACGGTGACGGCGACTACACCATCAACATGGCCTTCAGGATCGGGGACATGGCCCCGGGACAGCAGGTCACCTTCGGCTACGAGATTGCCATCGGGACGGTGATTCCGGAGCCGCGGGATTACGCCCTGCTGGGCGGTCTGGGGTTGCTTGGTTTTGCCGCCTACCGGCGCTTCCGCAAGTAGTCGGCTGCAGTTTTCATGACACACCCCGGGAGCCGGTGCTCCCGGGTTTTTTTGTTGGCGCGCGGTTCAGCGGACGCGCAGCCGGAACCAGGGGAAAACCACCTCGGCCAGCACGGCCACCAGGAAGACCACGCTGATCAGGGCGTTGAGGCGGAAGAAGGCGAGGTTGATCCACTTGAGGCTGCGGCGGCGGGCCAGCCAGTGCTCGAGCAGCAGGCAGACCAGGATCACGATCAGGCCCACCAGGTAGGCCACGCGGAAGCCCGCCAGCAGGCCGAACACCCCCAGCAGCACCCACATCAACAGGTGCGCCAGGAAGGCGGCCTGCAGGGCGTTCTGCGGGCCCCACCGCACCACCAGCGACCGCAAGCCGTGCCGGCGGTCAAACTCGTAGTCCTGCAGTGCGTAAATGATGTCAAAACCCACCAGCCAGAACACCACCGCCGCGGCCAGCACCACCGCCAGCAGCGCGCTGTGGCGGAAGGAGACGCCGCCGTCGCGGGCGGGAAAGAAATCCAGCCCGCCGGTCACGGCGAGCCAGGCCCCCAGCGGCGCCAGGGCCAGGGCCGCGCCGAGAAAAAAGTGCGTGAAATCCGTGAACCGCTTGGTCAGCGAATAGCCGCAGACCATCAGCAGCGCCACCGGCGAGAGCAGCAGGCAGATGCGGTTGAGGCCGGCGCTGGCCGCCACCAGCCCGGCCGCGCCCAGGGCCCACAACGTCCAGGCTCCCGCCAGGCTGATGCGTCCGGCGGGTAGCGGGCGGTGGGCGGTGCGGGGGTTGGCGGCGTCGAAGTGGCGGTCCACGATCCGGTTGAAGCTCATCGCGCAGGTCCGGGCGCAAACCATCGCCGCCAGAATGATCAGGAAGGTGCGCCAGCCCGGCCAGCCGCGGGTGTCCCGCGCCGCCACGGCCATGGCGGCCAGGGCGAAGGGCAGGGCAAAGATCGTGTGGGAAAAGGTCACGAATTCCGCCCAGAGACGCAGCCGGGCCCAGAGCCCGCGGGGAGGGATGGCATTCATGCAGCTTGAGCACGGTGCCGATTCAGGGCACATCACGGTCCGGACCGGATTGGCGGCGTCCGGCCCGGACCGGGCAAAGCGATTCTGTGAAAACGGCCCATCGGTCGGGGCCGAGGCAGGAGATTTCCGCGCCGGGCCGGCAAAAGCGGCGGCGCCGGTCTGAGTCCGGCGCCGCCCGGAAGGCCACGTTGGGGGGCCCGGTCCAAGGCCGGTTCACGTCTGCAGGGCCTCGTACACCTTGCCGACCAGCTTTTCGCTGGGTTGGAGGGTTTTTTCCCCCTCGTGCCAGCGCGCGGGGCAGGCTTCGTCCGGGTGCTTCATCAGGTAGGCGTTGGCCTGCATCTTGCGGAGCAACTCCTCCGCGTTGCGGCCGACGTTGTAGAAGTTGACTTCGGCCGAGACCAGCTTGCCGGCGGGGTTGAGGATGAACGTGCCGCGCAGCGCCAGCCCGGTGGCCGCGTCGTACACCCCGAAGAGCCGCGACACCGCGCCGGTGGGGTCCGCGGCCATGGGGTAGCGCACCCGGGCCAGGAGCTTCTCGGATTGTTGCCAGGCCAGGTGCGCGAACTTGGTGTCGGTGGAGACCGACGCCACCTCCGCGCCGAGGGCCTTGAGGGCGTCGTATTGCTCGGCCAGGTCCGCCAGTTCGGTGGGGCACACGAAGGTGAAGTCCGCGGGATAAAAGACCAGGATGGTCCACCGGTTCCGGGCCTTGAGCTCGGCCAGGGAGAGCTTGCCGAACTGGCCCGTGGCGGGGTCGTAGGTTTCCATTTCAAAGTCGGGCACGTCGGCGCCGACCTGTACGGGTTTGATTTCGTTCACTTGGGTCATGGATGCGTTTTCCGGCTTGTGTTGCGATTCGGTTGGCCGCGCACCGGGAGGCACTTTCCCTGGAGACACGTGCCCGGTCCGGGCCGGGGCCAACCAAAGCGGGTTGGGATTCGCTTGTCAAATCCGCCGCGGCCCAGCCGTGACTCCCCGCCCGGGGCCGGCCCTGCAGCCGGCCGGCGCACGGGCGTGCCAGCCGGGTTGCCGGCGCGAAAAAAGAAGGCCGGGCGCGGGCCCGGCCTTCCGAGGGGGAACGGTTGCGTCGCTCTAGCGGCGCACGCGGAAGAAGGCCTGGCTTTCGCTCGCGGCGATGGTCGCAGGGCTGGTGGCGCCCGCGACCGGCGTCCAGGTCTTCAGGTCCGTGGAGGTTTCCAACGTCCCGCCGGCGGGTTCCCAAGCGAGGGTCACGTTGGCGCCGCTGCGCTGGATGCTCAGCGTGGGCGGGGCGGGCGGCGGCGAGATCATGTACTGCACCGCGTTGAGGAACAGCTTGGCGCCGTCCTCGCTCAGGTCGTAGATGCCCGCGCCCTGACTGGTGAGGCCGGAGGCTTCGCGGCTGCCGCTCAGGAAGACCAGGCGGCGTCCGCCGAAGACGTCATCGCGGCCGTTGGCGGCGACGGCCCCGGCGGGCCATTCGCCGATGATCATGCCGCCAAAGGCGGGGTCGCCCTCGGTGCCGACAACAGCCAGGACGGTGCCGCCGGCGGCCACGGGATCGGTGTTCACCGAGATGCCGCGCTGGACGGTGTTGTTGAAGGTCACGAGGCTGGCGTAGGTGTTCACCATGACGTTGTTCGCGTCGAGGGCCACGCCCTGGAAGATGGGATGGCCGGGGTTGTTGACCTTGAGCCGGATGGGGCCGGCGGTGTCAGGGATGGTGCTGCCGGTGGTGAAGCCCAGCCGGTTGTTCCGCAGGACGTAGCCGCCCATGACGATGGTGGGGGCGGTCAGGCCGTTCCAGGCCAGGGTTTCGGGCGGGTCCTGGTACTCGCCGCTGCCCACGGAGCGGCTGATGATGACCAGGTCGAAGCTGTTGAGGAGGTTGGTGTCCGGCGTGCCGGTGGTGAGGATGCGGGTGACCGCGTAGTTGTTGGCGGTCAGCAGCGCCGTGTAGCCGACGTCCGGCGCCTGGGTGAAGCCGGCGTTGGCGGCGTCGCTGGACGGGGTGTTGTCGGCCGGGTGGAAGCTTACCCAGGCGATCTTCGGCCCCAGGTCGGGGGCGTTCACGGTGAAGAAGGTCCAGCGGAAGGTGATGCCGTTGTAGCCCAGGGCGACCTGGACGGGGGCGTTGTTGGGGTACCGGGTGGCCGGGGTGTAGCGGACGGTGGTGGTGGTGCCGGCCACGGTCTTTTCCGGCGTCACGGCGGTGCCGTCCACCGTAAGGGTCACGTCCCCGGTGTAGTTTTCGATGACCGCCTCGATGGGGGCGTCGCGCAGCACGCCGGCGGCGTTGCGGGCGGGGGTGACGGAGCGCAGCAGCGGGCGGGCCGGGCCGGTGTACTGGCGGTACACCTTGAGGTGGAGCGGCCGGTTGCGGTCATTGAGCAGCGTCGAGGAGTTGCCTTCCATTTCGAGGTTGTGCAGTTCGAGGCTGGCGCCGCCGGAGCCCTCAAACCAGAGCAGGCGGATCGGGTAGATGCCGTCCTGCTCGACGAGGAAGTCGCAGGCCGTTTGCGGCAGGTTGGCGTTGGCGCCGCGGCCGCCGTCGAACTGGCCGAGCACCGGTGCGGCCAGGTCCTGCGGGGTGAGGCCGCCCAAGAGCTGGAAGCCGTCGTCGCTGTTGACGCCGAAGCGGTAGATGCCGGCCTTGAGTTCGACGAAGCCGATGGCCTCGGCGACGATCCAGTCCTGGAGGGACGAGTTGCCGGCGAAGATGCCGGGGATCTCGAGGTCGGTGAAGTTGGGGTTGACCAGGTTCGGGTCGTTGCCGGCGGTGAAGGCGCCGGCGTTGGCGGGAGCCTGCTGGTTCCAGTTGATGATTTCGACCTCGTGGCGGCCGTCGGGCAACGTGCCGGCGAAGGCACCGTTGGCGTAGGGCTGGCCGGTGGCGGGGTCGAGGTTGCCGCGGGCGAGCTGGGTCTCGGCCGCGGCGATGGAGTTGACGTTGCCCGGGCGCGGCACGACGGTGCCGGTGCCGTCAATCATTTGGTACACGTCCACCGCGAAGCCGGAGGTGCCGCGGTTGATCTGGGCCGCGGGGATGGCCATGCCGGCCTGGAGGACGGGCAGGTTGTCGTAGTTCAGCACGGTGAACTGCCAGCGGTGGGAGAACTGGCCGGCCGGGCTGCCCGTGTCGGCATACTGGACTTCTGCCTGCAGGGTCTGGCCGGAGGGCAGCAGGCCGGGCTGGTACCGGACGGTGGTGACGTCGCCGGACTTGGTGACATTGGCGGCGACTTCCTGGCCGTTGACGAGCAACTTGACCGACCCGGCGGCCACGGCGGTGTCGCGGTCGGTGATCTGCGCCTGAATGGCCAGGCCGGGCCAGACGTTGGAGGTCCCCGGCAGAGGCGAGACCGAGATGCGCGGCGTCAGCGGCACCTGCAGCCGGCTGTAGGCCTTGACGGCTTTGGGGTTGTCCCGGTCGTTGACCAGAATCTTGGTCTGCGTCTCGCCCGAGAGGTCCAGGGAGAAGAATTCGAGGTTGGCGCCGCCGCCGCCTTCGTACCAGACCAGGCGCACGGGGTAGATGCCGTCCTGCTCCACGTTCACGTAGAACAGGGTGTCGGCCGAACCGCGGCCGCCGTTGAAGATGCCCAGCAGCTTGGCCTCCGGGCTGTGCGGGTCGCGGCCGGCGGTGAGGTGGAAGCCGTCATCGCTGTTGACGCCGAAGCGGTGCAGACCGGCCTTGAGTTCGAGGTAGCCCACAATCTCGGCGGCGATGTTGTCAATGTTGTCCACGCTCAACGGGTCGGTGCCCGGGATGCCCGGAATGGGCTCGTCGGGGAAGGGCGGGGTGGAGGTGGCGGTGAAGTTGCCGGCCTGGGCCTGGGTGCCGTTGGGGCGGGCTTCCTGGTTCCAGTTGATCAGCGTGACCGGATGCGTCCCGCCGGGGCCGGAGCCGGCCTGGGCGTAGTTGGGCAGGGGGTTGCCGGTCTGCGGGTCAATCAGGCGGCCGGCCAACTGGTTTTCCGCCCGCTCGGCGCTGTTGATCAGGTCCAGCGTCGGCCACAGGGCGGTGTCCGGTCCCTGGGCCATGCGGACCAGGAAACCGGAGCTGGTCAGGTCCACGGCGTCCGCCGGAATGGCGTCGGCGGGCGTGAGGGTCTGGAAGGTCTCGGCGGTGAAGTTGAGGGTCTCGCTGATCTCGGTGGCGGGGGTGCCGTCATCGGTGAAGGTCAGGACCGCGGTGTGGCTGGAGCCGGAGGGGAAGAACGGTACGGCCGTGTACTTGACGGTGGTGACGTCGCCGGACTTGGAGACGTTGACCGTGACCGGCGCGCCGTCGAGGGTCACGGCGATGGTGTCGGCCTTCACCTTGGTGGCCGAGCCGTCCAGGATCGAGAAGGTGAAGCCCAGCAGGTCGCCGCGGGCGGCGGTGACGATGGGTTTTTCGGGGTAGGGCACCACCACCACGCCGTACATGTTCTGGCCGTTGTTGTGGGCCGGGCCGAGGGTGAGCGTGCCGGCCTCGAAGACCTTCACGTAGATGCTCGACCACTGGTTGACGCCCTGGCCGGGGCCGGCGCCGTCGGCGCTCTCGTCCACGCCGATGTGATCGGGCCAGTCGGGGTTGCCGTGGCGGTTCTGGCCGGTCTTGACCGGCTCCCAGCCCTGCTCGATCACCCAGGCCATGTCCGGCAGGCCGTCGCCGGTGCGGTCCAGGGTGAAGTCCGGCGGGTTGGCGTTGCTGGCGTCGCCCAGTCGGTCGTCAATGAGCAGGTACACGAAAGACTTTTGGGCGATGGTGACGTCGAGCTGGTAGTCCGGGTTGTCGCGGTTGTCGTTGCCGCACATGATGTACTCGCCGCCCAGGAGGTACTTGGGGATCAGCACGGTGGGGGTGGCGCCGGTCCACTGGTGGTTGCGGTCCACATAGGCCGGGACTTCCTCGCCCAGCACCGGTACGGTGAAGGGCGTGCCCACGTCGCCCGGCGTGGGTTCATTGGCCACGGTGCGGTCCCAGGTGACGCCGGTCCACTTGGCGGTGATGGTGTCGGTGGGTTCGTTGTCGCCTCCGGTCTCGACCACGTCGGTGATCACGGGGAGAGCCCACAGGGAGGCCGGGGCGAGGGTGAATGCGGCAGCCGCCAGGACTGCCGACCAGGTTGCGTGACGTTTCATCGCAGGTTTTGGTGTTGGAATCCGCCGACCGGCGCGGGCCCAGGTCCGTGCACCAACGCACGAGGACAGGCCATGTTTGCTGTCCCGACGACGGATCATGGGGTTGGGAAACAATTTCCGGGCTTCGCCCTGCAAGGCAACACTTTTTTGAGCAAGCCGCTGCGGGGTGTGTGGGTTGCGCCTTTGCAGGGCGGGGGTGTCCCGGTACTTTCCCGGCCATGCGTTTCATTGCCCGCATGGTGGACAAGCTGCAGCGGCACCCGAAACGAATCGTCTTTCCGGAAGGCGCCGAGCCGCGGGTGTTGCAGGCGGCCCGCCAGTTTCATTCGTTGCACCTGGGGGTGCCCATCCTGCTTGGGGAACGACCACGGGTGAAGGAAGTGGCCGAGCGGCTGGGCATCGCGCTGGAGGGCATTCGCATCATCCACCCGGTCGAGAGCGACGATTTCGAGGCGTTTGTGCGGCGCTTTCTGCTCCTGCGCCGCAGCAAGGGGGTGCAGGAACAGGAGGCGCGCCAGACGATGGCCAAGCCGAATTACTACGGGGCCATGATGGTGGCCATGCACCAGGCCGACGGGCTGGTGTCCGGCACCAACGAGTTCACCGGCAGCGTGCTGCGGCCGTTGTTTCAGATCATCCAACTGGCGCCGCAGACCACCGTGGCCTCCAGTTGCATGGTCATGGAGCTGCCGGACTCGAAATTCGGCGAGGACGGCGTGCTGTTCATGGCCGACTGCGGCGTCATCCCCGACCCCTCGGTCGAGCAACTGGCCGACATCGCCGTCGCCACGGCGCGCCTGGCGCGGCACCTGGTGGGGGTGCGGCCGCGCGTGGCGCTGCTGTCCTTTTCAACCAAGGGCAGCGCCACGCATCCCTCGATCGGCAAGGTACAGGCCGCCACGGCGCTGGCGCAGCAAAAGGCCGCGCAACGCGGTCTGGAGGCGGATTTCGACGGCGAATTGCAACTGGACGCCGCCCTGGTCCGCGAGATCGCCGAGCGCAAGGTCCCGGACAGCCCGGTGGCCGGACGGGCCAACGTGTTGATCTTCCCCGACCTGAACTCCGGCAACATCGCCAGCAAAATGGTCCGCGTGGTTGCCCGGGCCAACGCCTACGGCCAGATTCTTCTGGGCCTGGACCGCCCGGCCGCCGATGTCTCCCGCGGCTCGAACGCGCACGACATTCTGGGCGTGGCGGCCATCGTGGGGGTGCAGGCGGTGGATTACGAACTGCTCTACCCCGGCGCCGGCCGCCGCCTGCCCGGCGAGGGCGACCCCACCCCATGAACACCACCACCCCGCGCGTTTTCATCGCCGCCACCCGGCAAAACGAGGGCAAGACCACCATCTCGCTGGGGCTGGCCTCGGCCCTCCAGCGCGTTTACCCGCGCATCGGCTACATCAAGCCGGTCGGCCAGCGGTTCGTCGAGATCGAGACCCAGAAGATTGACGAGGACATCATCCTCATGGACCGGGTCTATCAACTGCGCTGCCCGCTGGTGGACATGAGCCCGATCGCGGTGGACCCGGACTTCACCCGCAAGTACCTCCAGAAATCCAACCACGAGGCGCTGGTGCGGCGCATCCTCGAGGCCTTCGACCGCGTGGCGTGGGAGAAGGAATTCGTGCTTTGCGAAGGCTCGGGTCACGCGGGGGTGGGCTCGGTGTTCGACCTGTCCAACGCCCGCGTGGCCAAGCTGCTGGGGGCCAGGGTGGTCATCGTTTCCCAGGGCGGCATCGGCAAGCCCATTGACGAGGTGTGCGTCAACCACGCCCTGTTCGAGAAGGAGGGTGTCGAGGTCATCGGCGTCATCCTCAACAAGGTCCTGCCGGAGAAGCTCGAGTTCATCCAGGAGTTCGCCCGCAAGGGCCTGCGTCGCCAGGGATTGGACCTGCTGGGCGTGCTGCCGCTCCAACCCATCCTCTCCAGCCCCACCCTCGAGGTCATCCGCGAGGAACTCCGCGCCGAGCCCCTCAACGCCAGTACCCAGTACCAAAACCTGGTCGAGGAGGTCGTGGTCGGCGCCATGAGCGTGCGCAACGCCCTCGGCTATTTCAAAAAGGGCGTGCTCGTCATCACCCCCGGCGACCGCGAGGACATCGTGCTGGCCGCGGCCACCACCCTCTATGGCCAGAGCACCGACGGCCTGGCCGGGTTGCTCCTGACCGGCGGCCAGCGCCCTTCGCCCAGCGTCATGCGGGTCATTCAGGCCCTGCCGTTTCCCGTGCTGGCGGTCGAGCAGGAAAGTTACCGCGTGGCCTCGAAGGTCCACGATCTGACCGTGAAAACCCGCCCCACCGACCACGCGAAGATCGAGCTCATCCGCGACCTCATCGCCCGGTACGTGGATGTGGACCACATCCTGCGCGCGGTGGACCCGGCCCGCGCCAGCGGCAAATAACGCGCCCGGGTACTCCACCCGCTCCGCCCGCCGCGCCCGGGGCCGGACACCATCCGGGCGGTTTAGATCAAGGGCTCGCCGCGGGGCACCTTCACCACCAGCGTGCCGGCAATCAGGTCGTGCCAGCTCCGGCGCTCGGCCGACCAGCCCGCCCAGAAAAAGCCCAGGAACAACGGCAGCGCCGAGAACACCGCCGCCAGCGCCCGCACCAGCGCCACCGCGCGGTCCAGCGGCCGGCCGTCGGCCCGCACCACCTTCAGGCCGCACACCAGGCCCCCGAGCGTGGTGCCCTTCCACGCCCAGAACGCCGCGTGGTACGCGAGGAGCACCAGCACGAAAAACGGTCCCGGCACCGACCCCGGCAACGGCGCGACCAGCCACGCCAGGAGCAAAACATCCAGCGCGGCGGCGGCGGTCCGAAGCCAGAACCCGGCCCGCGGCAGCGACGCCAGTTCCGCCGGGCTCAGTCCGGTCGTTGCGGGGCCCGCGCCGGTCGGGGGCGGCGGCGGCGGAGGCGGTGCCGGCGGGGTTGGCGCGGCACCCGGGGGAGCGAAAGCCGCGGGCGGTGCTCCTGTTTCAAGCGGTGCGGCCGCGGCCGGTGAAACGGCTTGAGGCGGTGCGGCCGGTGGTTCCGTCGTTCCCCGCACCACCGGCATGGCCAAGCCCGCGCCCGCCGCCGCAACGCCCGTTGCCGCGACCTGACCTGCGTCTGAAGAAACCGGAGACGACGGAGCAGGCACCGCCGGGCTGGTCGGGGGGGCCGGCACGGGCCCGGGGGACGCGAGTGCCGCCGCCGGCGGCGCGGGACTGACCGGCGGCGCGGGCGACGCAGGTTTCGGCGCCCGCCCCGCCCGCACGGCGTCCACCAGCGCCAGCAACGCCGCGCCGAAGGCCAACGGGATGAGCAGGCCGAACACCACGAAGCCGACCCCCGGCACCATGTACAGCAGGGTGACGAGGACAAACCCCGCCCCGAAGCCCGGCAGGGGCGGGCAGGTCCCGGCGGGGTTAAACTGCCGGCACAGACTGCGTCCGAGCCACTGGAGGACGCTCGTCTTGCCCAGGAGCAGCGCGACCTTGAGGGCCAGCAGGAACAACGGCAACACCAGCAACCCCACGCCCGAGGCCAGCAGCACAAAGCTCAACGGGGCCGCGAGGATCAGCCCCAGCAAACCGATCCCGAACGCCGGCAGCGCCTGTTGCTCGAGGGTGCGCTCGCCCGCCGCGACCGGCCGGGGCAGCAGCACGGCCACCAGCAGATAGAGCAGGAAATGCGCGGCCACGATCCACCACACCCAGCCCACGCCCGGCGGGATGGGCCGCCCCAGCAGGAAGCCGTGCCGGAACCAGTCGCCCAGCCCCTTCAGAAAGCCGGCGAGGTGAATTTTCTGGCCGTGGAGCGTGGCGCCCGGCGCGGTCTCGAGCCGGCCGCCGATCACGACGGTTTCTCCGCCCACCACAGCTTGCGGGCCCAGCCGGGCGTCGCCCATGAACACCACCAGGTCGCCATCCACCCGGCCGTTGAGATCGAGGTCGCCGAACACCGTCACGCATTCGTTCCGGACGCGGCCGCCGAGTCGCGCATCGCCGAAAACCGTGACGCAGACGTCGTCCACATCGCCGGCCACGTCGGCATGGCCGAAGACCGTGACCACCACCGCGGCGCGGCGGCCGGCCGGGAGGTGGGAATTGTTGAAGACGTTGACCAGTTCGCCCACAAACCGCGGTTCCTCGCGCGGCTCGGTCCGGGGCGGGGGAGGCTCGGCGGGCGGTGGGGGC
>JBBIJZ010000078.1:9230-20517 GCA_037445715.1 Verrucomicrobiales bacterium | reverse complement strand
AATTTTACGCCGTGCCGTTCAATGACTTGCCTCCCTAAAACAAGTTACCCTGGGCCACCCCGGGTGCGCCGCCGGTTTCCTTGACGCTCCGTCGGCCCACCCGCAGACTGCGCCGACCTGGTCGGTTCACTGCACTCGAAAGACTGAAACATGAGCACCATTGTTGACCTCAAGGCCCGGGAAATCCTCGACTCCCGCGGCAATCCCACGATCGAGGTGGACGTCCTCTTGGACAACGGGGTGGTCGGCACCGCGGCCGTCCCCTCGGGCGCCAGCACCGGCGAAGACGAAGCCCTCGAGTTGCGGGACGGCGACCCCAAGCGCTACGGCGGCAAGGGCGTCCTTAAGGCCGTCAAAAACGTCACCGACAAAATCCTCCCCGCCCTGGCGGGCATGGATGCGCTGGACCAACCGGGCGTGGACCGCACCATGCTCGAACTGGACGGCACCGGGTTCAAAAAGTCCAGGCTCGGCGCCAACGCCATCCTCGCGGTCTCGCTGGCCACGGCCAAGGCCGCGGCCAATTACCTGGGGCTGCCGCTGTTCAAGTACCTGGGCGGCCCCAACGCCAAGGTCCTGCCCGTGCCCATGGCCAACGTCATCAACGGCGGCGCGCACTCGGACGCCCCGATTGACTTCCAGGAGTTCATGATCATGCCCGTGGGGTTCGACACCTTCAGTGAAGGTTTGCGGGCCATCACCGAGACCTTCCACGCGCTCAAAAAGGTCCTCAAGAGCCGGGGCCTGAGCACCGCCGTGGGCGACGAGGGCGGGTTTGCGCCCCGGCTCGACAGCACCGAGGCCGCCCTCGAGGCCATCCTGGCGGCCATCAAGGACGCCGGTTACAAGGCGGGCAAACAGATCTGGCTGGCCCTGGACGTGGCCAGCTCCGAGTTCGCGGACAAGACCAAGCAGGGCAAGCTCACCGGCACCTACACCTTCCAGAAGAGCACCGGCCGCACCGTCTCGGGGGACGAACTGGTGGATTTCTACGTCCAGCTCTGCGCGAAATATCCCATCCTCTCCATCGAGGACGGCTGCGCCGAGGGCGACTGGGACAACTGGAAGAAGCTCACCGACAAACTGGGCCACCGCGTGCAACTGGTGGGTGACGACCTGTTCGTCACCAACGTGAAGTTCATCCAGAAAGGGATTGACCTGGGCGTGGCCAATTCGGTGCTGGTGAAGGTCAACCAGATCGGCTCGCTCACCGAGACCTTGGACGCCGTCGAACTGGCCCACCGCCACGCCTACACCGCGGTCATCAGCCATCGCTCCGGCGAGACCGAGGACGCCACCATCGCCGACATCGCCGTGGCCACCAACGCCGGCCAGATCAAGACCGGCTCCCTCAGCCGCAGCGACCGCCTGGCCAAGTACAACCAGTTGCTGCGCATCGAGCAGATGCTCGGCAAAAACGCCGTCTATGGCGGCAAACTCAAGGCCAGGCTCGGCTGAAGCGCCGCGGAGCGGGACTCCCTCGCGGCGGGGACTTCGCGCCCCGCCGCTTTTTTTGGCCCCGGTCCGCCGTGGCCCCGGCCGGATCGGACCGGGCGCGGCGCGATCACCGGGCCCGGGCCGTCCGTTCCAGCCATGAGCGCAACCCGACGGGGAATCTGGCAGGCCGTGGCGGCCTACGGCTTGTGGGGCGTGTTGCCGGTGTACTGGAAAGCCCTGCAACGCGTGCCCGCGCCGGAGATTCTCGCGCACCGCATCCTCTGGTCACTGGTCTTCCTGACCCTGCTGGTGGGGGTGCGCCGCGAGTGGCGAATGCTGGTGACAGCCTTCCGTCCGGCCCACCTGCGGATCTATGCGGCGGCGGCCGGGTTGCTGGCCGTGAACTGGCTGACCTTCATCTGGGCGGTGAACGCCGGCCGGATCGTCGAAACCAGTCTCGGGTACTTCATCAACCCGCTGGTCAGCGTGGCGCTGGGGGTGCTGGTGTTGCGCGAGCGCCTGCGCCGCGGGCAGGCGGGGTGCGTGGTGCTGGCGGGCGCGGCGGTGATCTGGCTTGCGGCCCGCGAGGGCACGCCGCCCTGGGTGGCGCTGGTCCTGGCCGGCAGTTTCGCCCTGTACGGGCTGCTCAAAAAGAAGGCCCCGCTCCCGGCCCTGCCGGGGCTGGTCCTGGAAACAGCGCTCCTGGCGCTGCCGGCGCTGGTTTTCTGGTTGGCGCAGGAAGCGGGCGGCCGGGCGGCGTTTGGTCACGCCGGGCCGCGCATCACGTGGCTGCTGGGGTTGACCGGCGTGGCCACGGCGCTGCCGCTGTTGTTGTTTGCCGCCGCCGCGCGACAGGTGAGTTTGACCACTCTCGGCCTGTTGCAATACCTGGCGCCGAGTCTCCAGTTGCTGCTCGGCGTCCTGGTCTATGGCGAGCCGTTCGGGCGGGACCGTGCCCTGGCGTTTGCCCTGATTTGGGCCGCGCTGGTGTTGTACTGGCTGGAGGGGCTCTGGCGGGCGCGGTGGCGTGCCGGGTGGCCCTGAGGCGCGCCCCGGCCCACCGCCCCGGGCCGGTGGCCCGGGTCACCCGCTCGCAGACCGCGTCATCCCGGCGCGGATCGCATCAAGGCGGGCCTTCCGCCTGCCAGCGCCGGAAGGCGTCCTCGCCCAGCAGTTGGCGCAGGCTGGCCAGGTGCGCCGTGTAGAGCTCGGCCAGCTCCCGCGTGCGGGCTTCTTCGGAAAGCGTGGTGTCGGCCAGCACGCGTTGGCGCTCTTCGGCCGCGAGCTGGTTCACGCGGTAGAGCGGGATGAGTTTTTCGGGTTCGACGCCCAGCCGCTCGGCGGTCTGCCGGGTTTGGCGGAAGAGCGGGTCCTGGAGCAGCCGGTAATGGGCGTAGCGGGCCGGGCCGAGGGTTTTTTCGAGGGTGGATTCGTACTCGCGCGCAAGCGCGGCCAGTTGCCGGGCATCGGCGGGGCTGCCCGGGCCGGACTCGAGTTGGTCGAGCCGTTCCGCCATTTGCGCCCGGGCCCGGAACAGGGCGCGAAACTCCTCGGGCGTGGCGTTGAAACCGCGGAGCTGGGCGCGGAGGCGGTCGGCCGTGGTCGAGTAACGCAGGAGGTATTCCTCGAGCTGGGCGGGGGTGAGCACGCGGGCCAGCTCGGCGCGGGTCTCGCGCTCAAGACGGGCCAGGTCGGCCTCGGGGTCGGCAGTTTCCGGGGCCGCGGCGGCGCGGAGGGCCTCGAGTCGGCGGGCGTGGCGCTGCTCGATTTCGCGCACCTGGCGGCGGGTCTCGGCGGAGAGCGCACCGAGGATTTCGCCGTCCAGGGGGTTGCGGGATTCTTCGGCCAGGGCGGTGAGCCGGCGGGTTTCCCAGTCCGGCCCGAGCAACGTGGCCAGGAGGGCGCGACGCTCGGCGTCCAGCGCGGCGCGCCTGGCCTCGGCCTGACGGACCAGTTCGGGGTCGGGCTCCGAGCGCCACCACTCGCGGCGCGGGTTGGGCACCTCGGCCAGCCGGCGCGCGGCGAACAGCTCGTTGACGTCGGCCACGATGATGTCCTGGACCGTGGCCTCGGGGCAGCCGATGGCGCGGAGGTTGGCGATGTAGGTGGGATAATCCTCGGACTCGATGTCCCGCCAGCTCAGCAGGCGCGGGGCAAAGACGATGTTGGTGCGCAGGGGGCGCAGGAGGTTGGTGATCACCACCGGACGCCGCGTCGTCAGGCGCGTGACGGGGGCCTGGGGCTGGTGGGTCCGCAGCCAGCCCAGCAGCAGGTACAGGTTCAGGAGGACGGAGACCGTCAACCCGACCACCAGCCAGCGGGTGCGCATACGGTACTTCTGGGCGAACCCCGGCCACGCTGCAAACCGAAAAAAAGCCCCGAACCGCGGGCCGCGGTCCGGGGCCTGGGGAAGAACGCCGGGTCGTTGTTCAGGCCTGAATGGGTTCCTTGAGCATGGCCAGGAACTGTTTCATGGCCGTGGAGAGGACCTTGTTTTTCTTGTAGAGCGCCGCCAGGGGGCGGGCCAGCTCGGCGTCGCTGACCTCCACCGCCACCAGCGTGCCCTCCTCGATCTCGTTCTTGACGCAGGTACGGGGCACGATGGAGACGCCGGCGTCAATCTCCACCGCGCGTTTGACGGTTTCCACGTTGTCGAACTCCATCACCGGCACCACCTGCACGCCGTGCTCGCGGAAGATTTTGTCCAGGGCCTTGCGGGTGGGGATGTCCGCCTCGAAGGCGACGAACTTCTGGCCGCTGAGCGCGCTCAACTTCACGGTCTTGTTCTTGGCCAGGGGTTGCTCGGGATGGCAGATCAGCACCATCGGCTCCTTGCGCAGCGGCATGATTTCCAGGCGCGGGTCGCGGGTGGGATAGGCCACCAGCCCCAGGTCCACCACGTTGCCCACCACGTCTTCGTACACCTGGTTGGCGCGCCGGTACTCGACGTGCACGTTCACCGTCGGGTAATTCTTCAGGTAGCGTTTGATGTACGGGGGCAGGTCGTGCAGGCCGATGCTGTAAATGGTGGCCACGCGCACGGTGCCGGAGATGATGTTGCGCAGTTCCTGGAGCTGGCTGTGCAGGCGCTCGTAGGTCTGCACGATCTCCTTGCTCGCCTTGTACAAGAGCTCGCCCTCCCGCGTGAGCCGGAACTTTTTCTTGCTGCGCTCGATCAGCAGGGCCTTGAACTGCCGCTCCAGCGAGCTGACCTGCTGGCTCACCGCGGACTGGGTGATGTGATTGATTTGGGCCGCCTTGGTGAAACTTTCGGTCTCCGTGAGGTCGCAGAAGACTTTGAGGCTCTCGATTTGCATGAGCAAATTTGAACACGTCGCCGCCCGGCCGTCAACTGCTTTAATGCGGAAATTAGCCGGCGGGTTTCCCGGGGCTTTCCCGGGCGGTCGCCCCCGCGGCGACCTCCCTTACGGGACGATCATGCAGGCTGACGGCGTGACGCCCCGCCTGCGCTTGCGCCGACCCGGCCCGTAACCCGGCCCCTCCGACTCCCGGTGTCCCCGCCCGCCTGATTCTGGGCCGTACCAGTCGCCAGTCTGGGCCGCTACGGCAGCCAGGCTCGCCCGGCTGACACGCTTGACGCCCCTCGGGCCGAGCCACTTTGCCGCCCCGCCCCGCCCTGCTACCCAATGGGCTTGCCAGGCGGCGCGCAGCCGCCTACCAGAAACCCATGCAGCTTCCCCTGGTGTTGACGCTCGTGGGCGCCGACCGCCCCGGCCTGGTGGAAAAGGTGGCCGCGGTCGTGGCCGACCACGGCGGCAACTGGCTCGAGTCCCGCCTGTGCCGGCTGGGCGGCCAGTTCGCCGGCATCGTGCGCGTGCTCAGCTCGACCGAACACCGCGCCGCCCTGACCGCCGCTTTGAAGGGCCTTGCCGCCGCGGGCCTCACCATCGAGGTGTACCCGGACCCTGGCGCGGCGCCACCGGCCGCCGAGACCCAGGTCGCACAAATCGAGTTGGTCGGCCAGGACCGCCCGGGCATCGTGCGGCAGGTCGCGGCGACGCTGGCCGCCCGCGGCGTCAACGTCGAGGAGCTGGCCACCGAGTGCGTCAGCGCGCCGATGTCCGGGGAAACCCTGTTCAAGGCCCGGGCCCGGCTGCAGTTGCCGGAAGGCTGCGACGTCGCCGCGTTGCGGGCCGAATTGGAGCGCATCGCCGCCGACCTGCTGGTGGACATTGTCTTCGAGCCCCTGACCGCCTGAAAACCCATTCCCTTGCTCTTAATCTCACTCTTCATCTCCCCCCATGAAACCTGAACTCCCGACCTCACCCGTCCTGCCCCGACGCGATTTTCTCAAGCTCACCGCCGCCGGTGCCGCCGCCCTGGGAGGACCCGCCGCCGTTCGCGCGGCCGACGCCCCGGCGCGGGCCCCGGGCCGGAGCCGCGCGCGGGGTCGCTACACCGGCGAGTACAGCGGCGAACGGCTCAACCGCGTGGCCTTCCCGATGGGCGGCATGGGCGCGGGCATGATTTGTCTGGAGGGCACGGGCGCGCTCTCGCACTTCTCGCTGCGGCACCAGCCGCAGGTGTTCAACGAGCCGGTCACTTTCGCCGCGGTCTGCGTGAAGGGTCGCACGCCGGAGGCGAACGTGGCGCGCGTGCTCGAAGGGCCGGTGCCGGCCTGGAAGAAGTTTGGCCAGCCCGGTTCGGGCAACGGCGCGGCCGGCAGCGCGTTCGGCCTGCCGCGCTTCCGCGGGGCGAAGTTTCGCGCCCGCTTCCCGTTTGGCACGGTCACGCTCGAGGACCGCGACGTGCCGCTGGCGGTCGAGATCACCGGCTGGAGCCCGTTCGAGCCGGGCGACGCGGACCACGCCAGCCTGCCGGTGGCCGCGCTCGAGTACCGCTTCACCAACCGCACCGGCCGGGACCTCGAGGCGGTGTTTTCGTGGTCGGCCCGCAATTTCATGGCCGTGGGCAACAATCCGCAGGGCATCAAGCCGGCTCCGGGCGGCTTCCACCTCTGGGGTGCCGCCGCCAAGGACCGCGCCTGGGAGGAAGGCGCCTTCATCGCCGCGGTGGACGATCCGGCGGTGCGGGTGAACCACGCCTGGTTCCGCGGCGGGTGGTGGGACGGGCTGACGATGGCCTGGCGCGACATCGCCGAGGGCCGTTGCTTTGACCGGCCGCCGGTCAGCGAGGGCGGGCCGGCGCCGGGGGCGACGCTGTTCGTGCCGTTCCGCCTGGCGCCGGGGCAGTCGAAGACGGTGGTGCTGCGGCTGTGCTGGTACGTGGGCACGACCAACCTGCGCATCGGCAAGGACGCGAAGGACGCGCCGCCGGTCGAGGGCACCTACAAACCCTGGTACGCGGGGCGGTTTCCGAACGTCGAGGCCGTGGCGGGCTATTGGCGCGAAAACTACGCGCGGCTACGGGCCGCCACGCAGCGGTTCAGCGACTGCTTCCACGACACGACCCTGCCGCCGGAGGTGGTCGAGGCCGTGGCGGCGAACCTGACCATCCTCAAATCGCCCACCGTGCTGCGCCAGGCCGACGGCCGGCTCTGGGCGTGGGAGGGCTGCAGCGACAACTCCGGCTGCTGTCACGGCACCTGCACCCACGTCTGGAACTACGCCCAGGCCATCCCCCACCTGTTCCCCGCCCTGGAACGCACCTTGCGCGAGACCGAGTTCGGCCCCTCGCAGGACGCCCGCGGCCACCAGACCTTCCGCAGCGCCCTGCCCATCCGGCCGGTCGAGCCGGACTTCCACGCCGCGGCGGACGGCCAGTTGGGCGGCATCCTCAAGGTCCACCGCGACTGGCGCATCAGCGGCGACACCGAGTGGCTGCGGCGGCTCTGGCCGCGCGTGCGGCAAAGCCTCGACTACTGCATCGCCACCTGGGACCCGGACCGCCAGGGCTGGCTGCGCGAGCCGCACCACAACACCTACGACATCGAGTTCTGGGGGCCGGACGGCATGTGCACCAGCTTTTACCTGGGCGCGCTGCGGGCCGCCGTGCTCATGGGCCGGGCGCTGGGCGACGACGTGTCCGGCTACGAAGCGCTGCTCGCCCAGGGGGTGCGGCGGATGGAGACCGAGCTGTGGGACGGCGAATACTTCATCCAGAAAATCGAGTGGAAGAACCTGCGCGCCGCCGACCCCACCCGGTTGCAGAGCATGGTGGGCAACTACTCGCCCGAGGCGCGCGAGCTGCTCGAAAAGGAGGGCCCCAAGTACCAGTACGGCACCGGCTGCCTGTCCGACGGCGTGCTGGGCTGCTGGCTGGGGCTGGTGTGCGGCGTGGGCGAGTTTGTGGACCGGGAGAAAGTCCGCAGCCACCTGCGGGCTGTGCACCGTTACAACCTCAAACTCGACCTGACCGACCACGCCAACCCGCAGCGCCCGGCTTACGCCTGCGGCGCCGAGGGCGGCCTGCTCTTGTGCACCTGGCCCAAGGGCGGGCGGCTTTCCCTGCCGTTTGTGTACTCGGACGAGGTCTGGACCGGCATCGAGTACCAGGTCGCCTCGCACCTCATGCTGCTGGGCGAGGTCGAACGCGGCCTGGAGATCGTGCGCGTGTGCCGGGCGCGCTACGACGGCCGGGTGCGCAACCCCTTCAACGAATACGAATGCGGTCACTGGTACGCCCGGGCCATGGCCAGCTACGGCCTGCTCCAGGGCCTGAGCGGCGCGCGCTACGACGCCGTCGAGCAGGTGCTTTACCTCGCGCCCGGCCTGCGCGGCGACTTCCGGGCCTTCCTGGCCACCGCCGGCGGCTACGGCACCGTGGGGGTGCGGCGCGGCAAGCCCTTCCTCGAGGTCCGCGCCGGTCAGATTCCGGTGAGGGAAATCCGGTACACGCCCGCTTGAGCCGGAATGCGAGCCCGGCCGTGAAGCATGACCGCCCCACGTCCCGGCACCGCGGGTGCGAGCGCTCCACTCACGGAACCGCTGGCCAACCCCCGCCCGGTACGTTAAACAGGGCCGCGCAGCTAACCATGAATGCCTCGTCAGCCTCCCCCATGCCGCGACGCGATTTCCTCGGCCAACTCTCCCTGGGCACGGCGGCCGTGGCCGCCGGGACGACGCTCGGCCCGCGGGCCGCCGCCGCGCCCACGGCCGCGCGCCCCTCCCGCCTGTACGAGCCGGCCTTCCGCCCGTTGCCGCTGGGCAGTGTGACGGCGGAAGGCTGGCTGCGCCGCCAGTTGCGCCAGCAGGCCGACGGCCTGAGCGGGCATCTGGACGAGTTTTGGCCCGATGTACAGGACAGCCAGTGGTTCGGCGGCCGGGCCGAGGGTTGGGAGCGCGCGCCGTACTGGTTGGACGGGGTGATTCCCCTGGCCTGGGTGCTCGAGGACGCGCCGCTCAAGGCCAAGGTCAAACGCCGCGTGGACCAGATCATCGCCGGCCAGCGGCCCGACGGCTGGTACGCCCCCTACCCGCAGGACGCGAACACCCGGCCCTACGACCTGTGGGCCATCCTGCTGGTGAACAAGGCGCTGGTCCAATACCACGAGGCCACCGGCGAGCCCGCCGTGCTCGAGGCGGTGCGCCGCAACCTCCGCGCCCTGCTCGCCGCCCTCGAACGCCGCCCGCTCTTCAACTGGGGCCGCTTCCGCTGGTTCGAGGGGCTCATCGCCGTGTACCACGTCTTCGAGCACACCGGCGAACCGTGGTTGCTGGACCTGGCCCGGCGCCTCCACGACCAGGGCTTCGACTACCGCGCCTTCTATCGCTCGCCGGACATTGTCTCGCCCACCCCGCGCCGCGGGCTGTGGACCTGGGAGAAGCACGTGGTCAACACCGGCATGGCCCTCAAGGCCTACGCGCTGGCCTGGCGGTTGACCGGGCGGGTGGCCGACCGCGACTTCGCCCGCGAGATGCTCGCGGTGCTGGACCGCTACCACGGCCAGGTGCACGGCCTGTTCTCGGGCGACGAGTGCCTGGCCGGCCGCAGTCCCACGCAGGGCACGGAACTGTGCGCCGTGGTCGAGGCGCTCTACGCGCTCGAATGGCTGACCGCGATCACCGGCGACCCCGCCTACGCCGACCGCCTCGAGCGCGTGGCCTTCAACGCCCTGCCCGCCACGTTGGCGCCCGACATGTGGTCGCACCAGTACGACCAGCAGGTCAACCAGGTCCAGTGCACCATCAACCCCGAGCACATGTGGTCCACCAACGGACCGGAGGCGAACCTCTTCGGCCTGGAACCCAACTACGGCTGCTGCACCGCCAACCTGCACCAGGGCTGGCCCAAGTTCGCCGCCCATCTCTGGCTGCGCAGCCCGGACGACGGGCTGGTGGCCGCGGCCTACGCCCCGAGCTCGCTGCGCGCCATCGTCCGCGGTCGGCCCGTCCACGTGGTGTTGGAAACCGATTACCCCTTCCGGGAGACGCTGCAGTTCAAGGTCACGGTGGACGGCCGCCTGCGGTTCCCGCTCCGGTTGCGCGTGCCGGCCTGGGCGCGCGGTGCGGTGCTGCGCGTGGGCGGCGCGCGGACGATCGAACTGGAGCCCGGCACCTTCCACCGCCTCGAGCGCGTCTGGTCCGGCACGGACGAGTTCGAGTTGCGCCTGCCCATGTCCGCACGGTTCACCCGCCGCTACAACCAGGCCCTGGCCCTCGAACGCGGTCCGCTGGTCTTCGCCCTCAATCCGCGCGAGACCTGGACCCGCGTCAACGCCGACAAGCCGCACCGCGAACTCCCGCACGCCGATTTCGAGGTCCGCCCCGCCTCGCCGTGGAACTACGGCTTGCTGGTGGACGAGGCCCGACCCGGGACGAGCGTGCGTTTCGAGGAACGCCCCGTGGGCGAACGGCCCTTTGCGCCCGAGGGCGCGGGCGTGGTGGCGCGCGTGCAAGGCCGCCGCCTGCCCAACTGGAAACTGTCCCACGGCTGGGCCGACGAAGTGCCGCCCCAACCGCAAACCAGCCGCGAGCCGCTCGAAGACCTCACCCTGATCCCCTACGGGTGCGCCAAACTGCGCGTGACCGAGTTCCCCCGGCTGGCCGGTTGACGCCGGGCCCTCACGCCCCGTTGCCCCCGGCCGCTCCGGCGCAGGCCCGCACAAAATCCCGGAACAACGCCCGGAACCGCGGGTCACTTTGCACCAGGCGCTCCGGGTGGAATTGCACGGCCAGGAACCAGGGCAGGGCGCCGGCATGGGCCGGGGCCAGCTCGAGGGCCTCGATGACGCCGTCCGGGCTGCGCGCCGTCACCGCCAGGACCTCGGCCGGGCGGGCCACGGCCTGGTGATGCGTGCTGTTCACGCCCGCCCGCCGGGCGCGCAACAGCCGCGCCAGACGCGAGCCGGGCGCCAGTTCGATTTCGTGAACCGCGTCGTGCGGGCGGTCGAGCCGTTGGTGCCGCAGCGCGCCGGGCACTTGTGCGGGCAGGTCCACCCAGAGCGTGCCCCCCAGGGCCACGTTCACCAGTTGCTGCCCGCGGCAAATGGCCAGCAGCGGCACGCGCCGGCGAAAGACCTCGCGCACCAGCGCCAGCTCGAAGGCGTCCCGGTCGGGCTCGACCCGCTTGACCGTGGCGCGCAGGGCCGCGGGCAGGTCCGACGTGTAAAGCTCCGGCTGGAGGTCCTCGCCGCCGGTCAGCAGTACCCCGTCGCAACGGGCCACGGCGTCCCGGACGTAACGCGGCTCGGGTCGGCAGGCGGTGACGACCGGCACCCCGCCCGCCCCGGCCACGGCCTCGAGGTACGCGCGCGATACGCTCAGCGCCGAATCCCCCAACTCCACGCCGCGCGGTTGGGTCGCGGGGGTGACCAGGATCAGGGGGCGGTTTTTCATGGTGCGGTCGCGGGCCGGAAAATTGTGCCGCAACGGCCAACGGACGCAACCGTGCCCGGGGCCGCTTTCCCCGGCCGCGCCGCAGCGCGGCC
>JBBIJZ010000078.1:0-9130 GCA_037445715.1 Verrucomicrobiales bacterium | reverse complement strand
GCAGCGCGGCCAAACCGAAGGGCGCTCGGCTCCGGGGTTTTCACCCCCCGGGGCACGATGTCCCCGGCCTTTCTCACGCCTGACCGCTTTGCACTGGCGCGGCGCGTACCGGGCACGCACCCTTGGCGGTTGCGGGTCTGCGGGCCCGGCCCGCGGAAAGCGATGCCGGATCGCCCGGTTTCCGACACCACGATGCTGCAGGAGGACAATGCCGCGACGCTGCGGCCACCGTCCGCGGCGGCGGGAGCGCCCGCCGAGGCCGGACCGGAGGCGGTGTGCCACCACTGCGGCCTGGCGTGTCCGCCGCACCCGCCCCGGCGCGCGGACAAGGTGTTTTGCTGTCAGGGTTGTCTGACCGTCTATGAGCTGCTGGTCGAGAACGGCCTGGAGCAGTTTTACGAGTTGAACCGGCACCCCGGCCGCCGCGCCGCGGGGCGGGCCGCCGCCGAGCGATTTGCCTACCTGGACGAGCCGGCGCTGCAGGCGCAATGGCTGGATTTCACCGACGGCCGCACCAGTCGGGTCACCTTCCGCGTGCCGGCCATTCACTGCGTGGCGTGTGTGTGGTTGTTGGAAAACCTGTTCCGCCTGCACCCCGGCGTGGGCCGTTCGGTGGTGGATTTCACCCGCCGCGAGGTGGCCATCTGGTTTTCGCCGGAGCGCCTCCGGCTGAGCGAGCTGGTGGCGCTGCTGGTCTCGATCGGTTACGAACCGGTCCTGACGCCGGGCGAGTTGGACCCGCGGCCCGGGCCGGACCCGGCGCGGCGGCGGCTGCATTTGCAGGTGGGCGTGGCGGGGTTTGCCTTCGGCAACATCATGCTCTTCAGCCTGCCGCTGTACCTGGGGCTGGACAGCCTGAGCGGGCCGCTGTTTCGCGCCTGGTTTGGCGGGTTGAGCCTGCTCCTGGCGCTGCCGGTGCTGGTGTTCAGCGCGGCGGATTATTTCCGCTCCGCCTGGCTGAGCGTGCGGCAGCGGTTGTTGACCCTCGATGTGCCCATCGCCGCCGGCCTGGTGGCCCTGTACGGGTGGAGCGCGTACGAAATCCTCTCCGGTCACGGCGCGGGTTATCTGGACTCGCTGGCCGGGCTCGTGTTCTTCCTGCTGGGCGGAAAAATCTTTCAGGCCCGGACCTACGCCCGCCTGGCCTTCGACGCGGATTACCGGTCGTTCTTCCCCCTGGCGGTCACGCGCCTGACCGCGGCCGGCGAGGAAACCGTGGCGCTGGGGGCGTTGCGCGTGGGCGACCGGTTGCGGGTGCGGCACGGCGAATTGATTCCGGCGGATGCACGCCTGCTCGAGGGCCCGGGAGCGGTGGATTACAGCTTTGTGACCGGCGAGGCCGAGCCGGTGCCCTGTGGGGCGGGCGACCGTCTTTACGCCGGCGGCCGGGTGGTGGGCGGCAGCGTGGTGGTGGAGACGGTCAAGCCCGTCTCGCAGAGCTACCTGACCTCGCTGTGGAACCATGCGGCCTTTACCAAGGACCACCGCGATCCGCGGGACACGTGGACCAACCGCTACAGCCGCCGTTTCACCCCGGTGGTGGTGGGCATCGCCCTGGCCGCGCTGGCGGGCTGGCTGGTCGCGGGCGAGGGGGCCCGCGCGTTGAAGGCGTTCACCGCGGTGCTGATCGTGGCCTGCCCCTGCGCATTGGCGCTGGCGGCGCCGTTCAGCCTGGGCACCGCCCACCGCCTGCTGGGACGGCGCGGTTTCTTCCTGAAAAACCCCCAGGTGATCGAGCGCCTCGCCCGGGTGGACACGGTGGTGCTGGACAAAACCGGCACGCTGACCCTGGCCGGCGGCGGCGGGGTGCAGTGGGTGGGCCGGGACGCCGAGAGTCTCTCGCCCGCGGACCGGGCCGCGGTGCGCGCGCTGGTCGCGCAGTCCACCCACCCCTACGCGGTGCGGTTGCGGCAATTCCTCGAGAATGAACCGGCCGGCCGCGGCGCGGACGGCGCCCCGCCACCGGCCGTGGCGGCCTTCGAGGAAATTCCCGGCGGCGGCTTGCGGGGATGCGTGGCCGGGCGCGAATACCGGTTGGGGGCGCGCGCGTGGCTGGCCGGAGAGGGGGGGCGGTGCCCGGACCTGGAACTGCCGGCGGGCAGTGCCGTGCATTTGGCCGTGGCGGGGGCCTACCGCGGCGCCTTCGTGCTGGCGAGCGCGGTGCGGCCGGGCGCCGAGACGCTGGTTGCGGAGTTGCGTCCGGCGGCGCGGCTGTATTTGTTGAGCGGCGACCACGACAAGGAGCGGGCGGTGTTTGCCGCCCTGTTCGGCCCGGGGGCGGAGATGCATTTCAACCAGTCCCCGCTGGACAAACTCGAGTTCGTGGCCCGGCTCCGCGCCGCCGGCCGGCGGGTGATGATGGTGGGCGACGGGCTCAACGACGCCGGGGCGCTGCGCGAGGCGGACGTGGGCGTGGCGGTGGTCGAGGAGGTGGGCACCTTTGCGCCGGCCAGCGACCTGATCGTGGCGGCGGCGGAGTTGCGGCACCTGGGGCGGGTGCACGCCCTGGCCCGCCGGGTGGAGCGGGTGGTGAAGCTCAATTTCGCGGTCTCGGCCCTCTACAACGCGGTGGGCGTGAGCATCGCCGCGGCGGGGGTGCTTTCGCCGGTGATTTGCGCCCTCCTCATGCCGCTCAGTTCGGTGACGGTGGTCACACTGGCCTGCGGGTTGACCGCCCGGGCCGCGGAACGGCTGGGCCTGGGCGGAGTGTCCCCCTTGCGGGCCGGCGGCACCGCCCTAGAATCCGCCGCGGGTTGAACGCCACCATGTCATCGGCCCTTGCCCCGGCGGAAAAACCGAATGCCCCGCGCGGCCCGGTCCTTCCGGCCGAGCCCCCCGGCGGAGATGCCGAGGTCTGGACCCGGTTGGTGAACACGCCCGCGGTGCGCGAACAGCAGGTGGCCTTCACCTGTGCCACCGGCCTGCCGTTGACGCTGCTCCCGCCCAGCGCCCGGGCGGACGGGCCGTTCGCGGGCGCGTACTGCGTCCGGGGATGTCTGGGGGAACCCAGCGGCGCGCTGTGCCGGCGCACCCTGCTGCGCGCGGAGGCGCGGGCGGTCCGGCGCGTGGCGCCGGTGCAGTACAGTTGCCCGTCCGGGCTGCTGAAAATCCTGGTGCCGGTATTTGTGCAGGGGCGGCACGTGGCCAACCTGCTGGCCGGGCCGTTCACCTTGCGCGCGCTGAACCGGCGGCGGCTGGCGGAGCTGATGCGGCGGCTGTCCGGCGCGGGGCTGGGGGACCGCCAACCGGCGTTGGAAACCACCTGGCGGTACACGCCGCGGCTGAGCGCGGAAAAGGGCCGGGCGGTGGCCACGTTGTTGGGCATGTTCGCCCGGTACCTCGAGGGCGTGGGGCGGGAAGTCCTGGCCCGGCGGCCGGCGTCGGCGCGCGCGCCCCTGCTGGAGAAGATCGAGGCCTTCCTGCGGGAGAATGCCGACCGCCGGGTGGCGCTGCGGGAAGTGGCGGCGCGGGTGCACCTGAGCCCCTGCCATTTTTGCGCGGTGTTCAAGCGCCAGACCGGGTTGACCTTCACGGCGTACCGCAACCGCCTGCGGCTGGACCGCGCGGCCGAGTTGTTGCGCGAACCGGGCCGGCGCATCACGGACGTGGCCTTCGAGGCGGGTTTCGATTCGATCCCGTATTTCAACCGCGCGTTTCGGCGGCGCTTCGGTTGTTCGCCCACCGAGTACCGGCGCCGGTTGGGGGCCGAAATTCCGGTCAAGTCCGTCGAAATGGCGGCGTAGTCGGCCCGCCGGCGCCGGGCGGAGACTGGCGGCGGGTCCGGGGCGCGGCCCGGAATTGGGCCCGGCGAATCCGGCCCGCGGGATTAGAACAGCCGCGGAACGAACATGGCCGTCATCCTGATTCTCATCCTGGCCAGTCTGGGCCTGGCGACCGCCTTCCTGCTGGGGTTCCTGTGGGCGGTGCGTTCCGGCCAGTTCGAGGACGGCCGGACCCCGGCGCTGCGGGTTTTGACCGAGGACAAGGCGCCGCCGGCCGCTCCGCGCCAGGCTGCGCTCCGCGACCGAGGCACGCATCGCGTATGAACATCGAGACCTTCCGCTACGACAACCGCATTGTCCGGGCCTTTGCGCTGGCCACGCTGCTGTGGGGGCTGGTGGGCACGCTGGCCGGGTTGCTGGCGGCCTGCCAGTTGTTCTGGCCGGACCTGAACCTGAACACGCCCTTCACCACCTTCGGGCGCATCCGGCCCCTGCACACCAACGCGGTGATTTTTGCCTTTGTGGGCAACGGCATGTTCACCGGCATCTACTACTCGCTGCAACGGCTGTGCAAGGCGCGGATGTTCAGCGACACGCTGAGCTGGATCAACTTCTGGGCCTGGCAGGCGATCATCGTGGCGGCGGCCGTCACCCTGCCGCTGGGACTGACCACCTCGAAGGAGTATGCGGAACTGGAGTGGCCGATTGACGTGGCCATCGCCGTGGTCTGGGTGGTGTTCACGGTGAACCTGCTGGGCACCATCCTCCGTCGCCGGGAAAAGCACATGTACGTGGCGATCTGGTTCTACATTGCCACGGCCATCACGGTGGCGGTGCTGCACATCTTCAACTCGCTCGCGTTGCCGGCCGGGGCGTTCAAAAGCTACTCGATCTATGCCGGGGTGCAGGACGCGCTGGTGCAGTGGTGGTACGGCCACAACGCCGTGGCGTTCTTCCTGACCACGCCCTACCTGGGCCTGATGTACTACTTCCTGCCCAAGGCCGCGGACCGGCCGGTGTTCAGCTACCGGCTCTCCATCATTCACTTCTGGGCGTTGATCTTTGTGTACATCTGGGCCGGGCCGCATCACCTGTTGTACACCGCGCTGCCGGACTGGGCCCAGTCCCTGGGCATGGTCTTCAGCGTGATGCTCGTGGCGCCGAGCTGGGGCGGGATGTTGAACGGGCTGCTGACCCTGCGCGGGGCCTGGGACAAGGTGCGGCAGGACCCGGTGCTCAAGTTCCTGGTGGTGGCGGTGACCGCCTACGGCATGGCCACGCTCGAGGGGCCCACCCTGGCGGTCAAGAGCGTCAACGCGCTCTCGCACTACACGGACTGGACCATCGCCCACGTCCACACCGGCGCGCTGGGGTGGAACGGGTTCCTGACCTTCGGCATGCTCTACTGGCTGTTGCCGCGCCTGTACCAGACGCGGCTGTGGTCCACCAAACTGGCGAATTACCACTTCTGGATCGGGCTGCTGGGGATGATGTTTTACGTGGTCCCCATCTACGTGAGCGGCGTCACGCAGGGCCTGATGTGGAAGCAGTTCACCGCGGATGGATTCCTGCAGTACGGGAATTTCCTGGAGACCACCATTCGCATCATCCCCATGCACATGCTCCGGGCGGTGGGCGGCACGCTCTACGTGGTGGGCATCGTCCTGATGTGGGTGAACCTGTACCAGACGGCCCGGAGCGGGCGGTTCGTGCCCGAAACCGAAGCCCAGGCGCCCGCCCTGAGTGCCCGGCCCGCGGCGCCCGAAAAGAAGGTCGGCGGCTGGCACGGGCACCGCTGGCTCGAGGGGCTGCCGGTCACCTTCACCGTGCTGGTCACCATCGCCATCCTCATCGGCGGCCTGGTCGAGATCATCCCGATGTACCTCATCAAAAGCAACGTGCCGACCATCGCCGCGGTCAAGCCCTACACGCCCCTCGAACTGCTCGGGCGCGACCTCTACATCCGCGAGGGCTGCGTGGCCTGCCATTCGCAGATGGTCCGCCCCTTCCGCTCCGAGACCGAGCGCTACGGCGAGTATTCGAAGGTGGGCGAGTACGTCTATGACCACCCCTTCCTCTGGGGCTCCAAGCGCACCGGGCCGGACCTCCACCGCGTGGGCGGCAAGTACCCCGACGCCTGGCACTACAACCACATGGAAAACCCGGTGAACACCTCGCCCCGCTCGATCATGCCCCGGTATCCCTGGTTGCTCACCCGCAAGCTCGAGACCAACGTCGTCCAGGTCCGCATGAAAACCCTGCGCCGGTTGGGCGTGCCCTACACCGACGACGACATCGCCCGGGCGTACGAAAACATGGCCGCCCAGCAACTGCGCATCGTGCAGAACCTCAAGGTCGGCCTGGTCGAGGCCGACCCCGACCGCGAGATCATCGCCCTGATCGCCTACCTCCAGCGCCTGGGCACCGACATCAAGGGCAGCCCGGCCAGCACGGCCCCCAAGTTGGCGGGCCAGTAACCGGCCATGATCCGCAACGTCCTCGAACACCTCGGCGGCATCGAACGCTACGGGATCATTTCGATCCTGATTTTCTTCGTCTGCTACGCCGGCATGCTGGTTTGGGCCTGCTGGCTCAAGAAACCCTACCTCCACCGCATGGCCGCCAAGCCGCTCGAACCCGATTCTTCCGAAACTCCCCCCGAGGAGACCCGCCATGAATGAACCCCAAGACCCCTTGTTGCTGGACCACGACGCCGACGGCATCCGCGAGCTGGACAACAAGCTGCCCCGCTGGTGGGTGTGGCTGTTCTGGGGCTGCAATATTTTCGGCGTCCTCTACCTGGGCTACTACCACGTGCTGGCCCGCGGCGACCTCGCCGCCAAGGGCCAGATGCTCTACGAGTACGAGCGCGAAATGGTCATCGGCGAGGCGATCAAGGCCGCGGCGCTGGCCCGGTTCGAAAAGGAGATGGAGACCCTCACCCCCTCCCGGGACCCGGTCGTGCTCGCCGAGGGCAAACGCATCTTCGACCAGATGTGCGCCCCCTGCCACCGCAATGACGGCGGCGGGCTGGTTGGTCCCAACCTGACCGACGACTACTGGATCCACGGCGCCGAGTTCAAAGACAACCTCCGTACCATCTACAACGGCGTCCCCGAAAAGGGCATGGTGACCTGGAAGACCCTGCTCAAGCCGGCCGAAATCCACGCCGTGGGCAGCTACATCTACACCCTGCGCGGCACCAACCCGCCCAACCCCAAACCGCGCGAGGACCAGGCCCCCGCCGATACCGGGCCCAGCGAGTACGAGTGACGAACGACTCCCCGGTCCGGGCCGGCCTGTGTAACCGGCGGCCGACCGGCGGCTCCCTTAACCTCTGAGAGCTGTGAGCGCCGCGCCTCCTCCCGCCACCCAACCCCCGTCCGGCGGCCCCGTCCGCCCGGTGGACTGGCGGGATTTCCGCGACCATCTGGCCACGGCGGACAAGGAGGGACGCCGCCTGTGGATTTACGCCAGGCAACCGCGCGGTCGCTACTACACCGCGCGCAAATGGGTCAGCTACGTCCTGCTGGCCATCCTGTTCGCGGGCCCGTTCATCCGCATCCAGGGCAATCCGCTGCTGCTGGTCAACGTGGTCGAGCGCAAGTTCTCCGTGCTCGGCCAGGTCTTCTGGCCCCAGGACGGCTTCGTGCTGGCGCTGAGCCTGCTCCTGTTCATCACCGGCATCGCCGTCTTCACCGCCGCCTTTGGCCGCCTGTGGTGCGGTTGGACCTGCCCCCAGACCGTGCTCATGGAAATGGTCTTCCGCCGCCTCGAATACTGGATCGAGGGCGACGTGGCCGCGCAACGCGCCCTGGCCGCTGCGCCGTGGACCGCCCGCAAGCTCGGCAAAAAACTGCTCAAGCACGGCCTGTTCTTCGGGCTTTCCTTCGTCATCGGCAACACCCTCCTGGCCTACATCATCGGCTCGGACGCGCTGTGGCGCATCGTCACCGACTCCCCTGCCAACCACCTGACCGGGCTGACCTTCATGCTCCTGTTCACGCTGGTCTTCTACCTCATCTTCGCCCGGTTCCGCGAACAGGCCTGCACCTTCATCTGCCCCTACGGCCGCTTCCAGTCCACGCTCATTGACGAAAACACCATCGTCGTGGCCTACGACTACAAGCGGGGCGAAAAGCGCGACCACCTCCACCGCGGCGAAACCTTTGCCGCCCGCGCGGCCCGCGGCGCGGGCGACTGCATTGACTGCCGCCAGTGCGTGGCCGTCTGCCCCACCGGCATAGACATCCGCAACGGCACCCAGATGGAATGCGTCCACTGCACCGCCTGCATGGACGCCTGCGACGAGATCATGACCCGCATTGGGCGGCCGCGCGGCCTCATCCGCTACGCCTCCCTCAACGGCATCGAACAGGGCCAGCCCCTGCGTGTGACGCCGCGCCTCCTGGGTTACGGGGCCGTCCTGCTCCTGTTGGGCGGCGTGCTCACCGCGGTGCTCCTGAGCCGCTCCGAGGTGGACGCCACGTTGCTGCGCGCGCCCGGGGCGCTTTTCCAGCAAACCCCGGAAGGCCGCATCAGCAACCTGTACATCCTCAAACTCGTCAACAAGGCCGGACACGACCTGCCCGTCGAACTCCGCCTGGAAGAGCCGCCGGGCCGGCTTACCGTGGCCGGCGCGCCCCTGACCGTGCCCGCCGGACGGCTCCTCCAAAGCTCGGTCCTCGTCGAACTGGAGCCCGAGGTGGCCCGCGGCCGGCGGGACGTCGTGGTTTCCCTCCACGCCAACGGTCGCCAACTGGACCGGCTCAAAACCGGCTTCATCGGCCCCCGCCATGACCGCGCCCGCTAAATCCCCCGCGCCCGGGCCCCGCGGCCCGGGCCGCAACCTCTGGCCCTACGGCATCGCGGCGGCCTTTGGCCTGTTCCTCGCCGGTACCGCCGGGCTGATTGTGCTGGCCGCGTTCCACCGTCCGGAGCTGGTCACGGCCGACTACTACGAGCAGGAACTGCGTTACCAACAGACCTACGACAGCCGCGCCCGCACCGCGGCCCTGGGCGCCGAGGCCGCGGTCACCTTCGATGAAGCCGCGCGCCGCATTCGTGTGACCCTGCCCCCGCGCCACGCGGCGTTGCGGCCCGCGGGCGCCATCCATCTGTACCGCCCCGCGGCGGCCAGCGCAGACCGCCGCGTCGCGCTGGCGCCGGACGCCGAGGGCCGCCAGGAACTGGATGCCCGCGACCTGGCCCCCGGCCTCTGGCGCATCCGCGTCGAATGGACCGTGGCCGACGAGGCCTACGCGCTGGAGCGTCAACTGGTTCTCCCGGGCGGGACGCGCTGAGCCGCGAGGGCGCTGTTCCGGCCGCGGCTTCCTTCCTCGAAGCCGCCCGGCGGGCGGCGCCACGCCCGGCACTTCAGCGTCGGCGCCACGGCAGGCCGGGGCGGA
>JBBIJZ010000077.1:0-20954 GCA_037445715.1 Verrucomicrobiales bacterium | reverse complement strand
CGTTGAGCCCGGACATTTCACCCTGGGATGAGGGGAACGGGCAACCTGCCCGTTCCGGCGGGCTACCAGCCCGGCGGAAAGGTGGCGACGCGCTCGTTGGTGCCCGGGCACGGCGGGCTGGTCGCCCGCTGAGCCGGTGCGTAGGCTGTGGCACGACATGGCGACGAGCCTCTACGACCAACTCCTGCGCGTGGCGGACCCTTCGGCCGACCAGTTGCTGGGCCGGTTCCTGGATTACGTGGCCGCCAAGGGCCTGACGCTCTACCCGGCGCAGGAGGAGGCGCTGCTGGCGTTGTTCGAGGGCCGCAACGTCATCCTCAACACCCCCACCGGCTCGGGCAAATCGCTGGTGGCCTTGGCCCTGGTGTTCGCCGCCCTGGCCCGCGGCCGGCGGGCGGTCTGGACGGCCCCCATCAAGGCGCTGGTCAACGAGAAGTGGCGCGACCTGTGCCGCGAGTTCGGCCCGGACAACGTGGGCCTGTCCACCGGCGACGCCACGGTGAACCGCGACGCGCCCGTGCTGTGCTGCACGGCCGAAATCCTCGCCAACATCGCCCTGCGCCACGGCGCGGATGCCCCGGTGGACGATGCCGTGCTGGACGAGTTCCACTGGTATGCCGACCGCGAGCGCGGCGTGGCCTGGCAGGTGCCGCTGCTCACCCTGGCCCGGACGCGCTTCCTGCTCATGTCGGCCACGCTGGGGGAGACGGAGTTCTTCGAGCAGGCGCTGACGAAGTTGACCGGCCGCGCGACGGTGGCGGTGAAATCGGCCGAGCGGCCGGTGCCGCTGGAGTTTTCCTGGTCAGAACTTCCGCTGGCCCAGACGCTGGAGAAGCTGGTGGCCGAGGGCAAAGCGCCGGTGTATGTGGTGCATTTCACGCAGGCGGACGCCGCGCAGAGCGCGCAGGACTTCACCAGCCTGAACGTCTGCACCCGCGAGGAAAAGAACCGGATCGCCGCGCAGATCGAGGGGTTTCGGTTCAACTCGCCCTACGGGCCCGAAATCCGCAAGTGGGTCAAGCACGGCATCGGCATTCATCACGCCGGGCTGCTGCCCAAATACCGGGTGTTGATCGAGCGGCTGGCGCAGGAGGGCCTGTTGAAGATCATCTGCGGCACGGACACCCTGGGCGTGGGCGTCAACGTGCCCATCCGCACGGTCCTCTTCACCCGGCTGTGCAAGTTCGACGGGCAGAAAACGGCCATCCTGAGCGCGCGGGACTTTCACCAGATCAGCGGCCGGGCCGGGCGGAAGGGCTACGATGACAGGGGCTGGGTGGTGGCGCAGGCGCCGGAGCACGTCATCGAAAACCTCAAGCTGGAGGAAAAAGCCGCGCGCGAGGGCAAGAAGGTGGTCAAGCGCCGGCCGCCGGACCACAACTTCGTCAATTGGGACGTGAAGACCTTCCAGCGGCTCATCGCGTCGCCGCCGGAGCGGTTGGTCTCCCGCTTCCAGGTGTCGCACGCCATGCTGCTGCACGTGCTCAGTCGCGAGGGCGACGGTTGCCGGGCCATGCAGCAGCTCATCCGCGACTGCCACGATTCGCCCCGGCAGAAACGCGAGCACTTCAAGCGGGCGTGGCAACTGTTCCGGTCGCTGATCGAGCGGAGGATTGTGGAGTTCGTGGCACCGGCGGCCCCGGACGGCAGGAAACTCCGCGTCAACGTCGAGTTGCAGGAGGACTTCTCGATGGACCAGACGCTGTCCCTTTACCTGCTGGAGACCCTCCCCTTGGTCAACCCGGAGCAGGAGGACTACGCCCTGGTGGTGCTCTCGCTGGTCGAGGCCATCCTGGAAGACCCGGACCTGATCCTGCGCAAGCAACTGGACAAGGTGAAGGCCCGGGCCCTGGCGCAATGGAAAACCGAAGGCGTGCCTTACGAGGAGCGCATGGCCCGGCTGGAGGAGCTGGAATACCCCAAGCCCAACCGCGACTTCATTTACGCGACCTTCAATGCCTTCGCCGACCGCCATCCCTGGGTGGGCCAGGAAAACATCCGGCCCAAGAGCATCGCTCGCGAGATGTTCGAAAACTTCCGCTCCTTCGCCGATTACGTGCGCGACTACGAGCTGCAGCGCGCCGAGGGGCTGCTCCTGCGCCACCTCAACAGCGTTTACAAGGTGCTCAAGCAAACCGTGCCGGAGACGGCCAAGAACGACCAGCTTCGCGAGATGGAGCTTTACCTGGGCACGATGATCCGCGCGGTGGACTCCAGCCTGCTGGACGAGTGGGAGCAGATGCGCGACCCGGACTACGAGCGCCGCGTGGCCGCCGAGCGGGCGAAGATCGCCGGGGTGGAGTTGAAGCCGCCTGGCGCGGAAGAGGCCGCCGCCGACCTGACGCGCGACCCGAAGGCGTTCACGGCGGCCATCCGGAACCGCATCTTCACCTTCCTGCGCGCGCTGGCGAACCGGGAGTTCGAGGCGGCGCTCGAGACGCTGGGGGCCGGCGGCGCGGGGGGACCGCCGTCCGCCGCCACGGCGGCCTCGGGGGAGCCACGCGCTGAAGACACCGCGCCGCCCTTGGAAACGGCTTGGACGCCCGATCGCCTCCGCCAGGCGATGGACGCCTACCTGGCGGAGCACGAACGCCTGTTGCTCACCCCCGAAGCCCGCAACCAGCGCCACACCTACGTCACGCCGTCCGAGGACCGGCGCACCTGGCGCGTCCAGCAAATGCTGGTGGACCCCGAAGGGCACAACGACTGGGTGGCCGAGTTCGAGGTGGACCTGGCGGCCTCCCGGGCCGGCGGCGAGCCGCTCTTGCGGCTGTTGCGGCTGGAGCCGCTGGTAAGTCCGGTCCCGCCCGGCCCCGAGCTTTTCCATTGACGACCCGGATGGCGTTGGCAGGTTGCCGTCGCGGAACGACCAAGACTCAACCAGCACGGAGGTGCCGACATGATTGCCACGCAAATTCGCCAGAAAGACGCGCTGTTTTACTTCGTGGCGTACCCCGCGGAGGACCTGCTCAACCGCGTGCGGTTCATCAGCCGGTTCTACGCCGAGGGGGAAACCCTCGAGCCGGACCGGCCGGGCGAGGAAGAAGACGAGGTGGCCCGGTTTGTCGCCCAGATCGAGCGCAGTGACCGGGCCTTTCAGCGTCAACTTTCCCGGGCCAAGGTGCGTGCCATCCGCAATTTTTACGAGACGGCCGTCACCCAGCCGCCCATTCCGGGGCCGGTGCTGCTGTTCACGCCCGAGGCGTTGCGGTTCGAGCCGCTGGGGGAACTGACCTCGGTGGGCCACCTGGAGGAACCGACCCAGCGGTACCTGATCATTGACGGGCAGCATCGCCTGGCGGCTCTGTACTTTTACGCGCGATCCCACCCCGCGGAGGCGCGCGGCCTGCACGTGCCCTGCGTGATCTTCGACGGCCGCAGCGAGGACTTCGCCGCGGAGATGTTTGTCATCATCAACGCCACGCCCACGCGGATCAACAAGAGCCACCTGGTGGACCTGTACGAGCGGGTGTCCTGGAGCGCGCCGGACCGCCGGCTGGCCGCCCGGGTGGTGAACCTGCTCTACGCGGAGCCGGACAGTCCGTTGCGCTACCGCATCAACCGCCTGGGCGGCCGCAGCCGGCAGGAGAAGTGGATTCTGCAGGCCGAGCTGTTCAACGAGCTGCACCGCTGGATTCGCCGGGACTGGCCGGCGCTGGCCGCAGAGGCCGCCGGACCCCACCTGGCCCGGCGGCTTTACGGCCTTGTGCGGGATTTCCTGAAAGTGGCCGCCGAACTCTGGGCCGATGCATGGGGCCACCCGGAGTACATGATCACCCGCCCGGTCACCCTCAAAGCCCTGATCCGGGTCTGCGCCGACCTCGCGGCGCAGGATGCCGAACCGGAGGTGGGACGCCGCGGCCGCTGGGCGCTGCGCCTGGCGCCGTGGGCCGAACTGAAGCGCACCTTCCGGGCCGACGGATTCTACGAACGGTTCCCCGCCAAGGGCCAGGTGGAGCGGGTGGCCCGCATCCATCGCGAGCTGGCGCGCGCCGCGGGGCTCGCGATCCGCAACGCTGGGACGGCCCGTTCGGCCCGGTCCGAAAACGAAAACCCCTGAGCCCGGCCCCTGCCGCGCCACGCCCCCCCGGTGACGCGCCGGCCGGCCGGGTCCGTCACGCTCGGGGGCGGGGCACCAGCGCGCCCCGCATCTGCCGGTCCGGGAGCGAGCGGCCGCGCGGCGGGTCCCTGTGAATGCCCGGTGAACAGCAGCGAAGAAGTTTTTCCGCGGGGCCATTGCATCCGCCGGGGCGACTTGGTTTGCTTCCGGGCGTGATTGACTCCGTCCACGACCCCGCGGCCGCCGCGCCCGCGCCGGACCTGAAGCGGCCGCCCCGCCAGAAGCCGGCCCGCAGTGCCGCCCCGCGGCTGGACCGCATCCCGCCGCACTCGATCGAGGCGGAGAAGGGGGTGCTGGGCTGCGTGCTGCTGGCTCCGCGCGAGGGGGTGGGCACCTGCTTCGAGCAGTTCGCGCGCGGCGAGGAGTTTTTCTACGACCCCCGGCACCAGACCATCTTTGCCACGATCGTGGAGTTGTGCGACCAGCAGGCGGCGGTGGACCTGGTGACCCTGGGCGCCCGCCTGCAGGACAAGGGCGTGCTCGAGGCGGTGGGCGGGTACGCGTACCTGAGCGCGTTGATGGATGCCGTGCCGTCCGCGGCGAACCTGGGTTACTACCTGACCATCGTCCGGGAAAAGTACCTGCTGCGCCGGCTCATCAGCACCTGCACCCGGCTGGCGGGCGAGGCCTACGAGGAGACGACCTCGGTGGACGCCTTTCTGGACCGCGCCGAGGCCGAGGTTCTGGCGGTGAACCACGAAAGCAAGGCCACCACGGTCAAGTCCATCCACGAGCTGGTCGGCCAGGCGATGCACCGGATCGAGTACTTCTTCAACCACCGGGGCCAGTTGTCCGGCCTGGCCACGGGGTTTCCCGATCTGGACCGCAAGACCAACGGCCTGCAGCCGGGGGAAATGATCGTGATCGCCGCCCGCCCGAGCATGGGCAAGACCAGCCTGGCCATGAACATCGCCGAGCACGTGGCCACGGTCCTCCGGCACCCGGTGGGCGTCTTCAGCCTCGAGATGACGGCGCAGGCGTTGACCATGCGCCTGCTCTGCTCGCTGGCACGCGTGAACCACCACACCATCCGCGAGGGCGGGTTGCACGAGGCCGACCTGGCCCGCCTGGCCGAGGCCTCCGGCGTCCTGGCCCAGGCGCCGCTTTACATTGACGACACGGCGGGGCTGACCATCCTGCAACTGCGCGCCCGCGCCCGGCGGCTGAAGGAACGCCATGACATCCGGCTCTTTGTGATTGACTACCTCCAGTTGCTTCAGTCTGCTAACCCCCGCCGCGGGGACCCGAATCGCGCCCAGGAAATCGCGGAGATTTCCAGCGGCGTCAAGGCCCTGGCCAAGGAACTGGACGTGCCGGTCATCGTGCTCAGCCAGTTGAACCGCGATCTGGAACGCGACCGGACGCGCAAGCCGCGGCTCTCGGACCTGCGCGAGTCCGGCGCCATCGAGCAGGATGCGGACGTGGTGGGCCTGCTGTACAAGGCCAATCCGAAAGACCCGCGCGAGCCGGCGCCGGCGGACGAAGAAGACACGACAACACCCAATGAAGCCGTGCCGGTGAATCTCCTCATCGCCAAGCAACGCAACGGCCCGACCGGGGACGTCCACCTGACCTTCTTGAAGGCCTTCACCCGCTTCGAGAGCGGCGCGCCCCTCTCGGTGGAAGAAGCCGCCGCCGAAACCTCCGACGCCGCCGCATGAACCGCCCCGCCTGGCTGCGCCGGCTCTGGCCGGTCTTGTGTCTGCTCCTGGGTGCGGCGGCCCTGCACGCCCAGACCGGGCCCGTCATCCGAGCCATCGAAATCGAGCATGTGGGCCCGCCGGCGGCCAGCGAAGGGCTCATCCGCGCCAGCATCCGCGTCCGGCCCGGCGAGGTGTACCGACGCACCAGCGTGGACGACGACGTGCGCAGTCTCTACGCCACCGGCTACTTCTACAACATCCAGGTGGTCGAAGTCCCCGAAGCCGACGGCGTGAAGCTGGTCTTCCGCGTGCAGGGCAAGCCGACCCTCACGCAAATCCAGTTCCGCGGCAACACGAAGTACTCCGACAAGAAGCTGCTCAAGAAGGTCACCTCGAAGACCGGCCAGCCGCTGGACGAGCGCAAGCTCTTCAACGACACCCAGGAAATTCTCAAGCTCTACCAGAAAGCCGGCTACCAGCGCACCCAGGTCAAGTACGTGCCGGTCATTGACGCGGCGCTGGGGCGGGGCACGGTGACCTTCGAGATCACCGAGGCGCCGAAGGTGAAGATTGACGATGTGCAGTTCATCGGCGCCCGGGCCTTCCGCCAGGGCAAGCTGCGGCGCACCCTCAAAACCCGGCGGCACTGGCTGTTCTCCTGGCTGACCGGCAGCGGCAAACTCAAGGACGACGTCTTCGCCGAGGACCGGCAGCGGCTGACCGAGTTCTACCGGGAGGCGGGCTACATTGACTTCGAGATTCGGGACGTACAGTTCGAGCAGGTGAACCCGAAGTGGATGGTGATCAAGTTTTACGTCAACGAAGGCACCCAGTACCGGGTGGGCGCGGTGGAATTCCACGGCAACCAAACCTTCCCGGCCGACGAGATCACCACCCGCATGGTCACCCGTGACAAGGGCAAGTACACCCGCGGCCTGAGCATGGGCCCGGGGGCCGTCTTCACGCCCAGCGGCCTGTCCCGCGACCGCGAGGGCATTCAGGACTTCTACGGGGCGCGCGGCTACATTGACGCCATCATCAGCCCGCAACTGACGCCCAACACCGCCCAGGGCACGATGGACGTGACCTACCGCGTCAACGAGGGCCAAAAGTCCTACATCGAGAAAATCGAAATCCGTGGCAACACCAAGACCCGCGACCGGGTCATCCGGCGCGAGCTGGCGGTCCACCCCGGCGAGGTCTTTGACATGGTGCGGGTCAAGCTCAGCACCAACCGTCTCTACGGCCTGAACTACTTCAGCAAGGTGGACGCCGCTCCCGAGCCCACCGACGTGCCCGACCGCAAAAACCTCGTCATCGGCGTCGAGGAAAAAAGCACCGGCGACGTGCGCGTGGGCGCGGGCTTCAGCTCGCTGGACCAGCTCACCGGCTTCTTCGAGCTGAGCCAGGGCAACTACGACCTGTTCAAGCCCCCGTACTTCCTGAGCACCGGCGGCGGCCAGAAACTGCGCCTGCGCCTGGCCGTGGGCACCCGCCGCCGCGACTTCCAGCTCACCTTCATCGAGCCCTGGTTCCTGGGCCGCAAACTGGCGCTGGCCACCGACCTGTTCTACCGCGAGCTGCTCTTCTACAGCGACCTGTACGACATCGTCCAGGGGGGCGCCCGCCTCACCCTCACCCGCTCGCTCTGGAGCGATTTCTGGCGTGGCACCGTGGGTTACGCCGTGGAAAACATCGGCGTGGTCAACCTGCCCGCTGCCCAGATCGTGCCCGGCCCGGACGGCCAACCCGTCGCGGTGGACCGCGTCCCCCCCGAAATCCGCGCCGAGGAGGGCTATTCGCTGGCCTCGAAGGTTCTCGCCTCCCTCACCTACGACACGCGCAACAGTGTGTTGCTGCCCAACCGCGGCCAGCAAACCACCCTTCGGGGCGAAATCGCCGGCGGTCCGCTCGGCGGCGACACCGACTTTTACAAACTCGAACTGGAAACCGCCCACTACTTCCGCGGCCTGCTGCCCGGACACGTCCTGGAACTGGTCGGCCGCATCGGCGTGGTGGACAACCACGGCTTCGACACCCGCGTGCGGCTCTTCGACCGGTTCTTCCTGGGCGGCCTCTATACCTTGCGCGGTTACCCCTTCCGCAGCGTTGGTCCCTATGACGCCACCGGCGACGAACCCCTTGGCGGCCGCACCTTCTGGTTCGCCTCCGCCGAGTACAGCATCCCCATCATTGAACGCCTGCGCCTGGCCGCGTTCTATGACGTCGGCAACGTGTACCCCGACGCCTACAGCTTCCAGACCGCCGGCCCCGACTACGGCGCCTACACCGACAACTGGGGCCTGGGCATCCGCCTGAACATCCCCGGCATGGGGCCGTTGCGCCTGGACTACGCCATCCCCCTCACCCACGACCGCTTCGTGGGGAACGACGGCCGCTTCCAGTTCAGCGTCGGCTACACCCGCGACTATTGAGTTTTGTCCCTGAACCCCACACCCGACCCGCATTCATGAAAACCCTCACCCGCAGTTTCTTGGTCAGCCTGTTGCTGGGGCTGGCCTCCCTGAGTGTCCAGGCCCAAAACCGGTTTGCCGTCATCAACATGAAGGCCGTCTTCGACGGCTACTGGAAGACCAAGCAATCCGACGCCACCATCAAGGAACGCCAGGCCGAGTACGAAAAGGAGCGGCGTAAAATGCAGGAGGACTTCGAGAAGCTCAACGCCGAGTTCCGCGAGCTGGACCGCAGCGCCCGCGACCCCGCCGTCTCCGAGGAGGAACAACGCAAGCGCCGCGACGCCGCCAACAGCAAGCTGCTTGAAATCCGCGAAATCGAGCGCAGCGTGCGCGACTACGACACCAACTTCCGCACCCAGATTGCCGACCAGATCCAGCGGCTGCGCGAAAACATCTTCCGCGACATCCGCGAGGTGGTCGAAGCCAAATCCAGGGCGGCCGGCTACAACCTGGTGCTTAACACCGCTGCCGAGCAAAACCAGGTGCCCGTCATCATGTTCACCACCGGCCTGCCGGACCTGACCCAGGAGGTCTTGAACGAACTCAACGCCAAGGCCCCGCCGGGCGCGCTCGACGCGAAGCCCGAGAAAAAACCCTGACCCGTCGGTCCCCGGTCCGCCGCCGTCCGTTTCCCCAAGCCCCGCCCGCGCGGGGCTTGTTTTTTGCCGGAGCTGTCGCGGCCAGCCCCCGTCGGCGCGGGACCTCCGCCCCCGGGGTCACTCGTACTGGCTGAGCTGCTTGAGCCGCGGCCGGCGCCAGCCCTCCCAGAACATCCCGTCCGCAAAATCCCACAGCAGGTAGGTGTGGACGCGGAAGTCGTAGGTGCGGTCGTTCAACGGCAACTCCACCCCCACGGCCGCCCGCACGTGTCCGCGCCGGCTCAGCCCCAGATTCAACTGCGGCAGCACCGTCCACCGCGCGGCCTCGCGCGCCCCCGGCTCGAACGGGACCGTGGCCGTCAGTTCGACGCCGGGAAACACCCCGCGCGGCCAGGGCGTGGGCACCCAGTGCAGGGCCATCGCCCAGGCGAGGTCCCCGCTGCTCACCTCCTCGGGCGGCAGGTGAGTGCGCAGACTGGTTTGCAGGGTGAACTGGTCGCCCAACCCTTTCGCGGCGGCCAGAAAAGGGATGACTTGCATCGAGGCGTCCCCGTGCAGCGCAAAGGCCAGGTCCGCGCCCCCGGTGAGCAGGAAGGTGCGCTCGAGGTGGTCGTACAGGGCGTACTTGAAGCCGACCTCCAGTTCGTCCCAGTTGCCCCGCGGACCCTCCCAACCGTAGGCCAGTTTCAGTTCGGTCTGCCAGCGCGCGCCCCAGCGTTTCTCCAGTTCCACCGCCGTGGTCAGCACATCGTCCCCCACCTGGTCGCGGCGATCAAAGCGCGTCCAGATCACCACCTCGTCCTCCAGCCACGCCTTCTTGGTGCGAAAGGCCAGCAGATAATTCAGATCCCCCGGCGGGTAACGATGGGGTCCGGGCAGGGTTTTCAGATAGGCCACCAACCCCCGGATTTCGTCGTCCGAAAAGGCGTCCTGGAACGCCGGCATGGCGGGCGAAAACGCCAGCGCCGGCCCGCCGTGCTTGATCACCAGATACCAGTCACTGCTCGGCTCCCGGCTGTTGAAAAGCGGGTCGCTCAAGTCCGCCGGCTTGGGGTCAAGCAGCTTGACACCCGGCAGGGTGGGGTCATAGCGCCCGGTGGGCCCGTGGCACACGGCGCAGGCCGCTTGGTAATGCGCCCGGGCGCGCTCGAAATCCGCGGGTTCCGCCGCCGCCACGGTACCGGCCAGCAGGGCTGCCACGCCCCCCAGACCCCACGCGAACCCGCCCACTGTCCAACCGACACCCTGACGGCAACGTGCCTTTTGGGCCCGCCGTGCGGGCAGGCCCGGAATCTGCCAGTGCATGGCCGTCCTATACCAGACCGCCCGCCGCCACACAAGCCGGCGCCGCCCGAACCGCCTTGACCCAACCTTGGCCGCCCCTAGCCTCCGCCCATGCAACAAACCGCGCCGCCGTTGGTCGCCGTCCTCCTGGGCAGCAAGTCCGACTGGGACGTGATGCGCCACGCCCATGAAACCCTCGACCAGTTCGGCATCCCGCACGAATGCCGGGTCCTCTCGGCCCACCGCACCCCGAAAGAAACCGCCGAATACGTGGCCGGCGCCGAAGCCCGGGGCCTCGAAGTCTTCATCGCCGCCGCCGGCGGCGCCGCCCACCTGGCCGGGGTGACCGCCGCCCACACGGTGTTGCCCGTGCTGGGAGTGCCGCTGGAAAGCAGCGCGCTCAAGGGCCTCGATGCCCTGCTTTCCACCGTCCAAATGCCCGGCGGCATCCCCGTGGGCACCCTGGCCATCGGCAAGGCCGGTGCCGTCAACGCCGCGTTGCTGGCCGTGGCCATCCTCGGCCTCAAACGCCCCGAGTTGCGCGACCGCCTCCGTGAGCATCGCGCCGCCCGGGCGCGCGAAATTCTGGCCGAACGGCTGGCCTGACGGTGCCCGCTGGCGGACGCGCCCCCGCCCGGTTAAGTTCGCCCCGTGAACTGGCGCGCCTGCTGTCCGGTCCCGCTCGGGGTTGGCTTGCTGCTGGGGGCGGTGCTGGCGCTCGGCCTGCAGGCCGCGGTGCCCACCAGTGCCCGCGCCCGGCTCGAGCAACTGACCCGCCTGCCCCAGATCAGCTTCCAGACCGGCCTCGATTTCCACCCGGTCCGCGGCCATACCCTGATTCTACCGCGCCGCGTGCCCGCCCGCGTCCTGGAAGACCTGGGGCGTCGCCTCAAGGAAAGCCCGGACAACCCCGCGCTCTACGCCGAGCTGGCCGATCATTTCAACCGGACCGGGGACCGGCGCGCCCGGGAAGGTTTCCTGGCCCGCGCCGCCGAGCTGTACCGCCAGCAGGGCGCCGAAGATAGCGCCGACCCCGAGCGGCTCACCGCCCATGCCGAGGTGCTGCGCGAACTGGGCCGGCTGGACGAAGCCGAGCGTCTGCTCCGGCGCGCGGTCCGGGCCGCACCCGACCACTGGCGCCCGCACGCCCGGCTGGCGTTGCTGCTCTCCAGTCGCGCCCTGGGCCTGGTCCAGCCGGTGCCGCCCGCCGGCTCCGCCGACTCCGGCCTGGAAAGCCTGCTGAACGACCCCGCTGACCCCCCGGAGTCCGCCCGGGCCGAGCAGGCCCGCCGGCTCCTGGCCGAGGCCCTGGCCGCCGCGGACCGCGCCGTCGAACTCGGCAGCGACCAGGCCGGAGCCCATCGCGCCCGCGCCACCGTGCGCACCAACCACCGCTGGCTGGAGGCGCGCCTCAACCCCCGGCCCGCCCCCGACGAACCGGCCCCGCTCCTGCGCGCCGTTTTCCATCCCGATGCCCTGCCGGATCTCCGCCGCGCGGTGGAACTGGCGCCCGAGGACCCGGAAGCCCTCGGTTCCCTGGCCCTGCTGGAGGTGGTCACCAGCACCACCCGCCCGCTCACCACCACGCTGGGCGACCTGCTCAACCGCGAATTGTGGCCCACCCTGCCCGACTCCACCCGTGCGCGGGTACGCGACGCCCTCACCGAACTGGAACGCCTGGGCCAGGACGCCGAGCCCGCGCACGCCTCCGCCGCGCTGGGCGTGGCCGGGCTGCTGCAATTTTTCCTGTTGGGCGATGACGCCGGCGGGTTGAGTTCGCTGCGCCGGGCCGTGGCCCTGGACCCCGACAACGAGGGCGCCTGGGAAGCGCTCACCTTCGCCCTGGCCTTTGCCCGCGAGTACGACGAACTGCTCCGGGTCTGCCGCCAGCGGGTCGAACACCACGATTCACCCCGCAACCGTCTCCTGCTGACCAAGGCGCTGGAGAAAACCCGGCAACTCGAAGCCATGCGCCTCGAGGCCGAACTGCTCCAGGCACGCTATTCCGAAGACCCCCTGGCCCACCTCACCCTCGCCGCCGCCCTGCTCAAAGTGGACCACTCCGAGACCGGCCGCGCCCGCGCCCTGCAACACCTGGGCCGGGCCAGCCGCCGAGCGGGGGACAAACCGCCACCGGAGCTGGCGGTCGAGTTGCTCTACCAGCGCGGCTTGTGGTTTGCGCTCGAGGGCCAGATCGAACGGGCGCGCACCCAGTTTCGCGGCGTGCTCGAACTGGCGCCCGGCCACCCCGACGCCGCCGCGGCGTTGAGCCTGCTCGAGCAACTCGGCGAAGGCGCGGATTAACCGGCGGCTCCGCCCTCCGCTTCGCCCGCCGCGCGCCCGGCCTCGGCCGCTGTCCGGCAGGCCTCGGCCACGCGTTCCAGCCGTGCCAGAAAAGGTTCCCGCTCCCGCGCGGGCAGCGCGGACAACACCTCGGCCTGCAACGCCAGGGCGATGGCCCGCGCGCGCTCGAAGCGGCGCAGGCCGGCCGCGGTGAGCGTCACCCGCAGGGTCCGCCGGTCCGCGGGGTCCGGCACACGCCGCACCCAGCCGGCCTTTTCCATCCGGCCCAGCAACGCCGCGATGGTGTTCGGGTCGCTGGCCATCAGCGGAGTGAGCGCCCGCTGCCGCAAGCCCGCGTCCCCCGCCTCGGCCAACAGGCGCAGTGCCGTGTACTGGTCCGGGGTCAGGCGCAGATGCGCGATGCGGCGGCGGAAGGCCTGGTTGAGGCTGAACCAGGCCCGGCGCAACAACGGCGGCAGGCGGCGCAGCGCGAACGGCCTGCTGGCGGCGGCCGCGCGGGAGCGGGCACGGGACCGGTGCGGTTGGGTTGGTGACGGCGGCGTCACGCCCGCCAGCGTAGGCGCCCGCCGTCCGGACGCCAAGCGCAGGAATCATACGTGTAGTGACGATTTTGTTTGCCAAACCGAAAAACCGGCCAATAGTTGGCGCCCATGATGGCAATTTTCGCTTGCCCGCGGTCCGGGGGGCGCGTCCCGCCCGGCCGCTCCCTCTCCGGCCGTCGCCACTGGGGATTGGTGGGAGCGCTGTCGGCCGCGCTCCTGTCGGCATCCTCCCTGGCCACCGCGGCGGTGGACGGCTGGCTCGCCTGGCGCGGGCCGGAACAGTGCGGCGTTTCCCGCGAGACCGGCCTGCCGGCGCGCATCGTATCGAAGGAGGAGGCGTTGTGGACGGCGGACTGGCCCGGGCAATCCACGGCCGTGGTGGCGGACGGTCGGCTGTACATCATGGGCTACAAGGATGACGGCCCGGACCTGCAGGAAGGCCTGGCCTGCTTCAACGCCGAGACCGGAGAGCTGCTCTGGAAACGGACGTTCAACGACTACCTCAGCGACACCATCTACCTGCGCTACGCCACCGCATCGCCCGCCGTGGACCCGGAGACCGGCCACGTGTACATGCAGGGCACCCAGGGCATCCTGGCCGGCTTCACCGCGGACGGCCAGCCGCTGTGGCAGCGGGCCTTGATGGAGGAGTTCGGCCGGCTGACCTTCCCCAACAGCCGCACCGCCTCGCCGGTGGTGGACCGCGACCTGGTGATCACGCGCGGCATCACCAGCAACTGGGGCGCGCAGGGTGCCGGCGGGGACCGTTTCTACGCCTTCGACAAGTTGACCGGTGAGCTGGTCTGGGCCAGCTCGCCCGGCGGCCGGCCGATGGACAATTCCTTTTCGCACCCCTACCTGACCTGGCTGCGGGGCAAGCGGGTGCTCATCGCCGCCTGCGGCGACGGCTCGGTGGTTTGCCTCAACGCCCGCACCGGCGACCCGCTCTGGCGGGTGCCGCTGGCCAAGGCCGGCATCAACGCCACCGTCCTGGTCCACAACAACGACAAGGTGGTGGTCATTTTCGGCACCCCCTATGAGCCCGGGCAGATGGTGGCCTTCAAAATCCCGGACATCGAACCGGAGAAGGGTGCCGCTGGTCCGGTCCAGGTCGAGCGGGCCATGGTCGAGCTGTGGACCCTGGACGCCTCGACCTCGACCAGTTCGCCCATCCTCGTGGGCGACCGCATCTACGTGGTCAAGGAAAAGGGCGACCTCATTGCGGTGGACGTCAACTCCGGCAAGCAGTTCTGGAGCGTCACCCTCGGCATCGAGCAGCGCAATTCCTGTCCCTTGTACGCCGACGGCCGCCTCTACGTGCCCATCCTGGACGACCCCGCCGTTAAAACCGAGGGCAGCAGTGACGAGGCCGGCCGGAAAGGCGGGTTTTACATCATCGCCGACCGCGGGGACTCGGCGGAAATCCTCAGCCACATCGACCTGGACGGCCGCTGCTTTGGCACGCCCACGGCCTGGAACGGCAAGATTTACCAGCAGACCACCCGCAAGCTGTACTGCTTCGGCCGGCGCGGCGACAACCCGGGTCGCCCCAAGCCCCTTGCCCAACCCGCCTGGCCCGCCCCCGGCCCGGCGACCCAGCTCCAGATCATCCCCGCCGAGGTCGTGCTCAAGCCCGGTGAAAAGGCCCGTTTCCGCGCCCGCAAGCTGGATGCGCACGGCCTCCTGGTCGAGGAGGTCCGGGACGTGTCCAGGCTGCAGTGGGCGCCGTACGTGCCGCCCATGGCCCTGGTGAAGGCCACGATGGAGGGCCGTTTCAACGAGCGGGGCGAACTGGAGATTCCCGCCGGTGCGAAGATGTCCGCCGGCGCCTGGGAAGCCACGCTGGACGGGCTCAAGGGCTACATCCGCGGCCGGGTGTTGCCGCCGCTGCCTCTGCGCGAAGATTTCGAGAGCTTCGAGCTGACCAACACCACCACCAACACGGTCGAGCCGCCCACGAAGTTTGCCTACCCGCCGCTGGCGTGGATCGGCGCGCGGTTCCGCTTCGAGGTGCGCGAGGTGGACGGCACCAAGGCGCTGACCAAGACGATTGACAACAAGTTTTTCCAGCGCGGCACGGCGTTCATCGGCCGACCGGACATGAGCGGTTACACCATTCAGGCGGACGTGCGCAGCGAGGGCACCCGCCGCAAGATGTCCGAAGTGGGCGTGGTCAACCAGCGTTACGCCATCATCCTCAAGGGCAACTCGCAGGAGCTTGAGGTCAACTCGAATCAGGAACGCCTCAAGGTGGCCGTGCCCTTCCGCTGGTCGCCCAACGAATGGTACACCCTCAAGGCCCGCGTGGACCTCCAGCCCGATGGCTCGGGCGTCGTCCGCGCCAAGGCCTGGAAGCGGGGTGAGCCCGAGCCGGCCGCCTGGACCATCGAGGTGCCCCACCGCACCGCCCACAAGTCCGGCAGCCCCGGCCTGTTCGCTTTCGCCCCGCAGGACATGCGGGTGTTTCTGGACAACGTGGTGGTGACGCCGAACAACTGACGCCCCAGCAGTCTTGCTCTTGCTCTTCCTCTTAATCCACCCCCTCTCGTCCATGACGCCCCGCTTCGACCACGAAAAACTGGCGGTGTACCGGCGTGCCCTGGAGTTTGTGGCATGGCTGACCGAACTGCCGGAGTGGGCGGCGCTCAGGCACCCGGCGCGGACCCAATTGGACCGGGCGGCCACCTCGATCCCCCTCAACATCGCCGAGGGCAACGGCCGACATACCGCCGCCGACCGGTGTCATTTTTTTCGGCATTGCCCGCGGTTCGGCCCTGGAGTGTGCCGCGGCTTTGGATGTTCTGGTGGCAGCGCGGGTGATGCCCTCCGGCGCAGCGGTCCGTGGGAAGGATTTCCTCCGGGAAATCGTGGCCATGCTGGTCGGATTGATTCGCTGCAACGCCGATGACCGACTCCACGAAGAGGCCCCTCCGTGGGGGAGGGCCACAGAAAAAACCGCAGATTAAGATCAAGATGGAGAGCAAGATGAAGAACCTGACGATGACCACGCGATACCTCCTTGCCCTGGCCCTGCTCGGCGGGTTGGCCCACACCGGCCTGCGGGCGGAGGACTGGCCCATGTGGGGTCGGACCGTCCACCGCAACATGTACTCCCCAGCCAGGAACCTGCCCGACCGCTTCGAGCCCGGTCAGTTCAAGCCGGGCACCGAGGACGTGGACCTGACCACGACCAAGAACGTGAAGTGGGTCGCCAAGCTCGGCACCCAGAGCTACGGCAACACCAGCGTGGCCGGCGGCAAGGTCTTCGTGGGCACCAACAATGATTTCCCCCGCGACCCCCAGCACCTGGGCGACCGCAGCATCCTGATGTGCTTCGACGAAAAGACCGGCAACTTCCTCTGGCACCTGGTCGTGCCCAAGCTCAAGTCCGGCAAGGTCAACGACTGGGAAAACCTCGGGCTGCTCTCCTCCCCCACCATCGAAGGCAACCGCCTCTACCTCGTCACCAGTCGCTGCGAAGTCATGTGCCTGGACACCGAGGGCCTGGCCAACGGCAACGACGGCCCCTTCACCGACGAGGCCCACTACTTCGTCAAGGACACCGGTCGGCCGCCGGCCAAGCTGGGCCCCCACGACGCCGACATCATCTGGGTGTACGACATGATGAACGAACTGGGCGTCTTCCCCCACAACGCCTCGAACAGCTCCCCGCTGGTGGTCGGTGACCTGGTCTATGTCTGCACCTCCAACGGCCAGGACTGGACCCATGTGAACATCCCCTCGCCCCTGGCGCCGAGCTTCATCGCCGTGAACAAGAAGACCGGCGAACTCGCCGGCGAGGACAACGCCGGCATCGGCCCGCGCATCTTCCACGGCCAGTGGGGCTCGGCCTCGGCCGGCCAGGTTAACGGCCGCTGGCTGGTGTTTTTCGGTGGTGGCGACGGCGTGCTGTACGCCTTCGATGCCCGGCCGGCCAAGGGCAGCGGCGAACCCATCGTCCCCGTGCTGCCCGGGCCGCCGCTCAACCACGAGGAGGACCCGGAGTTGAACTACCTCAAAAAGGTGTGGTGGTTCGACTGCAACCCGCCCGAGTACAAGGTCAAGGACGGCAAGCCGATTCGCTACCCGGACGCCGAAGGCCCGAGCGAAATCAACGCCACCCCGGTCTTCTACAAGAACCGCGTGTACGTGGCCATCGGCCAGGACCCCGAGCATGGCGAGGGCGTCGGCCGGCTGGTGTGCGTGGACGCCACCCGGACCGGCGACGTCACCGGCAAGGCGTTGCTCTGGGAGTACCGCGGCATCCACCGCAGCATCTCCACCGTCTCGATTGACCCCACCAGCGGCCTGCTCTTTGTGGGCGACTTCTCCGGCTTCGTGCACTGCCTGGACGCGGAAACGGGCAAGCTCTACTGGACCCACGACATGAAGGCCCACATGTGGGGCAGCACGCTGGTGGCCGACGGCAAGGTGTACGTGGGGGACGAGGACGGCGACTTCGTGGTCCTGGCGGCGGCGAAGGAGAAAAAGCTGCTCAGCGAATGCAACCTGGGCGCGCCCATTTACTCGACCCCGGTGGTGGCCAACGGCGTGATTTACGTGGGCTGCAACACTCACCTCTACGCCTTCCACGACTCCGCCGCTGCCGTGCAGCCGGGCGACCGCCCCGCCGCCACCGCGCTGCCGCCCGGCCGTTGATCGAAACGCCCCTCGCCATGACGCCTGTCCCGCCTCCTTCGCGCACCACGCCGGGTTCCCGGCGCGTGGTGATCGTCCTGTTTCTCGTGCTCTTTGTGCTCCACCACGATTTCTGGGCGTGGAGCGACCGCCGCCTGGTCCTGGGCTTCCTGCCCGTCGGGTTGTTTTACCACGCCCTGTTCTCGGTCGCCGCCGGCGGGCTCTGGGCGCTGGCCAATCATTTCGCCTGGCCGGACGCCCTGGAGCGCTGGGCCAGTGAGCCGGTTCAGGAAGGCTCCGCGGCCCGCCCCGCGGCCGCCGCCGCACGCGCCACCCCCTCCGCCCACTGACGCCATGATGTTTGCCCTCGCCGAAGGCACCCAGGTGGTTCTGGTCATCGTCGGTTACCTCGGGCTGCTGGTCGCTCTGGGTCTGGCCAGCAACCATTTCTTCAAAGGCACCAGCGCGGATTACTTCGTGGTCAGCCGCTCGGTGGGGCCGTTTCTGCTGCTGATGTCCATCTTCGGCACCACCATGACCGGTTTTGCCATGGTGGGCTCGACCGGCAAGGCCTACACCACCGGCGTGGGCGTGTACGGGCTGATGGCCTCGTGGTCGGGTCTGATCCACTCGGCGGTGTTCTTCGTGGTGGGCATCCGACTGTGGGCGCTGGGCAAGCGCTACGGCTACCTCACGCAGTGCGAATTTTTCCGCGAGCGCTTCGCCTCGCCGGCGGTGGGCTACACCCTGTTCCCCATCCTCGTGCTGCTGGTGATTCCCTACCTGCTGGTGGGGGTGATCTCGGCCGGCAAGTTCATCCAGTCCACCACCGCCAGCGCGTTTCCGCAGTGGTTTCCCCTGCCGGGAATCCCGGGGCCGGATGGCACGTTGCGGCCCAACCCGCTCTCCGGCGGCATCCCGTACTGGCTGGGCGCGGCCGTGGTGTGCCTGATCGTGCTCTGCTACGTCTTCTACGGCGGACTGCGCGGGGCGGTGTGGGCCAACACCTTTCAGACCCTGGTCTTCATGGCGGCGGGGTTGGTGGCCTTCTGGCTGGTGGCCGAGAAGATGGGCGGACTGGCCGAGGCCGGCCGCCGCGTGGCGGAAAGCACCTACGGCGCACCCCGCCTGGTGCGCGAGGGCCTCATCGGGCACGGACAGTTCTTCTCGTACTTCCTGGTCCCGCTGTCGGTGGGCATGTTCCCGCACCTGTTCCAGCACTGGCTCACCGCCCGCAGCGCGCGCAGTTTCCGGCTCACCGTGGTGGCGCATCCGATCTTCATCATGCTGGTGTGGGTGCCCTGCATCCTGATCGGCCTGTGGGCCACGGCGCAGTTGGGCCCGGGCGCCAACCCCAATGCCGTGCTCGGCCGCATGGTGAATCAACTGGTACACTCGCCCATCCTCACCGGTATCGTCGCCGCCGGGGTGCTGGCGGCCATCATGTCCAGCCTCGATTCCCAGTTCATGTGCCTGGGCACGATGTTCACCCAGGACATCGTGGTGTGCCTGGCCGGGCCGGACCGCTTCAACGACCGCCAAAAAATCCTGCTGGCCCGCGGCTTCATCGTGGCCATCGTGACCGTGACCTATCTGCTCTCACTCGGGCTCAAGGACACCGCCCACGTCTTCGACCTGGGGGTGTGGTGCTTCTCCGGTTTTGCCGCCCTGTTCCCGCTGGTGTTTGCCGCCCTGTACTGGCGGCGGGCCACGGCGGCGGGCGTGCTGGCGGCGCTGGCCGCGGCCACGGCGGTCTGGTTGGCGCTCTTTTACCGGGACATCGTGGCCGGCGCGAACCGTCCGCCGGGCGAGGATGAGCTGCTGGTCTTCGGTCTGATGCCGGTGGTGTTCATCTGCGCCGCCAGCACCCTGACGCTGGTGGTCGTCTCCCTGTTGACCCGGCCGCCCGCGCCGCAAATCGTCGAGCGGTTTTTCCCGCCGGCCGGACGGAACGCCTGATTTCCCCTCTCCTCCCGTCGTTTATGCCCATCCCCACCGTCGCCCCCGAAGCCGTCCGTGCGGCCCGCGAGCAACTCGACGCCCACGTGCGCGAAATCATCGCCTGGCATTTCAGCCCCGAAACCGGCTGCCCGTTCTGGCTCGATTGGGCCCGGCGCGCCGGCTGGGACCCGCGCCGCGAGGTCCGCAGCTTCGACGACCTCCTGGCCCGCTTCCCGCACTTCCAGGACGAATGGCTGCGCGACCTCCAGCCCGAGGTCTGGGTGCCGGCGGCCTTCCGGGGCCGGCCCTACAACATCTTCGAGACCGGCGGCACCACCGGCATGCCCAAGCAGCGCATCGGCTGGGAGGACTACAAGGTGGATTACTCCGAGTTCAGCGCGAAACTCTCCGACGCCCATTTCCCCCGCGGCGGCGCCTGGCTCATGATGGGCCCCACCGGCCCGCGCCGCCTCCGCCTGGCCATCGAGCACCTGGCCAACGTGCGCGGCAGCCCCTGCTACTTCCTGGACCTGGACCCGCGCTGGGTGAAGAAGCTCCTGGCCGCCAAACGCTACGACGAGGCCAAGGCCTACATGGCCCACGTGGTGGACCAGGCCGTAACCCTGCTGACCCATCGCAAAATCTCCGGATTGTTCACCACGCCCAAGCTGCTCGAGGCCCTGGCCGAAAAGATCAACCTCTGGGACGCCGGCATCCGCGGCGTCTTCTGCGGCGGCACCTCGATGAAGCCGCAGGAGGTGCGCTTCATCGTCGAGGAGCTGCTGGAAAACCGCATCGGCTTCTACCCCACCTACGGCAACACCCTCATGGGCCTGGCCGCCAGCGTGCCGCTCGAACCCGAGGACCAGTTCAGCATCACCTACTACGCCCCGCAGCCGCGGGCCGTGCTGCGCGTGGTCAGGCCCGACCAGACTGACCAACTGGTGCCCTACGGCGAGTTCGGCCGCGTCGAACTCACCACCATGACCCGCGAGTTTTTCATGCCGCGCTTCCTTGAGCGCGACGAAGCCATCCGCCGTCCGCCCCGGCCGCCCTACGCCTGGGACGGCGTCGGCGACGTCCGCCCCTTCGGCGCGATGGAGACGCAAATCGTCGAAGGCGTGTACTGAACCGACCGCTTGGGTCGCCCCGCCCGGCGGTGCTGCCGCCGCCCCAACCGCGCTCAAGCCGCTGGCAATTCCCGGCGGGCCGGCGACAATGGGCCCGCCATGACCTTCCCGGCCGCCAGCCCGGCGGGTGACTCGTTGCCCCGCATGGTCCGGCTGCGCCAGCGGTTTCCCGCTCGGCCGCCATTGAACCTGACCGACGCGGTCGAGCGCGGCCTGCGCCCGCGGGCCGCCGGCTTGCGTCCCGGCGCGCGCGTGGCGGTGGCCGTGGGCAGCCGC
>JBBIJZ010000076.1:0-21007 GCA_037445715.1 Verrucomicrobiales bacterium | reverse complement strand
AGGCATTGACCTGCGGCTGGCCCGACATTCCCGCCCGCAACCGGGTGGGGCAGCCGTCCCGCCTGCCGGGTGCTTGCAGGCCGGAGGCCTGCACCACCCTGCACCACAGGCGAAGGTCAAACATCGAAGGCCGGAGCCGGATGCCGGATGCCAGATACCAGATGCCGAATGGAGGCCGCCATTGGTCACCGTGGTCACGCGGCGGCCTGCTCTCCGCCGGCTGGCGCCACCAGCAGCGTAAGGCAGGCTACCCAGCCTGCCGTTTCGCCGGCTTCCAGCCGGCTACGGGGGGAATGAGCATCCGGCATAGAGCGTTTGCGGAGATGGGGAGCGCGACCGTCCCCGCCCCCGTCGGCGTCCCGCCGACGGGCCACGGGAGAAATCCCCCCACCTGCCCGACGGCCCGGGGGAGGCGATGCCCTCCGCCGCTTGGCTCGCCACGAAAGCGGCGACGGTGGGTGGGTTCGGCGAGACGCCGAACCCGGCGGGCGGGGTGCCCGCACTCCCACCGCATCCGGCATCCGGTTTCAGGCATAGGGCTTCCGCTCTTCCATGGCCTCCGCGTCCGCAATCCCCGCTGTGAACGGCGAACTCAGTTGACAAACCGCCGTCGTGCCGGTTTGTGGGGGCCGTCATGCGGCTGGGTCCGATCCTAATCGCCGTCTTGTTCCTGTGGGGCAGGGCAGTCCTGAATGCCGCGGACCCACTGCCTACCGCACTCGCCCCCGGCTGCTGCGTCCGGCCGGTCCAGCCGGTGCCCGGCGCCCGCGCCGTGGGATTCGCGTTGCTGTCCGGCGCGCAAACCGGCGTGACCTTCACCAACCGCCTGGCGCGCGAGCGCAGCGTGACCAACCAGATTTACTTCAACGGCTCTGGCGTGGCGGCCGGCGACATGGACGGCGACGGCTGGTGCGACCTGTTTTTTTGCGGCCTGGACTCGCCCAATGCGCTGTACCGCAACCTCGGCGGCTGGCGCTTTGAAGATGTCGCCGCCCGGGCCGGTGTGGATTGCCCCGGTCTGGATTGCACGGGTGCGGCCTTCGCCGACCTGGACGGCGACGGCGATCTGGACCTGGCGGTCAATACCCTCGGCGCCGGGACGCGCGTTTTCCTGAACGACGGCCGGGGCACGTTCACCCCGCACGCCACGCTGAACCCCGGCCGCGCCGGGCATTCTCTGGCACTGGCCGACGTGGACGGCGACGGTGACCTCGATCTCTACGTGGCCAACTACCGCACCACCACGCTGCGTGACATGCCCGGCACCAAGTTCCGCGTGAACCTGGTCGAAGGCCGGCCGGTGATCACCCACGTCAACGACCGGCCGGTGACCGAGCCGGACCTCGAGGGCCGCTACACCGTGGACGCCCAGGGCCGGGTGACCGAGTACGGCGAGCCGGACGCGCTCTTCCTCAACGACGGCCGTGGCGGCTTCACGGCGGTCTCCTGGACCGGCGGCGCTTTTCTGGACGAAGACGGCCGGCCGCTGAGCCGCCCGCCCTACGATTGGTCCCTCTCGGCCATGTTCCGCGACTTCAACGGCGACGGCGCGCCGGACCTGTACACGTGCAGCGATTTCAGCCCGCCGGACCGCTTCTGGCTCAACGACGGCCACGGCCGGTTCCGGCTCGCTCCCCGGCTGGCCCTGCGCACCACCTGCATGTTCTCGATGGGCCTGGACGTGGCCGATGTGAACCGCGACGGGCTCGACGACCTGTTCGTGAGCGACATGCTCAGCCGTTCGCACGCCCGACGCACGGTCCAGGTGGGGGACCTGGTCCCGGTGTTCCTCGAAGTCGGCCGGGTGGACGACCGCCCGCAGTACCTGCGCAACGTGCTTCAGGTCAACCGCGGCGACGGCACCTGGGCCGAGCTGGGCCGGTTCGCCGGCGTGGCCGCCTCGGAGTGGACCTGGTGCCCGGTGTTTCTGGACGTGGACCTGGACGGCTACGAGGACCTGCTGGTGACCACCGGCCACGAGCGCGACGCCATGAACGGCGACATCGCCGACCAGGTGCGCGCCGCCCGCCTCCGGCAAAACCTTACCCGCCGCCAGATGCTCGAGCTGGGTTGGCAATTCCCCCCGCTGGCCACGCCCAACGTCGCCCTGCGCAACCGCGGCGACCTCACCTTCGACGACGTCAGCGAAGCCTGGGGCTACGCCCGGCCCGGCGTGGCGCAGGGCCAGGCCCTGGCCGACCTGGACAACGACGGCGACCTGGACGTGGCCATCAACCAGCTCAACGGCCCGGTCCTGCTGTTGCGCAACGAGACGACCGCTCCCCGCCTGGCGGTGCGTCTGCGCGGCCGTCCGCCCAACACCGGTGGCATCGGCGCCCGGCTCGCGGTTGAAGGCGGCCCGGTACGGCAGACCCAGGAAATGATCGCCGGCGGGCATTACCTTTCGTCCAGCGAACTGCTGCGGGTCTTCGCTGCCGGCCATGCCACCAACCGCCTGCGGGTCGAGGTCACCTGGCGCTCGGGCGCCCGCAGCGTGGTGAGCCACGTGCCCGCCAACCACGTGATCGAGCTGGACGAGGCGGCTGCCGGTGCTCCGGCTCCCAACCCGACTCCCGCGCCCGGGCCGCCGCTTTTCACCGACGTCAGCGAGCGGCTCGGTCACCGTCATCCCGAGAACCCCTACGACGACTTCGCCCGCCAAACGCTGCTACCGCGCAAGCTCGGTCAGCTCGGCCCGGGCGTGTCCTGGGCGGACGTCAACGGCGACGGGGCCGACGACCTGATCGTTGCCAGCGGCAACGGCGGCACGCTCGCCTTGTATCTGAACGACGGCCGCGGCGGCTTCAGCCCCAGCCGCACGCCGCCGCTGAATTTCGCGGTCACGCGCGATCAGACCACCGTCCTGGCCTGGCCGCGCGGTCCCGGCGACGTGGTGCTCGTGGCCGGCTCGGCCAACTACGAAGACGCCCTCGAGATCGGGCCCGTCGCGCGTCAGTACGAGCTGGCCACGGGCCGCATGGACGATTCGTTGCCGCCGGCGGCGTGGAGTGCGGGTGCGCTGGCGCTGGCGGATGTGGACGCGGACGGGGATTTGGACCTCCTCGTCGCGGGGCGTTGCACCGGCGAACGTTATCCCGAGCCGGCATCGGCGTGGCTCTTCCGTCAGCAAAGCGGCCGCTGGGTGAAGGACGAGACGACCGGTCGGCTGCTCGACCGCGTTGGCCTGGTGACCGGGGCCCTGTTCAGCGATCTGACCGGCGATGGTTGGCCCGAGTTGGTGCTGGCTTGCGAGTGGGGACCGGTTCGCCTCTTTCGCAACGAACGCGGCCGGTTTGTCGGCTGGGACCCGCCGCTGCAGGGCGGCCCGCCCGACGCCGCGCCGGCGGCCACGCTAAGTGCATTGACCGGTTGGTGGCAGGGAGCGGCCACGGGCGATCTGGACGGCGACGGCCGCCCTGACCTGGTCGTGGCCAACTGGGGCTGGAACACCTTCCACCGCCCCAGCCCGGAGCACCCGCTGCGACTGTACTACGGCGACTTCGACGAGAGCGGCTCGCTCGATATGATCGAGGCGGCCTGGGACGAGGAACTCGGCCGGGAAGTTCCGCTGCGCGGGTTGCAGACCGTGCGTCAAGCCCTGCCTTTCGTGGCGGCCGTGGCGCCCACCTACGAGCGTTACGGCCGGCTGGGCGTGACGGAGCTGCTGGGCGAACGCCGGGCGCGCGCCGGTCGGCTGGAGGCCCGCTCCCTGGCCAGCCTGGCGTTGCTCAACCGCGGCGACCACTTCGAGGCGCGCCCGCTGCCGGCCGAGGCCCAGTGGGCGCCGGCCTTCGGCGTGGTGGTAGCGGACTTCGATGGCGACGGGGCCGAGGACGTGTTTCTGAGCCAGAACTTCTTCGCCGTGCCGCCCGACCACTGGCGCTACGACGCCGGGCGCGGGCTGCTTTTGCGCGGCGATGGCCGGGGTGGATTGGTGCCCCTGCCCGGCGCGACCAGCGGCGTGACGGTGTACGGCGAACAACGCGGCGCGGCCACGGCAGACTTCGATGGCGACGGCCGGGCGGACCTGGTGGTGACGCAAAACGGCAACCAGACCCGGCTCTTCCGCAACACCGGCGCGCGGCCCGGTCTGCGGGTGCGGTTGCGGGGTCCGCCGGGCAACGCTTGGGGGATTGGCGCGGCGGTGCGGCTGCGTTTTGGGGAGCGGCTTGGGCCGTTGCGCGAGGTGCGCGCGGGTTCGGGGTACTGGTCCCAGGACAGCGCCACGCTGGTGTTGGCCGCGCCGGAGCCGCCCACGGCGGTGTGGGTGCGCTGGCCGGGCGGGCGGGAAACGACCGTGGCCGTCCCGGCGGGGGCGCGGGAAGCGACGGTGGCGGCGGAATTGCCCTGAAGGCGCGCGGCACGGCGCCGGCGCAGCGTCTCCCTACCGGACGCCATGCAGGGGTGTCGTACCGGGGTGCAGTCTCGGTGGATTTGGTCGGTTGGAAGGAAGTTGTCGTCCCGGTGTCGGAAAGCCAAATTCCCGGCCGGGGGCGGCGCCAAGTTTAATGCCGTGTCCTGTAGCGACCCGGTTTCCGGAAACCGTTGGCCCTGGGGCAGGACTGGCGGCTGGAAACCGGGGCTTGACCGGTGGGGGGCGGATTTCGTTAACCTTGTTCAGTAAAGTACGTCACGCGCATGAACCGGTTTGCCCGTTCCCCGTGTCCGGCTGGCTCGGCCGGCGCGCCGGTTCCTTGCCCGTGGCGGTTCCCTGATGGCCCGGGCCGGAGGGCAAAACCCGTGGCGGCCCGGCCCCATTAACCCGCTCAACCCTCGCACGCACATGCACTGGCTGGACTGGATTGTCATCGCCCTCTATTTCGTGGTCATCGGCTGGGTGGCCTGGTGGTACGGCCGGCACCAGCGCGACAGCATTGACTATTTCCTGGCCGGGCGGAACGCCGGTTGGGTGGTCATCGGCGCCTCGATCTTCACCTCGAACATCGGCTCCGAACACATCGTGGGGCTGGCGGGGCAGGGGGCGTCCACCGGCATGGCGATGGCGCACTGGGAGCTGCACGCCTGGTGTCTGGTGGTGCTGGCCGGGCTGTTCGTGCCCTTTTACTACAAGGCCGGCGTGCAGACGATTCCCGAGTTTTTGGAGAAGCGTTTCAGCGCCCGGACGCGCTGGATTCTCTCGTGCGTTTCGCTGGTGGCCTACGTGTTCACCAAGGTCAGCGTCACGGTGTACGCGGGGGCCATCGTCTTTCAGGCGCTGCTGCCGGACGTCTCGCTGACGCTGGGCGGGCAGACCCTGAACGCCTTTTGGATCGGCGCCTTCACCACGGTGATCGTCACCGGCGTGTACACGGTCTTTGGCGGGATGCGGGCGATCATGTCCACGGCCACACCCCAGGCGGTGATCATCCTGTTCGGCTCGGCGGTCATTACCACCATCGGGCTGTCCAAGCTGGGCGGCTGGGGCGAGCTGGTGGCCACGTGCAAGGCCAACGCGGCCAACTTCGCCCTGTGGCGGCCGCTCTCCGATCCGGACTTCCCCTGGCTGGGCATCCTCCTGGCCTCGCCCATCGTCGGGCTGTGGTACTGGTGCACGGACCAGTACATTGTCCAGCGCGCGCTCTCGGCGCGCGACCTGGCCACGGCGCGGCGCGGCGCGCTGTTTGGCGGCCTGCTCAAGGTGTGGCCGGTCCTGATTTTTCTGGTGCCGGGCATGATCGGCTGGGCGTTGCACCAGAAGGGCCTCATCCATCTGCCGCTCAAGCCCGGTTCGGCGGACATTGACGGGGACCAGGTCTTTCCCTCGCTGGTGCGGATGCTCCTGCCGGCGGGCATCCGGGGGCTCATTGTGGCCTGCCTGCTGGCGGCGTTGATGAGTTCGCTGGCCTCGCTGTTCAATTCGAGCGCCTCGCTCTTCACGGTGGACATTTACGAGAAGCTCCGGCCCGGCCAGAGCGAGCGCCACCTGCTCACGGTGGGCCGGATCGCCACGGCCACGGTGGTGGTCCTGGGCATCATCTGGATTCCGGTCATGGCCCGAATTTCGGGCGGCGGTCTCTATCAGTACCTGCAAAGCGTGCAGGGGTACCTGGCGCCGCCCATCACGGCGGTGTTTTTCCTGGGCCTGTTCTGGAAGCGCGTCAACTCGCCCGGCGCCACCTGGGGGCTGGCGGCGGGGTTTGTGCTGGGCATGATCAAGCTCACCATCCAGGCGTTCTACGGGAAGGGCAAGATCGAGAACCCCGCCTGGCTGGCGGCCATCGGCGACTTCAACTTTCTCTACGCGACCGGCCTGCTCTTCGCGGCCAGCGCGGTGATCATCGTCGTGGCCTCGTTGCTGACGCCGCCCCCGCCGCCGGAAAAGATTCGCGGGCTGACCTACGGCTCGATCCACCAGGAAGCCGCCGAGGAAATCCGGCGCAGTTGGGACACGACCAACAAGGTGCTGGCCGGGGTCATTCTGGCGCTGGTGGCCGGGCTGTACCTGTACTTCAGCTTCTGGTTGCGCTGAAGCGGCAGGGCGGTCGGGTAAGTGGCCCGGGCAAGGCGGGGAAGTTGCCCCGAAACCGGGCTTCGCGCCGGCCCGGAGCGCGGTGCCGGCCCGGCTTCAATCTCCCGGCGGGCCGACGGATTGTCCCCGCAGGTGCCGGTAGAGGGCTTCATAACGGGCCACGCTCCGTTGCCAGGAGAAATCCCGGGTCATGCCCTGACGGCGGTAGCGGTCGAGCAGGGCCGGCTCGCGCCACAGGGCCAGGGCCTTGCGGATGGCCTTGGCCAGGGCGGCGGCGGTGGGGGCGTGGAACTTGATGCCGTCGGCGCGCAGGGCGTCTTCGCGCAGGTCGGTCACCGAGTCCTGCAAGCCGCCGGTGGCGCGGACCACCGGCACCGCGCCGTAGCGCAGGCTGTACATCTGGTTCAAGCCGCAGGGCTCGAAGCGCGAGGGCATGAGGAAAAAATCGCACGCGGCCTCGATGCGATGGGCCAGGGTGCGGTCGTACCCGATGCGCACGGCCACCTGCCGGGGGAACCGTGCCGCCAGCGCGCGGAAGCCGGCCTCGAAGTCCGCCCGCCCGGTGCCGAGCAGCACGTATTGCAGCCCGGTGGCGAGCATCTCCTCGAGCGCGGCCAGGATGAGGTCCACGCCCTTCTGGGTTTCGAGGCGGCTGATGGTGCCCAGGAGCGGCACGTCCGCGCGCACGGGCAGGCCCAACTCGGCCTGGAGCGCGGCCTTGTTGGTGGCCTTGCCCGTGAGGTCTTCCACGCTATACGACGCGGGCAGGTGGGGGTTGCCCACGGTGCGCCATTCCTCGTAGTCCACGCCGTTGAGGATGCCGGTGAGCACCGCCTGGCGCTGGCGCAGCAGGCCGTCGAGCCCTTCGCCGTATTCCGGGGTGAGGATTTCCCGGGCGTAGGTGGGGCTGACGGTGGTGATGGCGTCGGCAAAGACCAGGCCGGCCTTGAGGGGATTGAAGTCGCCCCAGAACTCGGCGGCGTCGGGGTGGAAGTAGTAGGCCGGCAGGTTGGTCAGGGCGAACTTCGAGCCATGGCAACGGCCCTGGGGGGCGAGGTTGTGGATGGTCAGCACGGTCCGGGGCGCGTCCCGCCAGCCCTCGTGCCAGGCCTGGTGCCGGATCAGGAGCGGGACGATCGCCGTGTGCCAGTCATGGACGTGCACCAGCTCGGGTTTCCAGGGCAGGTACCGGGCCAGGTTCACCACCGCCTTGCTCAGGAAGAGGTAGCGCTCGGCGTTGTCCTCGTAGTCGGTCTTGCTCGCGGGGTCGAGGTACAGGCCGGCGCGGTCGTAGAACTGCGGCGCGTCCACGAAGTAGATCGTCAGGTTCGGCTCGGGCCGGGCGATCTTCACGCCGGCGTGGTGCGCCGTGGTCCCCAGGGGCAGGTCCAGGCTCCAGGCGAAAGGTTGGAGGGTCCTGGCCAGCGCGGGGGGCATCCCGCGATGCAGGGGGGTGACGATGCCCACCTGGTGGCCGGCCCGGGCCAGGTATTTGCCCAGCGCGGCGGTCATGTCGGCCAGGCCGCCGGTTTTGGCGTAGGGCTCGACCTCGCTGCTGGCCAGCAGCACGCGCAACGGCGCGGGGTCGGAGCGGGCCGGGCGCCGCGTCGCGCGGGTGCGCGGGGCGGCGGGGCCGGGGGTGGGCCGGTCGGAGGCAGGGTGGGGCGGGGGCATGGACGCGCTTCAGGCCGGGATGCGTTCGGCGCGCAGGTAGGGTCGGAGCGGCTCGGGCACGAGCAGGCTGCCGTCCGCCTGCTGGTAGGTTTCCACCAGGGCGACGAACAGTCGGGCCAGGGCGGTACCGCTGCCGTTGAGCACATGCGGGAACACGTTCTGCCCGTCGCGGGCGCGTTTGAAGCGCAGGTTCATGCGCCGCGCCTGGAAGTCCTCGCAGTTGGAGACGCTGGACACCTCCAGGTACGCCCCCTGGCCGGGGGCCCAGACCTCGAGGTCGTAGGTTTTGGCGCTGGCGAAGCCCAGGTCCCCGGTGCACAGCAGCACCACGCGATAATGCAGCCCGAGCAACTGGAGCACCCGCTCCGCGTGGGTGACCATCTGCTCGTGCGCGGCGTAGCCCGCCTCGGGTTGCACCACCTGGATCAGCTCGACCTTGTCGAACTGGTGCACCCGGATCATGCCGCGGGTGCCCACGCCGGCCGCGCCGGCCTCGGCGCGGAAACACGGCGAGTAGGCCACGTAGCGGAGCGGTAATTGCGCCTCGCGGAGCAGTTCCTCGCGGTGGATGTTCGCCACGGGCGCCTCGGCGGTGGGCAGCAGGTACCATTGGCCCAGGGTGGAAGTGTCCAACCCCTCCTGCACCGCGTAGGCCTGGTCCTCGAACTTGGGGAACTGCCCCACGCCCACCATGACGTCGCGGCTGACAAGGTACGGCGGGGAGACCTCGGTGTAGCCGTGTTCGTGGACGTGGAGATCGAGCAGGAGCTGAATCAACGCCCGCTCCAGCCGCGCGCCCCAGCCGGTGTAAAGCAGGAAACCGCTGCCGGCCAGTTTGGCGCCGCGCTCGAAGTCCACCAGCCCCAGCGCCTGGCACAAATCCACGTGCGTCCGCGGCGGGAAAGCGAAGTCGGGTTTTTGCCCCCAGGTGCGCACCACCGGATTGTCGGCGGCGGAGCTGCCGGGCGGCACGCTGGGGTGGGGGAGGTTCGGCAGGCGCAGGAGCAGGGCGTCGCGCCGGGCCTCGAGGTCGGCGATCTGCCGGTCCAGCTCCGGAATGCGTTCGCCCAGTTGGCGGGACTCGGTCTTTTTGGCCTCGGCCTCGGCGGTTTTTTTCTGGCTCATCAAGGCGCCGATTTCCCGGGCCAGACGGTTGCGGGCGGCCTTGAGCGACTCGACCTCGGCCAGCAGGTGGCGGCGTTGCTCGTCCAGGGCCCGGAGTTCGTCGAGTCGGGCCGCCTCGCCGGCACCGCGGCTGGCCAGGCGGGCGCGGACCAGTTCGGGTTGGTCGCGGATCAGTTTGATGTCCAGCACCGGCGCAGTATGGCGAGCGAAGCCGGCCAGCGGCAAGCGTGCAGCCCGCGCGGGGCGTGGCCGGAGCGCGTGTGCCGGGTGGGCTTTGAGGTTGCGTTTGCATGGCGGACCTTTCTTAACTGCGCGCGTGTTGGCCACGTCCCACACCGCCTGCGGGTCCCCCGGTCGGTTGGCCGGTGCGCCCGCGCCCCGCCGTCGCCCGGCCGCGGGGTGGGTCTGGTGGTGGTGCGGGCTGCTGGCGGTGGGCGCGGCGGGTTGTGCCACCTCCCACGCCAAGCGCATGGCGTACCATTACACGCCGGCCTACGGGGTGGCGGACCCCGCGTTTGAGCGGGTGCTCCGGGCGCAGGACGGCGGATTGGTGGGCGGCAATCGCGCCGAGTTGCTCAACAACGGGGACGAGTTTTTCCCGGCCATTCTCGAGGCCATCCGCGGGGCCCGGCACAGCGTGAACGTGGAGTTGTACATCTATGCCGACGGCCGGGTGGGGCGGGAATTTGCCGCGGCCCTGGCGGCCCGGGCGCGCGAGGGCGTGGCCGTGCGGGTGCTGGTGGATGCCCTGGGCAAGCGCACCGGCGGGCTGGAAGCGGCCCTGCGGGCTGCCGGGGTGCAATTCCGGGTGTACAAGCCGGTCCGGCTCTGGCAACTGCCCAAAACGGGCGACCGCACCCACCGCAAGATCATCACCGTGGACGGGCGCATCGGCTTCACCGGCGGCTTTGGCGTGGATGACCGCTGGGCGGGCAACGCCCGGCACCCCGGCGAATGGCGCGAGGTGGTGGTGCGGGTGGAGGGGCCGGTGGTGCAGCAATTGCAGCGGCTGTTCTTCCAAAACTGGCTCTACGCCACCGGCGAAGTCCCGGACGGCGAGGGCGAGTTCTTCGCGGTGCCCGCCGTCGGCCCGTTGCGCGCCCAGGCGGTGGGCAGCACCCGGGGGGCGGATGTCTCGCTGGCCAAGTTGCATTACTACGTGCCCATCCAGGCGGCCCGCCGGCGGCTGTGGATTGAAAACGCCTACTTCCTGCCCGACCGCGATTTTCGCCAGGCCCTGGTGGCGGCGGCCCGGCGCGGGGTGGATGTGCGCCTGGTGCTGCCCGGGCCGCACACCGACATCAAGCTCACCCGCTATGCCGCGCGCAGCGACTATGACGAGCTGTTGCGCGGCGGGGTGCGGATTTTCGAGTACCAGCCCACCATGCTCCACACCAAGTTGATGGTGGTGGACAGCCAGTGGACCAGCATCGGTTCGATCAACTTCACTGCCCGCTCGATGCGCGCAAACGCCGAGGCCAACGTGGCCATTTACGACCCCGGCTTTGCCCGGCAGGCCGAGGCGGTGATCGAGCGCGACCTGGCGCACAGCCGGGAGATCACCTGGGAGGCCTGGCGCCGGCGCGGGCTGTGCGACCGGCTGCGCGAGAGCTACGCCAGCTTGTACAAGGCCCTGTTCTGAGGCGCGCCCTCCCGCACCCGCGGAGCCGGGCCGCGGGGGCGCAGGTTCCGGTTGAATTTGCGGGTCCGGTGCGTAGCTTGGCCAGGAACACTCAACCAGGAGCGCGCCATGATTGCCCGCAAGCTCAAGGAGTTTCTGGACCAACACCAGGTCAAGTACGTCACCATCACCCACTCTCCCGCCTACACGGCGCAGGAAGTGGCCGCCTCGGCCCACGTGCCCGGCCGGGACCTGGCCAAGACGGTCATCGTCAAGATCGGTGACCAGTTCGCCATGGCCGTGCTGCCCGCCAACCGCAAGGTGGTCCTGCACGACCTGGTCGAGCTGACCGGCGTCGAGGACATCCGCTTCGCGACCGAGGAGGAATTCGCCAGCCGTTTCCCGGACTGCGAGGTGGGCGCCATGCCCCCGCTCGGCAACCTGTACGGCATGGAGGTGTACGTGGCGCCGGCGCTGGCCGCCTCCGAGTACATCGCCTTCAACGCCGGCTCGCACACCGAGGTCATCCGCATGCCCTACGCCGACTTCGCCCGGCTGGTGAAGCCGCGGGTGGTCAGTTTCACGACTTGAACGCGGGATTTGCTCGTCCCGGCCGGGCCCGGTGGCAGAACCGACCCGGACCGCGGGAAAGGGCGGGCGCGCTTTATCGCGTCAAATCGAGCGGCGCCTCCGGTTCCACGAGTCGCCCCGGGGCCGCTCCCGGCTGGGGGCTTGCTTTGGCGCGGCGCTCCGGCACTTTCGGGCGGGCCATGCAGTTCATCCGCGATTTGTACGCCGAGGCCGCCGCGCAGGGGCGGCCGGTGGTGTCCATCGAGTTTTTCACCCCGAAAACCGCCGAGGGCGAGCAGGCGTTTTACTCCAAAACCCTTCCCGCCCTGGCCCGCCTGCGGCCGGGTTATTGCTCGGTCACCTACGGGGCGGGCGGCAGCACCCGGGACAAGACCCTCGACATGGTGCAGCGCATCCAGACCGAGCACGCCCTGCCGGCCATGGCGCACCTGACCTGCGTGGGGGCCACGCGCGACCAAATCCTGGCCCTGCTCGAGGAGGCCCGGACCCGCGGCATCCGGAACATCCTGGCCCTGCGCGGCGACCCGCCGGCCGGCAGCGGCGCCTTTGTCCCCGTGGACGGCGGTTTCCGCTTCGCCCATGAACTGGTCACGCTCACGCGCCAGGTCGGCGGGTTTTCGATCGGCGTGGCGGGTTTTCCGGAAGGGCACCTCGAGTGCCGCGAGGGCCGGCACGTGGATTGGGAGCGCCTCAAGGCCAAGATTGATTGCGGGGCGGACTTCGTGCTGACCCAGCTTTTCTTCGACAACGCCTTTTTCTACGAGATGCGGGACTACCTGACGGACCGGCTCGGGGTGCGCGTGCCCCTCGTACCGGGGATCATCCCCATCCAAAGCACCGCCCAAATCCGCCGGTTCGTCGCCCTGTGCGGCGCCACGATTCCTCCCGCTCTGGCCCGGCGCCTGGATGAATTGGGCGACGACGACGCGGCCACGGCCGAGTTCGGCGTGGAATACGCCACGGCCCAATGCGCGGACCTCCTCCGCCAGGGGGTGCCCGGCCTGCATTTTTACAGCCTTAACAAGGCGGGGTCGGTCTCGCGCATCCTGGCCAACCTTGGCCTGGCCGGGACGGAGGAAGGCGGGTGACCTGGCCCGCCGCGGCCCCCTCCGGTCGCGGAACGGCGGCGGTCCGCCCGTCCCGTTCGGCTCACGTTTGGAACCCCGGCTTGACGCCCCCCGCCCCGGACCCAGGCTGGGCGCCGGTACCATGAATCCCTCGCCCGCCGACTCGTTGCCCGCCGCCACCGGGACCGATGGCCCCGGAGAACACATGTCGCCCGAAGCGTTTCGCCGCTGGGGGTACGCCGTGGTGGACTGGCTGGCCGAGTACCAGCGCCGCGTCGAGTCCTTTCCCGTCCTGTCCCGGGCGCGGCCCGGCGAACTCCGCGCCGCCCTGCCCGCCGCCCCGCCGGCCGCCGGCGAGTCGTTCGCCGAAATTTTGCGGGACCTGGACCGGTTGATCGTGCCGGGCCTCACCCACTGGCAGTCGCCGAACTTCTTTGCCTTTTTCCCGGCGAACAACTCCGGCCCGTCCATCCTCGGCGAGCTGCTGGCCGCCGGTCTGGGCGTGCAGGGCATGATGTGGATCACCAGCCCGGCGTGCACCGAGCTGGAGACGCACGTGCTGGACTGGCTGGCGGAGCTGCTCGGCCTGCCGGCGCGCTTCCAATCCTCCGGCCCGGGCGGCGGCGTCATCCAGGACACCGCCTCGAGCGCGGTGCTGGCCGCCCTGCTGGCCGCGCGCGAGCGGGCCACCGGCTTTGCCACCAACGAACAGGGCGTCACCGGCCGGCTGGTGGCCTACGCCTCGGCGCACGCCCACTCGTCGGTCGAAAAGGCCGTCAAGATCGCCGGCCTGGGGCGGGCAAACCTGCGCCTGCTGCCCGTGGACGCCCGCTTCGCCCTGCGCCCGGACGCCCTGGCGGCGCAAATCGCGGCCGACCGCGCCGCCGGGCGGACGCCCTGTTTTGTCTGCGCCACCGTGGGCACCACCTCCTCGTGTGCGGTGGACCCGGTGCGGGCGCTGGGCGAAATCTGCCAACGCGAGGGCGTGTGGCTGCACGTGGACGCGGCGATGGCCGGCACCGCGGCGTTGTGCCCGGAGTTCCGGTGGATTCATGACGGCCTCGAACTGGCCGACAGCTACGCCTTCAACCCGCACAAGTGGATGTTCACCAATTTCGACTGCGACTGCTTCTGGGTGGCGGACCGCGCCACCTTCATCCGCACCTTCAGCGTCCAGCCGGAATACCTGCGCAACGCCGCCAGCCAGAGCGGCGCGGTGATTGACTACCGCGACTGGCACGTGCCCCTGGGCCGGCGCTTCCGCGCCCTCAAGCTCTGGTGCGTGCTCCGCCACTACGGCGCCGAGGGCCTGCGCCGCCACGTGCGCGAACACGTCCGCCTGGCGCAGGAATTCGCCGACCGGGTCCGCGCCTCCGCCGACTTCGAGCTGGCCGCGCCGGTGCCGTTGAACCTGGTTTGCTTCCGGCACCGGGCGGGGGACGACTTCAACCGCCGCCTGCTCGAGGCCCTCAACGCCAGCGGTGCGTTGTACCTCACGCACACGGTACTGGACGGGCGCTACACGCTGCGGCTGTGCGTGGGCCAGACCCACACCCGGGCGCGGCACGTGGCCGCCGCCTGGGACCGCATCCGCGCCACGGCCGACGCGCTGGCCGCGGGCGCCTGACCCCGCGGGCCATCGGCTCGGGGCTTGCACGCCTGCGCGCGCGCCGTTAGTTCCAGGGCCGGCCATGAACTCCGCTCCCGACGCCCCGGCTCTGCTGGGTATCGAAATCGGCGGCACCAAGCTCCAACTGGCGCTGGGCGACGCCACCGGCACCATTCACCGGCGCTTCCGTTTTGCCGTGGACCACGACCAGGGCGCGGCGGGGATCCGTGACCGCATTGCCGCCACGCTGGCCGAGGTCTGTACCGGCGCGCGCCCGGCGGCCGTCGGCGTCGGGTTCGGCGGGCCGGTGGACTGGCGCGCCGGCCGCATTTGCTGCTCACACCACGTCAGCGGTTGGTCGGACTTCCCGCTCGGCGACTGGTTGCGGGAGTTGAGCGGCGCGCCGGTGGCGGTGGACAACGACGCCAACGTGGCCGCGCTGGGCGAGGCGCGCCTCGGTGCCGGGCGCGGGTACGATCCGGTCCTGTACCTGACACTGGGCAGCGGCGTGGGCGGCGGCCTGGTGTGCGGCGGGGCGATTTACCACGGCGCGCCGCCGGGCGAGGTCGAAATCGGCCACGTGCGGTTGGACCGCGCCGGCAGTACGGTCGAATCCCGCTGTTCGGGCTGGGCAGTGGATCGGAAAATCCGCGCGTGCATCGCCGCGCGGCCGGACGGCTTGCTGGCCCGGCTGGCCGGTCCGCCGACCGGCGGTGAGGCACGGCATCTGGGCGCGGCCCTGGCGGCCGGTGACACGGACGCGCGGCGGCTGCTGGACGAAACGGCGGCGGACCTGGCGTTTGGCCTCTCGCACGCGGTGCATTTGTTGCACCCGGCGGTGGTGGTGCTGGGCGGCGGACTGGCGCTGGTGGGCGAGCCGTTGCGGGCGGCGGTGGCCGCCGCGCTGCCCGGGTTCTTGATGGCGGTCTTCCGCCCCGGCCCGGCCGTGGCGCTGGCCGCCCTGGCCGAGGACGCCGTGCCGGCGGGCGCGTTGCTTCTGGCGGCCGCGGCGACGGGGCTCAGAAGTTGACCGCCACGCCGAGAAAGGCCGCGAAGGACTCGCCGAAATCCAGCTTCGCCGCGTGGGTGCCGGTGCCGAGCTCGATCTCGTCCAACATCAGGTACTCCGCACCGGCGAAGAGGCCCAGCCGGTCGGACAGGCTCACCAGGACCTGCCCGCGCACGTAGGCTCCCAGGGTCCAGTCCTGCGCGTCCACCTTGCCGCGCGCGCTCCGGGAGGGCAGCCCGGCGACCGTGGCGGTCTCGTCATACGTGAACTCGGTGTCGGAGTACATCAGGTAGGCGCCGCCGCTGATTTGGAGGCTCAAGGGTTCGCCCATCGGCACGTCCAGGACCGGCCCCAGGCGGAAGCCAAAGGTGGTGGCCTCGACTTCGCGCCGCCCGGTGTACACCGTTTCGGTCGCGACCGTCGTGCGCGCGGGCGCATCGCCAATCAACGGCCCGGGCCCCGAGTAAATGCCGATGTACGGCGGCGGCGGCAGAGCGGCGCCGCCCAGGGCAAACGTGTCGCGAATCACCTGTGCCGAGCCGCGGAGCGCGGCCCCGTCCTCGAGGGACACCGGCGTGTAGTTGGCGCCCACTTCGAGGCCCCAGTAGGCGCGGCCCCACTCGAAGAGGGTGCGGGTGTAGGTGAGCTCGCCGCCGACGCTGGCGTCTTCGTCGCGCTCGTCGGAGGTGGCCGGTGCGGTCGAGGTGCGCGCGCCAAAGGTGATCGTGTCGGCCGCGGCGTTGACCTGGGCGGCGTCTATGTAACCCCAAAACCAGGTCTGGCCGTCGGCGTTGTTGCGGCTGTCCACGCCCACAAAGCCGTCATCGTAGGTGCGCAAGACTCCGCCGTCGGCGGGCGGTCCGGGCTGCGTGGTGGGCGCGGGCAGGCTGCTGCGAAACGTGGCCCGGACGTGGAACGCGGCCCGGGCGGCGAACGACAGGCGGTTGGGGTGCGGGAGGGGTTCCGCGGCGCGACCGGCGGGCAGGGCAACGCCCGCGGCCAGCGCGGCGCAGGCCACGGAGCAGGTGGTGCGGTTCATGGCAAACTGGGTTGGGGTGAAAACGACGCGAAGGGCAACGCGAACCCCGCCTTCGGCGCGTGGCACAGCGAGCGGGTATAAGGTCCGACCGGGGCCTTGTCCCGGCCGCCTCCCTGACCCGCTCGCGGTTCCATGCCGGCGGGGTTTCATGGCCGAAGTCTGGGGTAACGGTCCGAGCAAGGCGAGTGCTTTTGCGCCGGGTCTCGGGGTTCAGTGGGCGACGCGGCGTGGTTGATTCTTGGGGGGGCTGGGTGGCGCGGCTGATTCCTGGTAGGGCCGCGCGGCGACGCGGCCGGGGGAGCGGCGCCGGCGCAGCGGCGTTCCTACCGGGAAGTTGCGGTCCCGCGGCCGGGACGGTCAGGCCAGTTTCGGGAAAAAGCGGTGGGCCGTGGCGCCGGTGATCCGGCTCAGTTCCTCCAGGCTCAGTCCCAGAACCTTGGCGGCCACGGTGGCGGTCTCGCGCACATACGCCGGCTCGCAACGCTGACCCCGGTACGGCGTCGGGGCCAGGTACGGGCAATCGGTCTCCAGCAGGAACCGGTCCCGCGGGCAGGCGGCCAGGGAGTCGCGGACGAAGGCGGCGTTCTGGAAAGTGAGAATGCCGGTAAAACTGACCAGCGACCCCGTCGCCAGGATTTTCCCCAGCACCGCCGGGCCTTCCGAGAAGCAGTGGAACTGGCCGCGTACCCGGTCGGCGAACGGCGCAAACACGCGCAGGGTTTCCTCGAAGGCCGCGCGCTGGTGGATCACGCAGTTCAGCCCCAGTTCCGCCGCCACCTCCAGGTGTTGGCGAAACAGATCGGCCTGGCGCGCCCGGTACTCCGCGGCCACTGCGGCGCCGCCCGGCGGCATACGGTAGTAATCCAGCCCGGTCTCGCCCAGGGCCACGACCTTGGGGTGCCGACCCGCCTGGCGCAACCAGGGGCGCAGGTCGGCGGGGGCCTCCAGGACATCCGTCGGGTGCCAGCCCACCACGGCGTACACCGACGCATGCGCCTCGGCCAGGGCCAATGCCCGGCGGCTGCTCTCGGCGTCCGTGCCCACGGTGATGATGCGGGCGATACCGGCCGCGGCGGCACGCTCAAGCACCTTCGGCAGGTCCGGGGCAAAGGCGCGGTGGTCCAGGTGCGCGTGCGTGTCGTAAAACGGCGTCATGCGCGGGGCAGCGGCGGCCGCGGGACGGACGGGGTGGCGGGCGGTGTTTTGGCGGCGGCGGTCTCGCGGATTTCCTCCAGCGAACGCTCCAGCAACCGCCGGCGTTCGGCGCGCAGTTGGCGGCGCACGTCGCGCCAGTCCCGCCAGGCGGTGCCCAGGGCCAGCAGCACCAGCAGCAGGCAGGCGAGCCAGTAGCCGATAAACACCCACCCGCGCAGCACCGGCCGGAGCCCGGTCAACCCCCAAATCAGGAGGCCGCCCGAGCCGATCAGGTACAACAGGCCGAACCAGCGCCGGCGGTGATTGATCTCGACAGCCATGAAGCATGGCGGCCGTTCAAGCCGCGTCGCGACAGCTTCCCATGCCCGGCCGGCAAACGCCAGCCTGCGGACGGGCGCGAGGCGGTTCGGCGGTATCCCCCGGCCACGGCAAATCCGCCCCGGGCCGGAGCGGGTCGGGACGGTTTCCCGCGCGCCGTTCAAGGGTTGGAAGCAACGGTCCGGCTCAACCGGCGAAACGCCTCGTTTTGCAGCTCAGGGCGGTCCGGGCGTCCGTTGTTCCAACTGGCGATGAGGCGCAACCCCGGCATCACCACCACGCCATGCCGGCCGCCGTGACCCAGGGCCGCAAAGGTGTCGGCGGGCGCCTCCGGCCAGTGGCGGCCGCCGGAACGGTTCGTGCCGTTCACCCACCACAGCCACGAGTAACTGCCGTCGTGATCGCACTGGTTGTCCGGCACTTTTTGCGAACCCAGCGTGCGCTGGCCGGGCAGCATCGCGGCGGCGGTGAAACCGGCCCGGGGCAGGGAGGCGGGCAGCGGGGAGCGCACGGCCCCTCGGGCCAGGTCGGCCCGCAACAGCGGGCGGCCGGCCCAGCGCCCCTGCTGGAGAAAAAGCAGGCCGAACCGGGCAAAATCGCGCGGCGAAACGGCCAGTCGGCCCGGGCGGTCCGCTGCGCCGAACGCCAGCAAGGTCGGTTGGTCTTCGCACCCCAGGGGGTCGGCCAGCCCCGGCCCGAGCACCCGGGCGTCCACCGCGGTCCAGGGGACGCCGTACACGCGCAGGAAGAGCAGGTCGGCCAGCAGCGCCATTTGCCAGTCGTTGTAGCAAAAGGCCGTTCCGGGCGGTTCGGCGACACCGTAGCCGGCGGTCTGGTTGGCCAGGTGCTGCCAGGTGATTCCGCGGTCCTTGTGTCCCCGGGCCGGGTTCAGCTCCGCCAGCCGTGGTTCCCAGCGCACCACCGCCTCGTCCAGCGAGGGAATCCGTCCGGTCTCCAGCGCCTGGAACAGGAAAAAGCTGAAGACCGGCTTGACCGCGGAGGCCACATCCGCCCGGCGGGTGGGATCCCCCCAGGCATGGACCAGGTAACCGGCGCGTACCACGCCACCGTGCCCGCCCATCCAATCACCGAAGGCCTGCAGCTCCTCCGCCTTCAGCCCCACGGCGGCCGGTTCGGCCCGCGGCCAGGGGTCCGGGCCGGGGTCCACCTCGGTGGCAACCTCCCACCCCGCCAGGCGGGTGAGGAAGCTGCGTTCCTCGGCGTCCCATTGGTCGAAGAGCCGGCGGCGGCTCAGGTCGAACGAACGGCGCGGCTCGTCCCGGGGACTTCCGCGGGTGGCGCCATTGTGAAAACACCAGCCGGCGGCCCCGCTTCGCTGTGCCGCGGTCAGGTCGGCCCAGAAGTCTGCGGCGGTGGGTTGCCAGTCGCCGTACCCGCGTCGAAACGGTTCCTGGTAAAGCACCGGCACCGGCCGCCCCAGTTCGGCCAGCCAGTCCAGGAGCGCGCGGGTGTGGGCTTCGGTCTGCGCCGCGGTGCCCGGTTCGCGCGGCCGATGCGGCGTCAGGAAGTCGAGCTGAATCTCCGCCACGTAACGGTGCACGTCCGCGCGGGTCAGGTCGCCGCCGGCATGGGAGGCGGTGACCAGCCGCCCGGGGTCCAGGCGCCGGACCGTCGCGCGCAGCTCGCGCAACTCCTCCCAGGGGACCTGGCGGGCGTCCCGGATGTTGTGCTCGTTGGCCAGGTCCAGATACCAGTTGGGGTGGGCGGCCAGGGCGCCGATCAGCGTTTCCACCGCGCGCCGGTGCGCGGCCCGGGTGGCCAGGCGCGGACGGCCGGCTTCGTCGGCGCCCCGGTGCAGGGTGACATCCACCACCAGGCCGCGGCGGGCGCACTCTTCGACCAGCCACACCAGCCGGCGTAAATACGGCTCGCGCGCGTGGCCGTCGGCATCCACGGCGGAAACGTCCTGCCCGAAGGCCGACCACGTGGCCCACACGCGCAGCCAGTTGAACCCGTGCGCGCGGAGGTCGGCCAGGTCCTGGCGGATGAATTCCTCCGGGGCGCCGAGGGCGCCGTAGTAACTGACGCCCAGCAGAAAGGTCGGCTGGCCGTCCAGGGTGAAGGTGCGGCCCGCGACGCCCAGCACCGGGGCCGGGGCCGGGGTCGCGCCGGCCAACCCCAGCCACGCCCCCAGCGGCATCAGCCAGCGCCGCCACCGCTTGAACAGTTTCATGGGATTCACGCGCTCACGGTCCAAAACGCCTCGTTCGGACGTGGGCTTCCGGAGGCAGTGAGCCGCCAGGGCCGGAGCGGGTCAATCCCGTTTGCGCGTCCGGCCTGTCCGGAGGCGCACCGCATTGGGTGGCCGGGGTCGCCGCGCCCGGTGAGGCGAAAGACCGTGAGGAACCTGACCCGCCGCGCCCCGCCTGGCGTCGGCCGGAAGGCTGCACCCCGGGCCGAAGTTTTTTCTTTGACCGGCAGGCAGACCGTGCGCAAAACCGGGCGACCCGGACGCAGCCCATGAAGCTGATCTTTTCCGAGACGCAATCCGACTACGGCCGTTATCTCTACCCGTACGTGGTCTGGGCCCTGCCCGAGCCGAGCGAACGGCCGGCCGATTTTTTCCGGCGCGGTTTCCTGCCGGCCTCGCCGCACCTGGACTGCTTTTACCTGTGCCGCAACCTCCGCCTGCCCCTGGCCGGCTGGCGGCCGAACTCGGAAAACCGCCGCATCCTCCGCAAGGGTGCCGGCATCACGGCCACGCTGCTGGCCCGCGGCGAGTTCGACTGCTCGGAGGCCCGGCGCGCGGCGTGGCTGGCCTTTGCCGAGGCGCGGTTCGGCGCCGGGGTGATGCCCCGCGAGCGGCTGGACACGCTCCTGACCGCGCCGGTGATCACGCATCTGCTGCATTTCACCGATGCCGACACGGGGGCCGAGCTGGGTACGGTGCTCCTGTACTTGGAGGAGCCGGCCGTGGCCTACTACTACTACGCCTTCTACGACCTGGCCGGACGGGAGCGGAACCTGGGCATGTACATGATGACCCGGGCGGCGCAGTACTTTGCCGCGCGCGGCGTGGAGCACCTGTACCTGGGCACCTGTTACTCGGAGCGGGCGTTGTACAAGACGCGGTTTGACGGCATCGAGTTCTGTAACGGCTTCCGCTGGTCCACCGACCTGCGCGAGCTCAAGTACCAACTGACCCGCGATCTCAACGGGGTGGGGCGGCACCTGCTCGACGTGCCCGAGTACCGCGACGTGTTTTACGGCGGCTCGCTCCCGGCCCTGGCCGCGGCCAGCACGTTTCGCCTGGCCCCGGAATCGGTCGGCGCTCCCTGAGCCTCGGCGCACTCCACACGCTCCGCGTCG
>JBBIJZ010000075.1:0-21097 GCA_037445715.1 Verrucomicrobiales bacterium | reverse complement strand
GTTGAGGCGGGGGATTGCGTACTCGACGGGTTCCTCGACGGTGATTTTGCGTTTGGTGGGGACGTTGATCTCGGTCAGGAAGGTGTAGAGCGAGGTGGACTTGCCCGAGCCGGTGGGGCCGGTGACCAGGAAGATGCCGTGGGGTTTGCGGATCAGTTGCTGGATGGCCTCCTCCTCGCGGGGCGGCAGGCCCAGGCTGCGCATGGTCCAGCGCTGGCCGCCGCGCTGCAACAGCCGCAGCGAGGTGCTTTCGCCGTACACGGTGGGCACGGTCGAGACGCGGATGTCAATTTCCTGGCCCTTGATGCGGACGTTGATGCGGCCGTCCTGGGGGAGGCGTTTCTCGGCGATGTTCATGCCGGCCATGACCTTGATGCGGGAGAGGATGGCGGCCTGGTATTTCTTGAGCTCCTCGGGCACCGGCGCCCGGTAGAGCATCCCGTCAATGCGGTAGCGGATGCGCAGGTCCGTCTCCATCGGCTCGAAGTGGATGTCCGTGGCGCGGCTGTTGTAGGCCTCCCAGATGATCTGGTTGACGAATTTGATGACGCTGGCCTCCTGGTCGTCCGCGGTGATGTCCTTGCTGGCGGCGTCGGGGGCCTCGGCGGCCTCGTCGGTGGCCATGCCGTCGAGGGTTTCGGCGCCCACGCCGTAGATGCCCTTGAGGCCCTTGTCCACCTCGTCCCGGGGGGCGAGCGCGAACCGGACGCGGTCGCCGGCCTCGAACAGGACCGCGCTGACCAGGTCGGGGTCGAACGGGTTGGCGGTGGCCAGCCAGAGGTCTTCGGCCTCGATCTTGACCGGGGTGATGTGGTGGGCGAAGGCCACCTTGGGTGAGAGGCGGCGACGCAGTTCTCGCTTGGTGTCCTCGTCCTGGGGCAGGGGCACGCGTTCGAGGAACGGCCAGCCCAGGGCGGTGCCCAGGCGGGCCAGGAAGACCGGCTCGGGCAGTTCACTGCGCCGTTGCAGGTGGCTCAGCAGGTTCGGCGCCCGGGTGTCGCCCTCGGGTTCGGCCAACCACTCGCGACGCCAGGCGTCGAACTGGTCGGGGCGGACCAGTCCGGCCTGGTTCAACAGATTTTTCAGGCTGGGCACGGCCATCGGTGGTTGCACAACGCCGGGTGCTAAACAGCGCCCGGCGTCAAAAGTTGCGGTCCCCGGACACCCGGGGGCGGCGCGGCGGCCGGGTCGGCGGCGGGCGCACCCCGCGGCGCTCCGTTGCGGACGCGGGGGCAGTCTGCCGCAGGTTCAGGCGCCTGGCGAGGCCGCTTGGAATTGCAGTTCGTAGAGCCGGCGGTAGAGCCCGCCCCGGGCCAGCAGCTCCGCGTGGCGTCCGGTTTCCACCACCCGGCCCTCGGCCAGCACGACGATCAGGTCGGCGTGGAGCACGGTCGAGAGCCGATGGGCCACGCAGATGGTGGTGCGCCCCTGCATCAACGTATCCAGCGCCGCCTGGACCAGCCGCTCCGATTCGGTGTCCAGCGCGCTGGTGGCTTCGTCCAGGATCAAAATCGGGGCGTCCCGCAACAGCGCCCGGGCGATGGCCAGCCGTTGCCGCTGGCCGCCGGAAAGGCTCACCCCGCGCTCGCCGATGACCGTGTCGTAGCCGGCGGGTTTTTCGAGGATGAACTCGTGCGCGTGGGCGTGGCGGGCGGCCCGCTCGATCTCTTCCCGGCTCGCCCCGGGCCGGCCCAGCTCGATGTTGCGGCGGATGGTGTCGTTGAACAGGATGGTTTCCTGGGTGACCACGGCCATCTGGCGGCGCAGCTCCCCGAGCGCGACCTCGCGCAGGTCGGTCTCCCCGATGCGGATGCGCCCGGCGGTGGGGTCGTAGAAGCGCAGCAGCAGGTGGGTGAGGGTGGTCTTGCCGGCGCCGCTGGCGCCCACCAGGGCCACCAGCCGGCCCGCGGGAAAGGTGAGGTGGATGTCCCGCAGCACCGGGCGGTCGTCGTAGGCGAAGTGCACGTGCTCGAAGTGGATGTCCTGTCCGGCGGCGCGCAGGGGCCGGGGCCGGGCCGGCTCGGGCAGGTCCGAACGGGTCTCCAGGAGGGCAAACACCCGCTGGCTGGCGGCACGGGCCTGGACCAGGCGGTTGTACACCTTCACCACCGTGCGGATGCGGGCGTACATGAGCATGATGGCGGTCACGAAGGCCATGAACCCTGCGGCGCTGGTCCGCTGGTCGCCCCCCAGGGCCACAAAGCCCAGCAGCGCGGCCGCGCCCACCGTGCCGAAAAACTCGATCAACGGCCCGGGCAGTTCACTGGCGCGGACCATCCGCATGTACTGGCTGATGAACCGCCGCATGTTCCGCCGATAATCCTCCGCCGCAATCGGCTCCAGGTTGTACGCCTGCACGATCCGCACCCCGCTCAACGCCTCATGCACGCCCTGGAAGACCGTGGCCGCCTCGTTTTGCATGGCCACGGCCGACTTGCGGATTTTGCGGGCGTACACGATCACCGGCACCAGGCACACCGGGAAGACCAGCAGCGACAGCGCGGTCAGGCGCGGTTGCTGGGTGACCTGGTAAACCCCAAACGCCAGCAGGGCCACCGGGTCCTTGATCACCGAGACCAGCGACTCGGCGAACGAGGCCTGGAGGGCGCCCACGTCGTTGGCCAGGCGCGACATCAACTCGCCGGTGCTGGTGCGCGCGTGGAAACGCTGGGGCAGGTGCAGCAGGTGCTCGAAGAGCCGGCCGCGCAGGTCGGCCACGGCGCGCACCGCCACCCAGTGCAGCAGGTACTGGTGGAGGTAATTGACCGCGCCGCGCCAGGCCATCACCGCGGGCAGCACGGATACCACGGCCACGACCACCGGCAGGGTGGGGGCCGTGGCCAGGCGTTGCAACCGCTCCCCCAGCCAGCTCGCCAGCCCGGGCAGGTAGTGGCCGAGCCGGGCCAGGTTTTCCTGGATTTCCGCACTGCCGGTCTGGGGGAAGATCACCGCGAAGATGAAATACACCGCCAGCACCACCAGCACCTCGTTCACCCCCGCCACCAGGCCCAGCAACACCCCCAACCCCAGCCGCGCCCGGTATGGGCGGGCCCAGGTCAGAAGCTGGCCGAGAAACTGCAACATGCCGGTGGCCCATCCTGCCAGGGGGCGCGCGCCGCTCGCGAGGTTTTTCTGGACCGAACCGCGCCGGGCGGGGCCGCCGCTCCGGCGGAAAAGGTATCGAATGCGGTCGGGGATTGGGATCCGCGAATTTTCGCCCTTGCTTAAAACGGGGCGTCTTGCAAGAAATTGCCCCCCCCCGATGCTCTCGGACAATTGAGAACACCGGGCAGTCAATCCACCAAAACAAACGCACACCTAACATGGCATCCCCCAAAACCCGACGGTTCGTACTGTGGGCAGCACTCGCCGCCGTGTGTCTCACCGCACGGGGCGGTACCGCCTTCTACGACTTCAACACCGAGCCTCCCCTTCAGTTCGTGCTCTCCCAGGCCGACGCCGGCTGGCGGCCCAGCGGCGGGGTCGGCGACAGCGGCTACGTGGCCCTGTTCGACGCCCTCAACAACCAGTATGCCGCGGTCATGCTGCCGGACTTCGACAGCGGCCTGATCGTCAAGGCCTTCACCTTCGAGGTGGACCTGCGCATCGGCAACGCCACCGGTAACGACGGCCGGCCGGCCGACGGCTTCAGCATCAACTTCGCCCGGGTCAGCGACCCCGTGGTGGCCCTGTTGTCCCAGGACCCGCCCCAGGACCCGCGCAACGATTTCGCGATTCCCGGCGCTCCCGAGGGCGGCACCACCACCGGCCTTTCGATCTGCTTCGACACCTGGAGCGGCAACACCTATCCCAGCGGCGAGGGCGACATCGAGGGCATCATCGTGCGCGTGGACAACGTGACCAAGGCTCGCGTGCCCATGCCGGTCCGCAACGGTGCCTGCGACAATCCCCAGAGCCTCCAGACCGGCCCCTACAATCCCGACCTGTTCGGGGCCCCGGACGAGTTGTGCTGGGCGCCGCTCAAGGTGGACCTCGCCGAGAACGGTGAAGTCACCGTCACGTGGAAAGGCACCGTGATCGTGGACAAGGTGCCGACCGGCTTCACGCCCAGCGCCGGGCGTCTGGTCCTGGCCGGCCGCACCGGCGGCGCGAACGAAAACACCCACATTGACAACCTCCGCATCACCACCGTGCCGGCCGAAAAGGTCCTGTTCACCGGCGTCACCGGCAACCCCTACGGCTGCGTGGCCACGCTGGACGACGCCGGCCCGAGCGTGCTGGACCCCGCCTCGGTGGTCTTCAAGCTGGACGGCACGGTCATCCCCAACGCCCAGCTCCAGTTCACCAAGAGCGGCACCACCACCACCATCACCTACACCCAGCCCACGCTCCTGGCCGCCAACAGCCAGCACACCCTCGATTTGGAGTTTGCGGACACCCGCGGCATCCGCAACACCGGCGGAGCCGCCTTCACCATTCCCCCGTACGTCGTGATCCCGCCCGCCTTTGCCGCCAGCGGCGTCAACACCAGCCAGCCGGGCTTCCTGATGCGCCCCTACGGCACCGAGGCCAACAACCCCAATTCCCTCCAGTGGACCGAGGAGCAACTGGAAGGCAAGCACGGCGAAAACCTTGCCGACCTCTCCGGCGCAGATGCCAACGGTTTCTATGTCCGTGACACGGTCATCAACTTCGACATCGGCGCCGGCGCCGGCAACTTCCAGCAGCCGGACTACCCCGATGAGCCCTTCCCCGGCTTCCCCGGCTCCCAATCGCTGGACGGCGGCACCGGCAACGCCACCGAGGAGGTGTTTACCTTCCTCCAGTTCCCCGCCCCCGGCGTGTACGTGATGGGCGTCAACAGCGACGACGGCTTCCGCGTCTCCACCGCCAGGAATCCGCGCGACAAACTCGGCGTGGTCTGCGGCTTCTTTGACGGCGGCCGCGGCGCTTCGGACACCCTGTTCACCCTCGTGGTCGAGCAGGCCGGGATTTATCCCTTCCGCCTCATCTGGCAGAACGGCGGGGGCGGCGCCAACCTCGAATGGTTCACCGTCCACAACGGCCAGAAGATCCTCGTCAACGACACCACCAACCCGAACGCCATTCGGGCCTACCGCACCAGCTCCGCCACCCCCGCCTATGTCAGCAGCGTGAGTCCGGGCCCCAACGCCACCGGCGTGGCCGCCGACGTGGAAATCCAGGTCGGCATCACCCGTGGCAGTGCGGCCCTCGAGACCGGTTCGATCCAGATGACCTTGGACGGGGCCGCCGTGAGCCCCACGGTGTCCACCGCGGATAACGTGACCACCGTGCGGCATGCGGTCAGCAGCCTGCTGCCACCGAACAGCCCGCACACCGTCACCCTGAGCTTCCGCGACACCGCCAGCCCGGCGAACCAGTACGACTACCGTTGGCAGTTCACCGTGGCCAACTACGTCACGCTGCCCACCGCGCTGCGCAGCCCGCTGGGCAGCGAGGACCGCACCAAACCCGGTTTCAACGTGCGCACCTGGCAGCTCGAGGCCCGCGGCAACACCCAGGCCAACAACAACGAATGGGCCGAAGGCGTGCTCGCCGGCCTGGTGGGCCCGAACGTGGCCGACCTGACCGGCTTCGTGAACGGCGTGTACGCCGAAGCCGAGACCATCAACTACTCGCACACCGCCGGCGAGAACAACGGCAACTTCACGCCCGACCGCCAGCACCCGGGCATCCCGGGCAACAGCGCGGCCCCCACGGACAACTACGCCTCCGAGTTCCTCACCTACATCGCCTTCGAGCAACCCGGGTTCTACACCATGGGCGTCAACAGCGATGACAACTTCCGCGTCACCGTGGCCGAGCGCGTGGGCCGCCAGTACCTCGAGGTGGTTGCTCCCGCGTCCATCGCCGGCGGCATGGCCGCCGTGGCCACCTCCAGCGGTCTGAACGTCAGCCCGGGCTTTGGCGGTCCGCTGCCAACCACGCCCCTCGAGGCGGAGGCCGTGTACGTGGGCGAAGCCTGCGGCACCGCGCCCAATCCGATCACCGAGGACCTCACCGGCAAGATCGCCGTGATCCTCCGCGGCACCTGCACCTTCGTCGAGAAATGCCGCAACGCCCAGGCCAAGGGCGCCATCGCGGTGGTCATTTGCAACCAGGAGGCCAACGCCGGCAACTTCCCCATCGTCATGGGCGGCGACGGCACCGACATCACCATCCCGGTGATGATGGTGGATTACCCGGACGGCCAGAAACTCATCAACAACGCCAACGCCGGCCTGCGCCTGCGCATCGGCAAGGACACCAACTTCCAGGTCGGCGAGTTCAACGGCAACGGCCGCGGCGCCAGCGACACGCTCTTCTCGTTCTACGTGCCCCAGGCCGGCGTCTATCCGTTCCGCTGCTTCTACATGCAGGGTGGCGGCGGGGCCAACGTCGAGTGGTTCACCGTCACCCGTGACGGCACGAAGGTCCTGCTCAACGACACCGCGCCCGGCGCGCTCAAGACCTTCCGCGCTCGCACGTTCGTGCCCGCGCCCACCATTGCCATCGGCCGCCAGGCCGGCAACGTGGTGATCAACTTCACCGGCACCCTCCAGGCCGCGGATGACATCACCGGCCCGTGGAGCGACGTGGCGGGCAGCAGTCCGTTTACCACGGCGCCCAGCGCCGCCCGGAAGTTCTACCGGGCCAAACAGTAAAACGGCCCGCAGAGCCATTGCCCAGGCCGGACGGGTTAACCGTCCGGCTTTTTTGCTGTCGCCGCCCGGGCGAAGCCGGCACCGAACGCTCGGGAAAAAGGGTTGAGTTTACCCCCGTCGGCCTCTAAACAACCCGCCGTGCTTATGCCGCACGCCGTCGCCATCGCCTTCAGCGCCTATCCGGTCTCGGACCTGTCCCGCGCCCGCGCCTTTTACGAGGGCGTCCTGGGCCTGCAACCAGCCGCGGTCCTCGACCTCCCGGACGGCCAGTGGCTCGAATACGAGCTGGGGCCGCATACCCTCGCCCTGGCCCGCCTGCCGGGTTGGCCACCGGGACCGGACGGCGGCGTGGTCGCCCTCGAAGTAACCGATTTCGATGCCACCGTTGCCGCCCTGAAAGCGGCCGGGGCGAAGTTCCGCACCGAACCCTTCGCCACGCCCGTGTGCCGGATGGCGATGGTTTACGACCCGGACGGCAACACCCTTTGCCTCCACCAACGCCACGCGTCCGCCTGAGGCCCCGCCGTCCCCGAGCCCCTTGTTCCGCCATGTCCATCCTGGTCACCCCCGAAACCCGCGTCATCGTGCAGGGCATCACCGGCAGCTTCGGCGCCCGGCACGCGCAACTCTCCCTCGACTACGGCACCCGCGTCGTGGCCGGGGTCACGCCCGGCAAGGGCGGTCAGGTCTTCACGCACGGCACGGCCCGTGTGCCGATCTTCGACACCGTGGCCGAGGCGGTGCAGGCCACCGGCGCCACGGCCTCGGTCATCTTCGTGCCCGCCGCGTTTGCGGCCGACGCGATCCTGGAAGGCGCCGACGCGGGCCTCGAGCTGGTCGTCTGCATCACGGAAGGGATTCCCGTGAACGACATGCTCCGGGTCAAACGCGCCCTCGAGGGACGCAGGACCCGCCTGATCGGCCCCAACTGCCCCGGCATCGTCACCCCCGGTTCGGGCCCGGATTCCCACGGCGGCTGCCGGCTGGGCATCGCGCCCGGTTACATCCACCGCGCCGGTCACGTGGGGGTCGTCTCCCGCAGCGGCACGCTCACCTACGAGGCGGTTTGGCAACTGACCTGCCGCGGCGTGGGGCAGAGCACCTGCGTGGGCATCGGCGGCGACCCGGTGCCGGGCATGTCGCACCTGGACGTGATTCGGCTCTTCAACGACGACCCTGACACGCACGGCATCATCATGATCGGCGAGATCGGCGGCAGCGCCGAGGAAGAAGCGGCCGCGTGGATCAAACAACATGGCCGCAAACCGGTCGCCGCGTTCATCGCCGGAGCCACCGCGCCGCCCGGCCGTCGCATGGGGCACGCCGGGGCCATCATCAGCGGCGGCCGGGGCACCGCGGCGGCCAAGATGGCCGCGTTGCGCGAGGCCGGCGTGGCCGTGGCCGAGACCCCCGCCGTGATGGCCGACACCTTGCTGAAAATCCTGTAATGCCCGCCGCCGCGGCCGGGCCGCCGGCGCCGCGGGCCCCCGGCCCGTGAACCTGCTGCATTTCCTGCTCAATTGCGTGGGGCTGGGACTCTGGCTGTGCTGGCGGCCCCACGGCTTGGAGCCGGTCGGCCCGTGGCGGGGCGGGGCCGAGCGCTCCGGAAGCGCGCGGCGGGCCGGCGGGGCCGGGTTGTTTCTGACCGTGCTAGTGGTCTTGCTTCTCGGGCGGGCCTGGCTGTACTGGCAACTGGGGCGGGAGGTGGACTGGGTCGCCGCGCTCGACCTGGGCGTGGTGCGGCTGGATTTTCACAGCAGTCGTCCGGGGCGGATGCTGGGTTTTTCCCTGGCCGGCTTCGCCCTGTTCCTGGGCGGCTACTTTGCGTGGCTGCTGTTGCTGGCGGCGGTGAATCGCTCCCACCAGCCGCCGCATCCCTGGCAGCGGTGGGTCACGGCCCAACTGGGCGGTCTGGCCCGCCTGCCGGCCCCGGTGGGCCTGCTGCTGCCGTGCCTGGCCCTGGGCGGCTTGTGGGCGGCGGGGCACCCGTGGCTGGAAGAGGCGGGCCTGGCCGCGCCGGTGCGGAGCTCCGCCCATCTGGTCCAGCAGGCGGTGGTGGTGGGGCTGGGTGCCGGGCTGGTCTGGGAACCGCTCGTGGCCGGGCTGCTCGTGCTCCACGTGCTCAACAGTCACCTGTACCTCGGCCACCACGCCCTGTTGGGCGCGGTGAGCCTCACGGCGCAGAACCTGTTGCGCCCGCTGGCGCGCCTGCCGTTGCGCGGCGCCCGGTTCGATTTCACCCCGCTGGTGGGCCTGGGCCTGGCGCTGGCCGGCTTTGCCCTGGCCCGGGCCGGGTTGATCCGGCTCTTTCAACGGCTGCCCCTGTGATTCCCGCCTGTCTCCAGAGGGTGGGCGAGGCCGGGCTGCTCCTGCACGTGAAGGCCCAACCCCGGGCCGCGCGCACGGCCCTGGCGGGCCTGCACGGACGGGAGTTGAAAGTGCGCGTGGCCGCCCCGCCGGTGGACGATGCGGCCAATGCGGAGTTGCAGCGGTTTCTGGCGGAAACCCTGGGCCTGCCCCGCGCCGCGGTGCGACTGGTGCGGGGGCGCACCGCCGCCCACAAGGTCTTTGCCCTGGCGGGCCTCAGCGCCGCCGAGGCGGCGCGGCGTCTGGGACTGGCCGCATAGGGCCCGCAGGCCGGCGTTGCCAGCCGCCGCCCGGCGTCGCAAATTACCGGCGTGCACGCCGCGTCCGGTGGCGGGCAGTGCGGCGGCGTGCGGTCGCTATGGCCAAAGCCCACAAATCCCTCAAAGGTTACCTGCTCCTGGACGGGGGCAATCTGCGCGGCTCCTGGTTCCACCGCACCGTGGTGCTGGTCTGCCAGCACGATGCCGAGGGCGCTTTCGGCCTGGTGCTCAACCGCGACAGCGGCCGCCGGGTGGGGGAGGCGCTGGTGGCCGATCTGCCCGAGCGGCTCAAGGAACTCAGGCTTTACATCGGCGGCCCGGTCCAGCCCACCGCGATGAGTTACCTGCACACCGACGACTACCTGCCCGACGCCAACGTTCTGCCGAACCTCAATCTGGGCCACTCGCTGGACGAGCTCATCGAGCTGGGCGGGTCCTTTTCGCCCTCCCAGAAAATCCGGCTCTTTGCCGGGTACGCCGGTTGGAGCCCGGGCCAGTTGGACGACGAGATCAAGCGCAAGGCCTGGCTGGTCCACCCCGCCTCGCTGCGATTGGTGTTTGACGTGCCGCCCGAGGACCTCTGGCGGGTGGTCCTGCGGGAAAAGGGCCCGCCCTACGTGCTGCTGGCCCAGGCCCCCGAAGACCCCTCGGTGAACTGACCCTGCGGTGGGAGTGGGGCAACACCCGGGAGAAATTGGTGCCAGGGGAGGGAATCGAACCCCCGACCAAGGGCTTATGAGTCCCCTGCTCTACCGCTGAGCTACCCTGGCAGGTCCCTTTGGAGCGGGTGAAGGGAATCGAACCCTCGTCTCAGGCTTGGGAAGCCCGCGTTCTACCATTGAACCACACCCGCGCTGCCCGCAATTAACCCGCAGCCGTCCGGAGGAGGCAAGCGGGAATTTGACCGCCGCCGCCCCCGGGCGCTTCTGTGCCGCCAGACGCACACTTTGCGGTCCGCTGCGGGCTGATTTTTAATGCGCCGCTGCGAGCCGGTGGAGCGGACAGCGGCTGGGGGATTAACCCGTTGCAATCACGGGGTGGGCAAGTAAGATTCCCCGCTCGCGTCGTCGCCATGCGACAATTCCTGACCATCGCCAGCAACACTTTCCAGGAGCTGGTCCGGCAGCCGGTGTTTCTGCTGCTGCTGACCGCCGCCGGCGGGTTCAACGTGTTTCTGGCGGCCGTGCCGTACTTCGGCTTTGGCGACGACCCGAAGATGGTCAAGGACAGCGTGCTGGCGGTGATGTGGCTGGCGGGGCTGGTTGGAGCGGTCCTGAGCGCCTCGGCCACGCTGGCCCATGAAATTCGCACCGGCACGGCGCTGGCGGTGCTGGCCAAGCCGGTCAGCCGCGGGCAGTTTCTGCTGGCCAAGTACGCCGGGCTGGCGGCGGCGTTGACCGTGCTGACGTATTTCACCGGCATCGCCGCGTTGCTGGCCAGCCGCATGGCCTTTGATGCCTACGGGGACGCGGACGTGCGGTCCCTGGGCATTTACTTCGGGACGCTGGCGCTGGCGTACCTGGCGGGGGGCTTCGCCAATTATTTTTTGGACCGGGTGTTTACCACCACCACCGTGCTGGCGGCGTGCGGGCTGACGACGCTGGGCTTTTTGTACATCGCCTTTGGGGTCAAGCCGGAGGTCATCCCCTTCACCAATCCGCAGGTGGTGGACTGGCGGCTGGTCCCGGCGATGGTGTTGATTTTGCTGGCCGTGTGGGTCCTGGCCGGACTGGCGCTGGCCTGCTCGACCCGGCTGGACATGCTGCCCACGCTGGCCGTGTGCACGATGCTGTTCGTGCTGGGGTTGTTGTCCGATTACCTGTTCGGCACGCGCGCGGAGTCGGGCCAGACCTGGGCGCAGGTGCTCTATACCTTGCTGCCGAACTGGCAGTTGTTCTGGATGTCCGACGCCCTGGGCATGGACAAGAGCATCCCCTGGCCGTACGTGGGCCGGGCGGCGCTCTACAGCGCGGGGTACCTCGGGGCGGTGCTGGCGGTGGCGTGGGTGTTGTTCGAGGACCGTGAATTGACCTGAACGCATGGAACCAAACGTTTCCGGCAAGGGATTGGTGAACTGGGTGCTGCTGCTGGTGTTGACCGTGGCGGCGGGCGCCCTGGCCCGCTACGCCCAATCGGCCACGGGCCTGGCCGCCACCGGGTTCATCGGCATGGGCTTTTTGGTGGCCCTGGTGGCCTACGTGCAAATGCGGCTGGTCGAGCGCGAGCGGCTGGAACGGCTCGAATTCGACGAGTTGCGCAAAAGCGGCACCAGCGCGTCGCTCTTCACCACGCCGGACGCCGAGCAGTTCCCGGCCCGGCGCGCGCGCGAGCAGTTCGAGAAGTATTTCGTGCCCGCTTTTGCGCTTCTGCTCCTGGTCGGGCAGGGGCTCGGGGCCTACTTCCTGTGGCGGCACCTCGGCACGGACCGTCCGTCCACGGTCGAGCAGGCCACCGTGGCGATGACGCTCTACGGGATGCTGGCGCTGGTGTACTTCCAGGTGGGCAAGTACTCGGCGGTGCTGGCCCGGCTGCAACAGCAGCCCTTCCTGCGCCCGCAGGCGGCGTATCTGTTGCTGGGGTCGCTCCTGTGCGTGGTGACCGCGGGGGTCGAGGCGGCCGGCTGGGCGGGCTACCCGCAGGTGGATGTCATCGTGGCGCGGGTGTTGGTGATTCTCCTGGCGCTGGTCGCGCTGGAAAACCTCATCACGCTGGTCCTGGAGATTTACCGGCCGCGGGTCCGGGAACAGGTGGTGCACCCGCTGTACGAGAGCCGGCTCATTGGCGTGCTCAGTCAGCCGGGCGGACTCATCGCCACGGCGGCCCAGGCGCTGGACTACCAGTTCGGCTTCAAGGTGTCCCAGACCTGGTTTTACCGCTTCCTGGAGCGGGCCTTCGTCTGGCTGATGCTGGGGCAACTGGCGATCCTGCTCCTGTCCACCTGCCTGGTATTTGTCGAGCCGGGCGAGCAGGCCCTGCTCCTGCGCTGGGGGCGGCCGGTGGCCGGCCGGGAGGTGCTCGACCCCGGTCCGCACCTCAAGTGGCCCTGGCCGGTGGACCGGGTGCAGCGCTACCCGACCGAGCGGGTGCAACACTTCACCGTGGGCATCGTCGAGGGGGACGAGTTTGCCGCGCAGCGGGTGTTGCTGTGGACCAAGCCGCACGCGAAGGAGGAGTTCAACCTCATTGTGGCCAGCAAGGAAGACCGGGGCGCCAACACCAACGCCGTCGAAGGCGAGCAGGCCGTGCCGGTGAATCTGCTGACCGTGAACATGCCGGTGCAGTACCAGATTGCCGACCTGCGGGCTTACGTGTACGGCCATGCCGACGCCGGTCAGTTGCTGCAGTTTCTGGCCCAGCGCGAGGTCACCCGCTACCTGGTAAACGTGGACTTCGATGAAATCATGGGGCGGGGTCGCCGGGCCGCCAGCGAGGAGTTGCGGCAGCGTCTCCAGGCGCAGGCCGACGCCCACCGGCTCGGCGTGCGGATCCTGTTTGTGGGCCTGCACGGCATCCATCCGCCGGTGAAGGTGGCCGCCGATTTCGAGCGCGTGCTGGGCGCCCTCCAGGAAAAGGAGGCCACCAACCATCTGGCCCGGGCCTACGCCGCCGAGCGGGTGCCGCTGGCCCAGGCCGAGGCGGTCCGCAAGGTCAACGAAGCCGAGGCCTACCGTGCCCGGCTGACCTCCCTGGCGGCCGGGACCGCCGCGCGGTTCACCAACCAGGTGCTCGCCTACCAGGCCTCGCCGGAGGTGTACCGACTGCGGACCTACCTGGATACGGTCAGTCGCGCGATCGCCCCGGCCCGCAAGTACGTGGTCGTGCCCAGCAACACCCACGAGGTGGTCACGCTCAATCTCGAGGATCGCCTCCGCCGGGACCTCCTGGACGTCACGCTCCCGTCCGCGGCCCCGCCCGCGAACCGTTGAACCTCGCCCGTTTTTCCCCCAAGACCCAACCATGAAGCAAAACCCCGTCACCCTCGCCACCGGCGCGCTGGTGGTGTTGATCTTCGCGGCCCTGCTCTTCGCCTTTCAGGTGCGGCAGACCGAGGTGGTCATCGTGACCACCCTGGGCCGCTACGCCCGCAGCCTCGAGGCGCCCGGCCTGTACTTCCGCTGGCCCTGGCCCATCCAGAACGTGCACCGCTTCGACAACCGCATCCGCAACCTCGAGAAAAAATACGAACAAACCACCACCGCGGACGGGCGGATCATCGTGATTGACGTCTTCCTGGGCTGGCGCGTGAAGGAACCGCGCAAATTCCTCGAGCTCTTTGGCGACAACCTCGCCGCCGCCGAGCGCAACCTCGAAATCCAGCTCCGCACCGCCAAAAACAACACCGTGGGCAGCCACCCCCTGGCCGACTTCATTTCGGTGGACCCCCAGTCGCTGCGCTTCGACCAGATCGAGGCCGAAATGCTCCGCGAAATTCGCACCGCCACCACCAATTTCGGCGTCGAGATCGTCCTGCTGGGCATCAAGCAAATCGGCCTGCCCGAGAGCATCACCACCAAGGTCTTCGACCGCATGAAGGCCGAGCGCGAGCGCCTGGTGAAACAGTTCCAGGGCGAGGGCGAGCGCGAGTCCATCCGCATCCGCTCCGAGGCCGACCTGCAGCGCGAGCGCATCCTGGCCGAGGCCGAGGGCCAGGCGCGCCAGATTCTGGGCGAGGCCGAGGCCCGCGCCGCCGCCGAGCTCAAGACCTTCGAGCAAAATCCCGAGCTGGCCGTCTTCCTCCTCAAGCTCGACGCCCTCGAACAATCCCTCAAGGAGCGCGCCACGCTGGTCCTGGACCCGCGCACGCCGCCGTTTGACCTGCTCCAAAACGCGGTCACCGCTCCCGGCCGCTCGAATTGAACGGAGTTTGCGCCATGAGCGACCCGCAACTTCCTCCCGCCCCACCGCCGCCCCCGCCGCCGGTGTCGGCCGGCGCGGACGACGCCAGTTCCCAGGCGCTGGCCGAGGCCTTCGGCAGCAGCTTCAAGATCGTCAAGTTTCTCATGGCCGGGCTGGTGCTGGTGTTCCTGTGCTCGGGCATGTTCGTCGTCCAGCCCAACCAACTGGCCATCGTGCTGCTCTTCGGCCGGCCGATGGGCACCGGCCCCGACCAGCTCAAGAAGCCCGGCTGGCACTGGGCCTGGCCCTACCCCATCAACGAGGTCGTGCGCATCCCGATCGGCGAAATCCAAACCGCCACCTCCACCGCCGGCTGGCACGCCACCACGCCCGAGCTGGACGCGCTCAACCAGGAGCCCGCCCCCCAGGGCCTCCTCCGCCCCGAGGCCGACGGCTACACCCTCACCGCCGACGGCAACATCATCCACGTGCGCGCCACGGTGAAGTACCGCATCACCGACCCCGTGCGGTACGTCTTCGGCTTCGCCCACGCCCCCACGCTCCTGACCAACCTGCTCAACAACGCCATCTTCTACGCCTCGGCCCGCATGACGGCCGACGCCGCGCTCTACAAGGACAAGGCCGGTTTCCGAGAGCTGGTCCTCGAGCGCATCCGCCAGCTCATCGCGCAGGTGGACCTCGGCATCACGCTCGAGCCGAGCGACGTGGAAACCAAAACCCCGGTGGACGTCCGCCAGGCCTTCGAGGAGGTCAACTCCGCCGAGCAGGAGCGCAGCCGCAAGATCAGCGACGCCCGCGGTTACCAGGACCAGATCACCGCCCGCGCCCTGGGCGAGGCCCAGGCCATCCTGGCGCGCGCCGAGGGCGCCAGCAACCGGCTCGTCACCGCCATTGCCGCCGAGGCCCGGGCCTTTCGCGACCAGTTGCCCGAGTACCGCAAGGACCCCGAGCTGTTCCGCCAGCGCCTGCTCGCCGCCCGCCTCTCCCGCCTCATGACCAACGTGCAGGAAAAATTCTTCCTGTCCGAACGCGCCGAAACGCAGTCGCGCGAGCTGCGCCTCCAGCTCAGCCGCGAGCCCGTCAAGAGCGAAGCGCCGCCCGCCCGTTAACCTTTCACCGCCCGTCCCATGCAAGTCACTTCGCTGCTTTCCCGGCAAGAGCACGCGCACGACCACGCCCACGCCCACCGCGAGGGCGAGTCCTGCGCCACGTGCGGCCACGACCACGAGCACATCCCCGTCCACCTCACCCAGACCCTGGTGGGGATGATGTTCATCGTGAACTCCTTCCTGGTAAACTGGCTTTTCGACAGCGGCCGGCTCGTGGCCAGCACCAGCGCCATGATCGGCGCGATCATCCTGGGCGCGCCCATCCTCCGCACGGCGCTCAAGGACCTCGCCCGCGGCATTCTCAGCATCAACGAGCTGGTCGCCATCGCCGTGCTCGCCTCCTTCGGCAAGGGCGCCGCCGCCCTGGGCAGCGCCGAGGGCCTGGCCTACGGGGTGGGGGATTACCAGACCGCCGGCATCGTCGCCTTTTTCATGCTCATGGGCGAAATCATCGAGACCCGCACCGCCGCCGGCGCGCGCGCCTCGATCGAATCGCTCATCAAACTGACCCCCACCAAGGCCCGGCGCGTCCGCCCCGACGGCACGGAGGAGGAGGTCACCGTCGCCGAGCTGAAAGTGGGCGATGTCATCCGCATCCGGCCCGGCGACAACGTGGCGGCCGACGGCGTGATCGTCTCCGGCGAAGGCTCCTTCAACCAAGCCACCATCACCGGCGAGTCGCTGCCCGTGGACAAAAAACCCGGCGACCAGGTCTTTGCCGGCACGCAAAACCTCACCGGTATGATCGAGGTGCGCGTGACCAAGGCCGGCGAGGACACCACCCTGGGCCGCGTGCGCGAACTCATCCTCGCCGCCGAGAAAACCAAGCTGCCCTTCATGCGCATCGTGGACCAGTACATGGTCTATTACACCCCCTTCGTCCTGGTGCTGGGCGCCCTGGTCTGGGCCTTCACCCACGACCTCAACCGGGTCATCTCCGTGCTGGTGGTGGCCTGCCCCTGCGCCTTCATCCTGGCCTCGCCCACCGCCATGGTGGCCGCGCTCTCCGCCGCCGCCCGCCTGGGCATCCTCATCAAAAACGTGGCCGACATCGAGCTGGCCGCCCGCATCAACGCCTTCATCTTCGACAAGACCGGCACCCTCACCACCGGCCGGCTGGCCGTCAGCCGCCTGGCGCCGGCAGGCGAAATCAAGCCCGCCGAGCTGCTCCGCCTGGCCGCCTCCGCCGAGAAGTACAGCAACCATCCCACCGCCAGGGCCCTGGCCGAACTGGCCCAGGAAGTGGGCCTGCCCCTGACCGAACCCCAGAACTTCAAGGAAACCGCCGGCCGCGGCATCCGCGCTCGCGTGGACGGCGCCGACGTGATCATCGGCCGTGCCCAGTGGCTCCGCGACAACGGTGTCACCGAGGACTTCGACCGCCACGTGGACCTGAACGAAACCGAGGGCTTCAGCCTCATCCACGTGGCGCGTGACGGCCGCTACCTGGGCTGGATCGGGCTGCGCGACCAGACCCGCCCCGAGGCCAGGGGCGCGCTGGCGGACCTCCTCAAAAGCGGCGTGCGCCGCGTGGCGATGGTGTCCGGCGACCGCCAGCCCGTGGCCGCGCGCGTGGCCCGCGAGATCGGCTGCGAAGAGGTCATGGCCGAGTGCCTGCCCCAGGACAAGGTCGAGTTCGTCCGGCAAATGAAGACCAAGGGCTATCGCGTGGCCGTGGTGGGCGACGGCGTCAACGACGCACCCGCGCTGGCGGCCGGCGACATGGGCATCGCCATGGGCGCCGCCGGCAGCGAGGTGGCCATCCACAGCGCCACCATCGCCCTCATGAACAATGACCTCCGCCGGCTGCCGTTCCTGGTGCGGCTCTCGCGACTGACCCGCAACGTGATCAACCAGAACTTCCTCTTCGGCGTGTTCTTCATCATCGGCGGCCTCACGCTGGCGGCCTTCGGCTACATCAACCCGATCGTCGCCGCCATCATGCACAACGCCGGCTCGCTCATCGTGGTGTTCAACAGCGCCCGGCTGGTCCGCGAAGGCGAGGAACTCGAGCCCTTCCAGGCGCCGGCCGCCAGTCCCGGCGCCCCGCCGCCGGCTCCCACGCCTGCCCCCGCCACGCTCGCACCCCGGCCGGCTTGAGCCGCCGGTGCAGCGTCGCCTCCGGGACCCTCAAGCGGCGCGCGCGCCGGCCGGTGCCGGGCTCGCGCCGTGGTCCGCCGCCTCCCGCTCCACCCACCGGCGGGCCAGGTCCCGGGCCTGCTCGACCAGCCCCAGGTCGTGACCCAGGTCACCAAACCGGAAGGCCGGCAACCCGCTCTGCGCCTGCCCCAGCAACTCGCCCGGCCCGCGCAGGCGCAGGTCCGCCTCCGCGATCCGGAAACCGTCGCGGGTCGTCTCCAGCACGCGCAACCGCTCGCGGGCCCCGGGCGTTTTGGCCGCGGCCACGAGGATGCAGTACGCCGGGTGCGGACTGCGGGCCACGCGGCCGCGCAACTGGTGCAACTGGGCCAGGCCGAACTGCTCCGCGTTCTCGATCACCATGACGTTCGCGTTGGGCACGTCCACGCCCACCTCGACCACCGAGGTGCACACCAGCGCGCCGAGGCGATTGGCCCGGAAGTCGGCCATCACGCGCTCCTTGTCCTCGGCGCTCAGGCGGCCGTGCAACAGGCCCAGCCGGTGCGGGGCCAGCGCGGCCTGCAGGCGCTCGAACTCCGCCAGCACCGCCTTGGCGCCGGCCGCCGGGTCGGCGTCCTCCACCCGCGGGTACACAATGAAGGCCTGGCGACCGCGGGCCAGTTGGTCGCGCACAAAGGCCCACACCTTCGGCAACCGCTCGGCCGGGCGCACAAACGTGCGCAACGCCCCGCGCCCGGCCGGCAGCGTGTCAATCACCGACACGTCCAGGTCCCCGTAGAGGGTCAGCCCCAGCGTGCGCGGGATGGGCGTGGCGGTCATGACCAGCAGGTGCGGGTAACGGCCCTTGCGGACCAGGTGCTCGCGCTGGGCCACGCCGAACTTGTGCTGCTCGTCAATGATCACCAGCCCCAGCCGCTCGGGATCGTAGCCCGGCTCGAGCAGCGCGTGCGTGCCCACTGTGAGCGTGGGGGCGCCCGCCCCGCCGAACAGCCCGGGCTGGTCCCGCCCCTCCGCGTCGGTCTTGCGACTCCCGGTGCGCAACGCCACCGGCACGCCCAGCGGGGCGAACCAGGCGCGAAACCGCTCAAACTGCTGGGTGGCCAGCACCTCGGTGGGCGCCATGAACGCGACGTCGTAACCGCTCTCCAGCGCCATCAACGCCGCGCACGCCGCCACGATCGTCTTGCCCGAGCCCACATCCCCCTGCAACAGCCGCCGCATCGGGTGCGGGCCGGCCAGGTCGGCGCGGATTTCCCGCAGCACGCGGGTCTGGGCCGCGGTGAGCGCGAAGCCCAGCCGCGCCAGAAAAGGCCGCATCCAGCGGTTGTCGCCGGCGCAGGGCAGGGCCGTGGCGCGGGTCCGGAGCGCGCGGCGGCGGCGTTGGAGGACCAGTTGCAACTCGAAAAACTCGTCCAGCGCCAGCCGCCGGCGGGCGGCCTCGGCGTCCCCGTCCTGCTCCGGGAAATGGAGCAGTTGCAGGGCGCGGGCGCGGGTCAGGCCCGTGGCGGCGGTGACCGGCGGCCAGGGATCGGGCACATGCGGCCCGGCCAGCGCCAGCGCCTGCCAGACCAGACGGCGCAGCCCGCGCTGCGTCAGCCCCGCGGTCAGCGGGTACACCGGTACGATGCGGCCGATGTGGATCGAACGTTCCTCGCCGCCCTCGACGATTTCCGTCTCGGGGTGGTCCATCGTGGCCGGCTTGAGCGAGCGCACCTTGCCGAAAACCACCAGTTCCTCGCCCGGCTGAAACTGGCCTTCAAGGTGGGGCAGGTTCCACCACCGGCAATGCAGCCGGCCGGTGCCGTCCTCGAGGATCAACTCGAAGAGCGAGCGGGTTCCGTGTCTCCAGCGCCTGACGCCGGCGGCCACCACCCGACCGCCGGTCAGCGCCGGCACGCCCGCGACCAGCTCGCGGATGGGGCGGTACTGGCGGCGGTCCTCGTAGCGGCGCGGCCGGTGGAGCAGCAGCTCGCCCACGGTGTGCAACCCCAGTTGCGCCAGGCACGCCGCGCGCTCGGGCCCCACGCCCCACAGCACGGTCAGGGGTTGTTCAAGGATGGCAGCGGGCGGCGCGGGCACGCCCGGCTTATAGCGGGCGGGCGGGCCGACGCCAAGCGCGCGTACCTCCGTCAGCAACGAGGGCCAGCAACGCCGCGGATTGGCCCGCGCCTACTGCACTTTTTGCAGCGCCGCGGCGGCGGCCTCGGGATGCCGGTCCTTGATGGCCCCGGCGATTTTCTTCACCGCCAGCACGGCCTCGGCCCGCACGCCGGGCTGGTTCAACTGTTCGACCGCCAACGCCAGCGCCTCGGGATGGGCGCAGCCGGCCAGGGCGCCGAGCAGCAGCTTGCGGTCGGTGTCGCCCCGGGCGCCGGCCAGCAACTCGCGGTAACGGCCGACCAGCGTGGCGTCCGGCCGGGCGTTCATCTCGCCCAACAGACGGGCCAGGCCGCGCAGGACCAGCACCCGTTCCGTTTCCGAGGCCGCCGTCTGGTAAAGGGCCTTGAGCGGTTCCCAAGCTTCCGGGTCCGGCCAGTCAGCCAGCGTGCGCAAACCGGCGTCGCGCAAGGTCGGGTCACTGGACCGGGCGGCATCGGCTACTCGCTCCAGGAAGACTCCGGGCTTCGGACAAAACACCAACGGCGGGATTATGCGTGCCCGGGGGGCTGGCGGAGAGAGGTCCACCACAGAAAGGATCGCCAGGACGTCTTGTCCCCTCGGCTCCAACCGCCGTATCAACTGTCCCACGGCCGCTTGGGCGTCCTCCAGCGCGGCCTCGGCCCGCATGTCGCCCAGGGCACGAAGCACATCAAACAAATGCTTTCGCTCGGCCACGCGGCTCAAGCCCTGGAAGGCCAGCCGGGCGATGGTCGGGTCCGGGCTGGCGGTTTCGCGCAGAAAAACCTCGAAGGAGACGGGGCGGGCGCGACGAACCAGGGCGCCCAGCAACGGCCATTGCGGGCCCGCCATGCGGGTGCGCAACTGGGCCGCCAAAGCACGGTCCACAGCGTCCTCGCCCGGCAGGCCGGCCAGCGCGGTCTCGACGGTGCGCAGTTCGACGACGTTGGTGGTGAGGGCCGCCGCGCGCGCCAGCGCGGGCACGGTCGCGGCGTCGCCCAGACGACCCAGGGCGGCAATGGCGGCCAGGCGCACCTCCAGATGCGGGGAGTTGATCTGTTCCTGCGCGGCCTTGCGGGCGGGGGCATCGCCGCGGGCGGCGAGGGCCTGGAGCAGGTACGCCTGTTCGGCGGGCGCCAGGTGGGGCAAGGCGGCGGCGAAGGCGCGCGAGGCGCCGGCGTTTTTGAGTTCCGGGAGCGCGGCAATGGCCACCGGCTTCAACGCGGCATCATCACTGCGCAGGGCCTCGAGGGCGCGCTTCTGGCCGCCGTCGCGGTCCAGGCGCAGCAGGCTGCCGAAGGCGCCCCGGCGGAGGTCGGCCGGTTGGTCGGCGGCGAGGTAGTCCTGGTAGATCGCGGCGGCGGCCTTGCGGCTGCCGCGGCGGGCCAGCGTGTCGGCCAGGTAGAACGAGGCTTCTGCGACCACGCGGCGCAGTTCAGGGGGCGGGTTTTGGCGCAGGGCGGCGAGGGTTTTTTGCGCGCCGGGCGTGGCGATTTTGGCGAGCGCGGAGAGGGCGGCCTCGGCCGTGGCGGGGTCGCTGTCGCGGGCCAGCTTGTTGAGCTGGGCCACCGCCCTGGTGTCGCCGCGCACGCCCAGGGCATGGGCGATGGCCGGGCGGGCGGCGGCCGTGGCGGAGCCG
>JBBIJZ010000074.1:0-21709 GCA_037445715.1 Verrucomicrobiales bacterium | reverse complement strand
TGGTGCGCGTGCCGGCGGCGGCGCGGCAGCGGGTCGAGGGGCGCGCGGTCGTGTTCGTGCGCGTGGCGGACGACCTCTTCGAGGCGCGCGTCGTGCAAGCGGGCCGCGCCCGGGAGGGGCAGGTCGAAGTGCCGGCCGGCCTGCAACCGGGCGAGCCGGTCGCAGTGCGCGGGGCGTTTGCGCTCAAATCCCAACTCCTGATCAGCCGCCTGGGCGCGGGCTGCGCCGAGGAGTGAACCGAAGCGTGACAGAGGGGGCCATGAAACTGCGCGACAGCGGCATGCCGGAGGAAGCCTACTGGGAAACGCTCTTCGACGTGCCCTTGATCCTGGACCGGCTGGGCGTGGACTCCACCCTGCAGCACGTGGTGGAACTGGGTTGCGGTTACGGCACGTTCACCCTCCCGGTGGCGCGGCGCATCCGCGGTGTCCTGGAAACGGTGGACATCGAACCGGCGATGGTCGAGCGGACCCGCCAGCGGGTCCGCGCGGCCGGACTGACCAACGTCGTGTGCACGGTGCGCGACGTGGTGACGGAGGGCTTTGGGGGGGTGCCCGGTTCGCGGGATGCCGCCCTGCTCTTCAACATCCTGCACGGCGAAGAACCGGTGCGGCTCTTGACCGAGGCGGCGCGGGCGGTGCGTCCGGGCGGCCGGGTCCTGGTCATTCACTGGCGCCACGATCCGGCCACGCCGCGCGGCCCGGCCCTGGACATTCGCCCCCGGCCGGAACAAATCCTCGCCTGGGCCGCCCGGACCGGCGGGCTCGCGCCGGCCGGGCCGGTGCTGGACCTGCCGCCGTGGCACTACGGTCTGCGGCTCCAACGCCGCGAACGCCCATGCTGAACCGGATCCTCCTCTTTTCCCTGCACAACCGGCTGCTGGTGTGCTCGCTCGCCGGTCTCCTGGCCGCGCTCGGGGTGCAGGCCCTGCGGCGGTTGCCGGTGGACGCCTTTCCGGACACCACCCCGGTGCAGGTGCAGGTCAACACGGTGGCGCCGGCGCTCAACGCGGAGGAGATCGAGGCGCAAATCACCCGGCCCATCGAACTGGCCCTGGGCGGCCTGCCCGGGCTCCGCCACGTGCGGTCCATTTCCAAGTTTGGCCTTTCGCAGGTCGTGGCCACGTTTGACGACCGCACCGGCATTTACCTGGCCCGGCAACTCGTCAGCGAACGCCTGCAAAGCGTCGAGCTGCCCGCCGGCCTCGCCCGCCCGCAGCTCGGCCCGATTTCGACCGGCCTGGGCGAGGTGCTCCACTACGCGGTCCGTTCGGACGACCCGGCGCTCTCGCTCACCGAGCTGCGGGAGTGGCAGGACCGGGTGATCCGCCCCGCGCTGCGCCAGGTGCGCGGCGTGGCGGAGGTCAACACCTGGGGCGGCCTGGAGAAGCAGTTCCACGTCGTGGCCGACCCGGAGCGGCTCGTCAAATACGGCGTGACGCTCGAGGAATTGATCGCCGCCCTCCAGGCCAACAACCGGAACGTGGGCGGCGGCGTCCTCGAACGCGCCGGCGAGGCGCTCCTGGTGCACGGCCTGGGGTTGACCACGAACCTCGCACAGATCGGCGACATCACGATCCGGGCGCCCGAGGGGGTCCCCGTGCGGGTGCGGGACGTGGCCACCGTGCGGGTGGACCACGAAATCCGGCGCGGGGCGGTCACCGCCCACGGCCGGGGCGAGGTGGTGCTCGGGCTGGGGTTCATGCTGCCGGGCGAAAACAGCGCGGCGGTGACGCGCGCGCTCAAGGCCCGGCTGGCCGAGGTTCGGCGCGCGTTGCCCCCGGGGGTGCACGTGGAGGTGCTGTATGACCGGACCGAGCTGGTGGACCAGGTGATCCGCACCGTCGCCCACAACCTGCTGGCCGGGGCGGTGCTGGTGGTGGCGGTGTTGTTTGCCTTCCTGGGCCACCTGCGGGCCGGGTTGATCGTGGCCCTGACCATCCCGCTCTCGATGCTCTTCGCCGGCAGCCTCATGCTCCAGAGCGGCATCGCCGCCAGCCTGCTGAGCCTCGGGGCGATGGACTTCGGCCTCCTTGTGGACGGCGCGGTGGTGATGGTGGAAAACAGCCTGCGCCGCCTGGCCGAGCGCCAACGGGAACTGGGGCGGCCCCTCACCGCGGCGGAACGCGATGAACTCCTGCGCCACGCGCCGCTCGAGGTGGCCCGGCCCGTGGCCTTCGGCGTGGGCATCATCCTGATGGTGTTCCTGCCCGTGCTCGCGCTCGAGGGGGTCGAGGGCAAGCTCTTCCGGCCGATGGCGCTGACGATGATTTTTGCGCTGCTGGGGGCGCTGATCCTGGCGCTGACGCTGATGCCGGTGCTGGCCAGCCTGGCCCTGCCCCGGCAGGTGGCCGGGCACGAACCGGCCCTGGCGCGCCTGGCCCGGCGGCTTTACGCGCCGGTGCTGGACCTGGCGTTGCGCCACCGCGCGGCCACGCTCCTGGGGGCGCTGGCGCTGGTGGCCGGCGGCGGTTTCCTGGCCACGCGCCTGGGCGGCGAGTTCCTGCCCCGGCTGGGCGAGGGCGCCCTGACCGTGAGCGGCGTGCGCCTGGCCGGCATTTCCGTGGACGAGGCGGTGGCGTGGAATCGCCGGATCGAACAGCAGTTGCTGGCGGAGTTTCCGGACGAGATCGCGCGGGTTTGGTCGCGCCTGGGCACGGCCGAGGTGGCCACCGACCCCATGGGCCTCGAGCAGACCGACTTTTTCCTCGCCCTCAAACCGCGCGCGCAATGGCGGAAGGCGCGCACCCAGGCGGAGCTGGTGGAGGCGCTGCGCCCGGTCCTGGCCCGCCACCCGGGCCTGACGGTGGCCTTCAGCCAGCCCATCGAAATGCGCCTGAACGAAATGATCGCCGGGGCGCGCGGGGACGTGGCGATCCAGATTTACGGGGACGATCTGGCGACGCTCCGCGCGCTGTCCGAGCAGGTGCAGGCGGTGCTCGTGGGGGTGCGCGGCGCGGCCGACATCCGCGGGGAACAACTCACCGGCCAGCCGGTGTTGCAGGTGCAACTGGAAGCGGCCGCGCTGGCCCGGTACGGCGTGCCGCGCGAGCACGTGCTCAACCTGGTGGAGGCGGTGGGCACCAAAAAGGTCGGCGAAGTGCGCGAGGGCCTGCGGCGTTTCCCCCTGGTGGTGCGCCTGCCCGACGCCCTGCGAAGCGACCCCGACGCCCTGGCCGCCACACTCCTGCCCACCACCACCGGCGCGGTGCTGCCGCTGGACCGGGTCGCGCGCGTCGTTGAGACCGAGGGCCCGGCCGCCATCCAGCGCGAGTGGGCGCGCCGGCGCGTGACCGTGTCGGTGAACGTGCGCGGGCGGGACGTGGCGGGGTTCGTGGCCGAGGCGCGGCGGGCAATCGCCGCGCAGGTGGCGTGGCCGGCCGGTTACTGGGTCGAATGGGGCGGGCAGTTCGAGCACCTCGAGCGGGCCAACCGGCGGTTGCGGTTCGTCGTGCCGCTGGCGCTGGGGCTGATTTTGCTGCTGCTGTACCTTGGCCTGCGTTCGCTGCGCGAGGTGGGTCTGGTGGCCACGGGAATTCCGTTGGGGGCGGTGGGCGGGGTGCTGGCGTTGTGGGCGCGCGGGATGCCGTTCACGGTCAGCGCCGGGGTCGGGTTCATTGCCCTGAGCGGCGTGGCGGTGCTCAACGGTCTGGTGCTGGTGACGTTCCTCCGGCAACGGCTGGCCGCGGGCGTGCCGCGGGCGCGGGCCGTGCGCGAGGGCTGTCTGTTGCGGCTGCGCCCGGTGCTGATGACCGGGCTGGTGGCGGCGCTGGGGTTTGTGCCCATGGCGCTGAACACCGGCGTGGGCGCGGAGGTGCAACGCCCGCTGGCCACCGTGGTCATCGGCGGCATCGTGACGGACACCCTGCTGACGCTGCTGGTGTTGCCGGTGCTCTGGACCGGGCGGGCGCGGGACCGCGCGGGGGGCCCGGCTCAGCCGCCCACGCTGGCCAGCTCCTCGTTGGTGAGCGCGTTGTAGATTTTGAACTGCTCGGCGTGGAAGGTGGGTTCGCCGCGGAAGCTCAGCTTGCCGAAGTAGCGTTTTTCGAGGTCAATGATGAGCTGCTGGTCCTCGTTGCGGAGGCGCTCGAGCACGCCGGGGTGCACGACCACGCGGAGCTGGAAGTCGGACTCGTCGCGGGGGCGGCTGCGGAGGATTTCGGCGAGCTTGCGCTGGATTTCCACGCTCATGGTGAGGGTGCTCTTGACCACGCCGCGGCCCTTGCAGTAGGGGCAGTCGTCATAGACGGATTCCTGCACGCTCTCGGTGTGGCGCTGGCGGGTCATTTCCATCAGGCCCAGCGGGGAGATGGGCAGGATGTGGGTGCGGGCGCGGTCGCGCTTGAGCAGTTCCTTCATGCGCTGGTACACGAGCTGGCGGTCCCGGCCGGACTTCATGTCAATGAAGTCGAGCACGATCAGGCCGCCCATGTTGCGCAGGCGGAGCTGGCGGCAGATTTCCTCGCAGGCCTCGAGGTTGACCCGGGTGATGGTGGACTCGGGGTCCTTGCCGCTCTTGTGGCGGCCGGTGTTCACGTCAATGGCCACCAGGGCCTCGGTTTCGTCCACCACGATGTAGCCGCCGCTCTTGAGCGGCACCTGCCGGGCGAAGGCGGTCTGGAGCTGGCGGGTGATGCCGAAACGGTCAAAGATGGGCTGGGATTCGTTGTAGAACTTCACCCGGGCGGCGGAGCGGCGGGAGATTTTGGCGATCATCTCCCGGACGCGCTCGTAGCTGGGGTGGTGGTCCACCAGGATGCGCTCGACGTCGTCGGTCAGGAAGTCCCGCACGGCGCGTTCGATGAGGTCGGGCTCGCGGAACACGCAGCAGGGGGCGGGCTGGGTGTTGATCTTTTCCTGGACGGTCTTCCATTCCTCCAGCAGCAGGGCGAGGTCGCGCACGAAGTACCGGGCCTGCTGGCCCTCGCCGGCGGTGCGGATGATCACGCCCATGCCCTCGGGCAGGGTGAGCTTGCGGACGATCTGCTTGAGGCGCTGGCGCTCGGCGGGGTCTTCGATCTTGCGGGAGATGCCGCACTGCTCGGAGTTGGGCAGCAGGACCAGGAACCGGCCGGGCAGGGCGAGGTTGGTGGTCACCCGCGGGCCCTTGGTGCCGATGGGCCCCTTGCTGACCTGGACCACGATGTCGGTGCCCGGCGGGTACAGGCGCGGGATGTCTTTCTGGGAAATCTTGGGCCGTTCCTTGCGGCGGCGGTCCTCGCGCTCGACCAGCTCGACGTTGCTGTCGAAGCTGGCCGGCACGATGTCCCAGTAGTGCAGGAAGGCGTTTTTCTCGAAGCCGATGTCCACAAAGGCGGCCTTGAGGCCCTCTTCGAGGTTGCGGACCTTGCCCTTGAAGATGCTGCCGACCAGGCGCTCCTCGTTGGTGCGCTCGATGGTGAATTCCTCCAGGCGGCCCTCCTCGAGCAGGGCCACGCGGGTCTCGAGCGACTCGGCGTTGATGATGATTTCCTTGCGGGGGGTGGTTTTGTTGGTGACCAGCTTGGTGACGCGCTGGAGGACGCGCTGGGCGGCGGCCTTGAGTGTGCCCATGAGCCCGGCAGGCGCGGGTTCCGGCGCCGGGGGCGGGGCGGGGGCCGCGGTTTGCGGGGCGGCTTCGGCCGCGGGCTGGCCCAGACGTTTTTCAATGTCGTCCGGCGCGACGGGCCGGTCGGGCGCGTCGGCGGGCAGGCCGGCGGCCTGGTTTTCGGCGCGCTGGATTTCGCGCTCGTGGCGGCGGGTGTCGAAGACGATTTCCTCGCCGGGTTGGTCACCGAGAATCTCGGCGCGGGCCTCGCCGGCGCCGCGTTCGGGTTTGAAGGTTTGGCCGCGGCCGGGGCGGAAGCGCTGGCCGGCGCGCCGGCGGCTGGAAAAACTGCGGTCAGACATGGCTAGGGATGGGAACGGTAGCGTTGGAGGTTTTGGAGCAGGCCGAGCGCGACCAGCGAGCAGATCACGGAGGTGCCGCCGTAGCTGAGCAACGGCAGGGGGATGCCGGTCACGGGCATCAGCCGGATGTTCATGCCGATGTTCACGAAGACGTGGGTGAAGAACAGGGTCACCACGCCCACGGCCAGCAGTTGGCCCAGACGGTCCCGGGCCCGGCCGGCGAGGTGGATCCCGGTGAACAGGATCCCGGCGTACAGCGCGAGCACGGTCGCGCTGCCCACGAATCCACTCTCCTCGGCGATCACGGAGAAGATGAAGTCGTTGTGGGCCACCGCGCGGGGCAGGTACCCGAGGGCGTTTTGGGTGCCCTGGCGCCAGCCCTTGCCCGTGAGCCCGCCGGAGCCCACGGCGATGAGCGCTTGTTCGACGTTGTGCGCGGCGTCGCGATACTGCTGCAACGCGCGCGCGCGTTCCGCCCCGGTGGCGTCGGGCGGGACGAAATCCTTGCCGAAATAGACCATGAGCCGGCGCTGCTGGTAGGGCTCCAGTTGGACCACCTGCCAGTCGCCCGGCGCCCAGAGCAGGTCCACCACCAGCAGGGTCACGAGCAACGCGGCGCCCCCCACCAGCCGCCACAGATACCGGGCAGGCACGCCTGCCACGTAAAACATCACCAGCCCCACGGGCAGGAACACCAGGGCCGAGCCCAGGTCCGGCTCGCGCAAAATCAGCACGAACGGCAGCAGGCACAACCCCAGCGCGCGGCCGAAGGCGCCCGGGTGGGCCAGCTCGGACGCGGGCCGGCTCAGATAACCGGCCAGGGCCAGGATGCCGGTGAGCTTGGCCAGTTCCGAGGGCTGGAACTGGAGGACGCCCAGGTCAATCCAGCGGCGCGCGCCCCAGCCCTGGGTGCTGCCGATGCCGGGGATCAGCACCAGCACCAGCAGCCCGATCGAGCCCCAGTACCCGAGCATCGCCCAGCGCGAGAGCCGGCGGTAATCCCACCGGCAGACCAGTCCGGCCAGGCCGGTGCCCAGCCCGTACCAGAGCAACTGGCGCACGTAGCCCCGGCGGTACCAGGGCAGCCCCGGGCCTTCGCTGTTGAGCGTGGCGCTGGCCACAAACAGCGCGCCCAGCACCATCAGCCCCAGGGCCGAGGCCCACAGCAGCCACTCGAGGCGCGGCGGAGGTTTGACCGGTTCCGGGTGCATCGTCATGGAATGCGCGCGGCCAGGGCCGGCGCCGGCGCCGGCGTTTCCCGGCGTTCGAGAACCTGGAAAATCTGGCAGACCACCGGCGCGCAGGTGCCCCCGCCGGAGCGGCCGCTCTCGACCATGGCCACCACGGCGTACCGCGGCGCGGCGTACGGCCCGAAGGCGGCAAACCAGGTGACCCGGTCCACCACGCGGCCGTTTTCCTCGATCTCGGCGGTGCCGGTCTTGCCGCCCACCTGCATCCGTTTCAGGCGCGGGGTGCGGCGGTCCCGCTCGTGGAAGGCGGCAAAGCCGGTGCCCTCCGGTTCGAGGGTGTCGGCCAGCATGGCTTCGCGCAGCACCTGGAGGTGTTCGGGCCGCACGCCCAGCTCGCCGCGCAGTCGCGGCGGGTAGGAGGTGACCGCCCGGCCCGGCGCGGGATCGGGCGGCTCGACCCGGAGCACCAGGCGCGGCCAATAGACCTGCCCGCCGTTGGCCACGGCCGCGGTCAACACCGCCATTTGGAGCGGGGTGACGGTGATTTCCTGGCCGATGCAGGCGTTGGCCAGGTTGCCCTCGCTCCACCGCCAGCGCACCTCGCGGGGGTGGGGGAAAAAGCCGCGCACCTCCTGGCGCAGGGGCAGGCCGATGCGCTCACCCAGGAAGAAGCGTTTGCCCATCTCGAGGAGCCGCTCGCGCCCGGCCGCCAGGCCGTGGTGGATGAAATAGGCGTTGCTGGAGCGCAGCAGGGCGCGCTGGAAGTTGTAGTCCCCGGGCGGGGCGGTGTCCCGAATCTTGCGCCGGCCCACGAAGATGGCGCCGCGGGCGGGGTTGGCCGGGTCGGGCGCCACGGTGAAAACGGCCTCGGGGTCCAGGCCGGCCTCCAGACAGGCCAGGCCGGTGACCATTTTGAAGATCGAGCCGGGCGGGTAGGCGCCCTGGGTGGCGCGGTTGAGCATGGGCCGCAGCTCGGGGTGGTTGAGCCGCTGGCGCCATTCGGTCTCGGGGATGCCGGCCAGGAATTCGTTCGGGTCGTAGGCCGGGGCGGAGACCAGGGCGAGCACGTCGCCGTTGGTCACGTCCAGCACCACCACGGCGCCGCGCACGTCCGGGCCGAGGGATTGCAGGGCCTGCCAGGCCGCCAGTTGGAGGTCAAGGTCCAGGGCCAGCACGACGTTTTGCCCGGCCACGGCCGGCTCCCAGAGGGTGTCCTCCTCGCGGTAGCTGAGGCTGTTGACGGTGACGTACCGGAGCCCCGGGCGACCGAGCAACACCTCGTTGAACCCGTACTCGATGCCCAGCGCCCCCTCGTAGCTGGGCAGGCTGTAGTGGAAGAACTCGTCGGAGTCGCCCGTGGCCTGGTCATCGCGGGTGAGGTAGCCCAGCACATGCGCCGTGCGCGGGCCCAGGGGGTAGTGCCGCAGCGGGCGGGCCTCGAGGTCCACGCCCGGCAGGGCCGGGGCCTGTTCGAGGAACCGGGCGACCTGGACGGGGGTGAGGTTTTCCAGCAGCGGCAACGGCCGGTACGGCCAGTAGGCGTAGTGGCGACGGTATTGCGCCTCGGTGAGGGTAATCGGGGTGTCCAGGATGGCGCTGACCCGGGCCACGGTGTTGCTGATCACCGCGTAGCGCGCGCGGTGGCTGAGGTTCTGGACCTCCTCGCGGCTGAGCCGGACGCGCGGCGGGCTGCGGTGGCCCGGGCCGAGCAGTCCTTGCCAGAAGCCGCCGGCCGGGCGGGTGGCGGCGTTGGTGCGGGCCTTTTCGGCCACGTAGGCGGCGCGCTGGCGCCAGTATTCGGCGCGGAAATCGGGCCGGAGCTCCTCGATATAGAGGTTGATCTGGTAACTGGGGCGGTTTTCGGCCAGCACCCGGCCGGCGCGGTCCAGGATTTTGCCGCGCACCGCCGGCTCGCGCACCACGCGGTAGGTCTGGGTTTGCGCCCGGGCCTGGTAATGACGGGCCCGGACCACCTGGAGGTACCAGAGCCCGGCCAGCAGCAGGAGCAGGCCGGCCAACACCGCCCCGGCCAGCGTCCGCAGGCGCCGGTCCCCGTCGCGCAATTGGTCCACCACCAGCATGGGTCAGTAACGTCCGCGTTTGATTTCGCGATCCGGTCGGTAGGCGCTGGCCACCACTTCGGGATGGGCAAAGAGCCGTTCGAGCCGTTCGAGCAGCCGGAACAGGACCGGGGTGAACACGCCGCCGCTGACGGTCAACACCACCAGTTGCCAGGCCGTGTGCCAGCCCAGGTCCGGCTCGGCGCCCTTCGAGAGCACCACCACCAGCGTCAACACGGGCACCAGCGCGCTGGCCAGGGCGCCCAGAATGAGTTGCGCGTAATCCAGCTCGCGCAAGAGCGCTTCGCGCCAGCGCCAGACGCCCCAGCCCACCAGGTACAACGGCAGGAGACTGGCGCCGAGGGGGTTGGCCGAGAGGGCATCCAGCCCCAGTCCCCCGGCCAGGGCCAGCAGGGCCACCGCCGTCAGGTCCAGCCGCAGGGCCGTGCAAACCATCAGCGCCGGCAACAGGCTCAGCGGCGCGCCCAGCCAGCGTTGCGGCGCGGTGAAGGCGGCCTGGAGGAAGACCGCCAGGTAGGCCAGCCCCAGCACGAGGAACAGACGCACGGCGTTCATGGCAGCAGGACGATGACTTCCCGCAGCCGGGCGGGGTCGGCGTGGAGTTTGACCCGGGCCTCCGCGTACAGGCCGTAGCCCACGCTGCGGGTGTCCACGACGGTACCCACCGGCAGCCCGGGCGGAAACACGCCGCCCAGGCCGCTGGTAAAGACGCTCTGGCCGGGGCGCACGGCGAGGTTGCGCGGCAGGTGGGTGAGGTCCACCAGCCGGTGATCCAGCACGCCGGCGGAGCGGGTGGTGAGCACGCCGGTCTCGCCCGTCTCGCGCACCACCACGGCCACGCGACAGCGGGGGTCCCCCACCAGCACGACCTCGGCGGTGGCCCGGGCCACGCGGTCCACGCGGCCGACCAGCCCCTCGGGGGTCACCACCGGCAGCCCGGGGCGGAGGCCGTCCCGGGTGCCGGCGTCAATGTGGACGGCGCGCCACCAGGCCTCGGGGTCACGGGCCAGCACGGTGCAGACGCGGGTTTTCCAGGGGCTGGAGCGGCTCCAGCCCAGGAGCTGGCGCAGGCGCTGGTTTTCCTCGAGCGCCTCGCGGGCGCGGGCCAGCTCGAGCTGGAGGTGCTGGTTTTCGCGGCGCAGGGCGTCGAGTTGGCGGCCCAGTTCGGCGCGCGGGGTGAGGGCCCGGGCGGTCTCGGCGGCCAGGTGTTGGGCGGAGCCGACCAGGCCGAACAGGGGCAGGAAGAGTGCGCCGATGGCGAGCTTGAGGCGGGCAGCGAGCTGGTCGGGCAGGTTCAGGAGAACCAGCCCGGCCAGCGCCACGGCGCCGAAGGCGACCCACTGCGGTCGTTTGAACATCCGTTTGCCCGGTTGCCAAGCACGGGGCGAACGGGCCGGCGCGGGGCCGGCTCAGGTGGCGGAAGAGGCCACGCGTTTGAGGAACTGCAGTTCGTTGAGCACGCGCCCGGTGCCCTCGGCCACGGCGGTCAGGGGGTCGTCCGCAATGTGCACGGGGAGGTAGGTCTCCTCGGCCACCAGGCGGTCAATGCCCCGCAAGAGCGCGCCGCCGCCGGCCAGGACGATGCCCCGGTCCACCAGGTCGGCGGCCAGTTCGGGCGGGCAGCGTTCCAGGGTGATGCGGATGGCTTCCAGGATGCTCGAAAGCGGTTCCTTGAGGGCTTCGCGGATTTCCTCGGAGCGGACGGTGATGGTCTTGGGCAGGCCGGTGCTCAGGTCGCGGCCCTTGACGTCCATCGTCAGTTCCTGCTCCAGGGGGTAGGCGGAGCCGATGCGAATTTTGATCTCTTCCGCGGTCCGTTCGCCAATCATCAGGTTGTGCGCGCGCTTCATGTGGGCGACGATGGTTTCGTCGAACTCGTCGCCCCCCACGCGCAGGCTGCGGCTGAACACGATGCCGGCCAGGGAAATGATGGCCATCTCGCAGGTGCCGCCGCCAATGTCCACGATCATGTTGCCGGCCGGTTCATGCACGGGCAGCCCCACGCCGATCGCCGAGGCCATGGGTTGCTCGATCAGGTACACCTCGCGGGCCCCGGCGTGGGTCACGGAATCTTTCACGGCCCGTTTTTCCACCTCGGTGATGCCGGAGGGCACGGCCACGACCACGCGCGGGGCGATCAACTTGCGGTGGTGCACCCGTTGGATGAAGTGCCGGAGCATGGCACCGGTCACGTCGAAATCGGCGATCACGCCGTCCTTCATGGGGCGGATGGCAATGATGTTGCCGGGGGTGCGGCCGAGCATGCGCTTGGCCTCCTCGCCCACCGCCAGGACGATGTTCGTCCCGGCCTGAATGGCCACCACGGACGGTTCGCGCAAAACGATACCCTGGTCCTTGACGTAAACCAAGGAGTTGGCCGTGCCCAGATCTATTCCAATATCGTTGGAAAACAGGCTCTTAAGCTGCTCGAACATGCAACGTGCCTGGCACGTGCCTACCCTAGGAACGCCCCGCGCACCGGGTCAAGGAGATTCCCGGCGGGGGCGGCCCGGCCCAGTTGGGACTTGCGGAGCGGGCGGGGCGGGTTTGGAATCCGGTGGTGCGTGGTCCACCGACGACCGAATTGCTTTCTGATGCCGCAGCCACCGCGCTGCCGACCCACCCCAAGCACTATTGCGGCATCTTCGGCATTTACGGCCATCCCAACGCAGCCGAGCTGACCTATTGCGGGCTGTACGCCCTGCAGCACCGGGGCCAGGAAAGCGCCGGGATCGTCAGTTCGGACGGCCGCCAGTTCCGCGCGCACCGGGGCATGGGGTTGGTGCCGCAGGTGTTCAGCGGGCCGATGCTGCACGAACTGGTGGGGCACATGGCCATCGGCCATACCCGGTATTCCACCACCGGGGAGTCTTACTTGCGCAACGCCCAGCCGTTGACGGTGGATTGCGCGCGCGGCCAACTGGCCGTGGCCCACAACGGGAACCTGACCAACGCCCTGGTCCTGCGGGAGGAGCTCGAGGCGGCCGGCTCGATTTTCCAGACCACGGTGGACAGCGAGATCATCCTGCACCTGATGGCCCGGCCGGGGCACGACGGTTGCGAGAACATGCTCCTGTACGCCCTGCGGCGCATCGAAGGGGCCTACTCGCTGGTCATCCTCACCGAACATGAATTGATCGCCGCGCGCGACCCCTTCGGGTTCCGGCCGCTGTCCCTGGGCCGGCTGGGTGACGCCTGGGTGGTGGCCAGCGAGACGTGCGCCTTTGACCTGATCGGCGCGCGCTTCGAGCGGGATGTCCACCCGGGCGAGGCGGTGATCATCGGCGCGGACGGGCTGCGCTCGGTCGAGGTCTTTCCCCCGCGGCCGCGCCGGGCCTTTTGCATGTTCGAGTACGTGTACTTTGCGCGGCCGGACAGCACCATCGCCGGGCGCAACGTGTACCGGGTGCGCGTGGAAATGGGCCGGCAGTTGGCGCGGGAGTGCCCGGTGGAAGCGGACGTGGTGATCCCCGTGCCGGACAGCGGCACGTGCGCGGGGCTGGGGTTTGCGCTCGAGTCGGGCCTCCCGCTGGAGATGGGTTTTGTGCGCAACCATTACGTGGGCCGCAGCTTTCTCCAGCCCACCCAGCTCATCCGGGATTTCGACGTCCGGGTGAAGTTGAACCTGATCCGCGATCTGGTGGCCGGCCGGCGGGTGGTGATCGTGGACGACTCGATCGTGCGCGGCACGACCTGCCGCCAGCGCGTGAACAATCTCAAACAGGCCGGCGCCCGCGAGGTGCACGTGCGCATCAGTTGCCCGCCGCACCGGCATCCGTGCGTGTACGGCATTGATTTTCCCGACCGCTCGAAGCTGATGGCCGCCACGCACTCGCTGGAGGAAATCCGCCAGTACCTGCAGGCCGATTCCCTGGCCTATCTCTCGAAGGAAGGCATGATCAAGGCCACCGGCCTGCCGGCGGATTCCTTTTGCCTGGCCTGTTACGACGGGCAGTACCCCGTGCCCTTCGATCCCCAACTGGACAAGTACATCATGGAACGGCGCCAGCAGCGGGTGAAAAGCCTCAGCGAAGTGCTCGCCCGCGAGGAACAACAGCCCCGGCTGCTGTGAACTCCGGTCCATCAGCCGAAGACGCCGCCCCCGCCGGTGCCGTCCACCCCGTACAAGCACGCTTGGAGCGGTATCTCACCCGCCCGCCGTGTCTGGGCCGGCAGGTGTATCTGGCCGCGGGGGCCCGGGTCGTGGGGGACGTGACCCTGGGCGACCACGCCAGCGTCTGGCACAACGCCGTGCTCCGGGGCGACATCAACCGCATCGTCGTGGGCCACCACACCAACATTCAGGACAACGCCGTGTTGCACGTGGCGGACGAGTTCGAGTGCAGGGTGGGGAACTGGGTGACCATCGGTCACGCGGCCGTGGTACACGCCTGCACCATCGAGGACGAGGTGCTGGTGGGCATGGGGGCCACGATTCTCGACGGAGCGGTAATCGGGGCGCAATCCATCGTCGGCGCCCACGCACTGGTCACGCAGGGCTTTCACGTGCCGTCCGGAACGCTGGTGCTGGGCGCTCCCGCCCGGGTGGTCCGGAGCCTGACAGCGGGAGAGCGGGCCCGGTTGAAAAGCTGGGCCGAGAAATACGCCGCCAATGCCGCCTACTGCCTGGCTCACCCGCCCCGGGTTTTGAGCGGGGGTTAACCCGAATAACCCACCGCCCTCCCCCGGCGCCGGCTTCGGGCCGACTTTTCAGGAGTGGGGAAGGCGCATCGCCGCTTCCCCGGCGCTTCAGGACCCACCCGCGTTGCCCCAATCGCACTCCGGCGACGGTTCGTTATCCGGGACACAGCCACCCGGGGCGCAGCCGGGTGTGAAACCAGGGGAGCAAGCGAGCCTCGACTGCGGCCGTTGCCCTGCCGCCCGGTCACCGTGGCATGTGCCAGCTCAAGCACGACCGGCTGGCGCGTTGACACATCCTGACACATCTGGCGCAGGCAGATGAGGCGAATCCTTTTCCTGAAATGATCTGCATCCAGCTCGGAATCAGAGCCTTTTCAAGGAATTGGCCACCCGGGCATCCAGCCTGCTCAGGTACGGGCAGAAATTTATGGCAAAGGTACTTGGCATTGACCTGGGGACCACCAACTCCTGCATGGCGGTCATGGAAGGCGGCGAGCCGGTGGTCTTGGAAAACTCCGAGGGGCGGCGCACCACCCCGTCAGTGGTGGCTTTCACCAAGAGCGGTGAGCGGCTGGTGGGCGAGGCCGCCAAGCGCCAGGCGGTCACCAACCCGCGCAACACCATCTACTCCATCAAGCGCTTCATGGGCCGCAAGTACTCCGAGGTCCAGGAGGAAATCAAACGCGTGCCCTACAAGGTGGTCGAGGCCCCCAACGGCGACGCCCACGTCGAGGTCGAGGAAAACGGCCAGATCAAGCGTTACAGCCCGCCGGAAATCTCGGCGATGATCCTGGGCAAGCTCAAGGCCGACGCCGAGGTCAGGCTGGGCGAGAAGATCACCCAGGCGGTGATCACCGTGCCGGCCTATTTCAACGATTCCCAGCGCCAGGCCACCAAGGACGCCGGGCGCATCGCCGGCCTCGAGGTGTTGCGCATCATCAACGAGCCCACGGCAGCCTCGCTCGCTTACGGCCTGGACAAAAAGAAGGACGAGAAAATCGCCGTATACGACCTGGGCGGCGGTACCTTCGACATCTCCGTGCTCGAAATCGGCGACGGCGTGTTCGAGGTCAAGGCCACCAACGGGGACACCCACCTCGGCGGCGACGACTGGGACAACCGGATCATGGATTGGATCCTGGACGAGTTCAAAAAGGAGCACGGCATGGACCTGCGCAAGCAGCCTGATGCCCTCCAGCGCATCAAGGAAGAGGCCGAAAAAGCCAAGATCGCCCTCAGCTCCGCGCAGGTGTACGAGATCAACCTGCCGTTCATCACCGCCGACGCCAGCGGGCCCAAGCACATCAGCATGAAGCTGACCCGGGCCAAGATGGAGCAGCTTTGCGACGACCTGTTCGAGCGCACGGTCCGACCGGTGCACGCCTGCCTCAAGGACGCCGGCGTGACCCCGGACCAGATTGATGAGCTGGTCCTGGTCGGGGGCATGACCCGCATGCCGCGCGTGGTCGAGACCGCCCGCCGGTTGGTCAACAAACAACCCCACCAAGGGGTCAACCCGGACGAAGTCGTCGCCGTCGGCGCGGCCATCCAGGCCGGCGTGCTCAAGGGCGACGTCAAGGATGTCCTGCTGCTGGACGTCACGCCACTGTCGCTGGGCATCGAGACCCTGGGCGGCGTGTTCACCAAGCTCATCGAGCGCAACACCACCATCCCGACCCGCAAATCGGAGATCTTCTCCACCGCCACGGACAATCAACCGGGCGTGGAAATCCACGTCCTCCAGGGCGAGCGCCCGATGGCCCGCGACAACAAGACCATCGGCAAGTTCCACCTCACGGACATTCCGCCCGCCCCCCGCGGCGTCCCGCAAATCGAGGTCACCTTCGACATTGACGCCAACGGCATCCTGCACGTCAGTGCCAAGGACCTCGGCACGGGCAAGGAACAGAAGATCACCATCACCGCCAGCAGCGGCCTGACCAAGGAAGAGATCGAGCGGATGCGCCGCGACGCCGAACTCCACGCCGAGGAGGACCGGCGCCGCCGCGAGGAGGTCGAGCTGCGCAACGAGGCCGACAGCACGGTGTACCGCTCCGAAAAAATGCTCCGGGACAGCGCGGACAAGCTCAAAGCCGGCGACCGCGAGCGCCTCGAACGGGCCATCAGCGCCGTCAAAGACGCCCTCAAGGGCAGCGACACCGGCGCCCTCAAGTCCGCCCTCGAGCGCCTCAACGAAGCCTGGCAGGCCGTCTCCGCCGAGCTTTACCGGGCCGCGGCCGAGCAGCGCGCCCACGCGGGCGCCACCGCCGGCACCGGAGCGGCCGGCGGGACCAAGGGCGGCAGCAGCAGCGGCCCCGAAAGTCCGATCATTGATGCCGAAGTCGTGGACGAAAAGAAAACCTGAGCCCTTTACCGGTCCGGCGCGGGAGACCCGGTCCGCCGGTTCTCCGGCGCCGGACCGGCGTTGGTTTCGGGCGGCCCGCTGCGGGTGCGGCGGGACCTGGCCCGAACCGCAACACACAGCAAAACCCAAGCGAGACAGCAACCTGATATGGCATTAAACGTCAAACCCCTCGGCGACCGCGTGCTGGTCGAGCCCGTCGAGGAAAAGGAAGTCAAGAAAGGCGGCATCATCATTCCCGACTCCGCCAAGGAAAAACCCACCGAGGCCATCGTGCGCGCCCTCGGCACGGGCAAAACCGATGACGACGGCAAGAAAATCCCCTTCGAGGTCAAGGTGGGCGACCGGGTGCTCATCAGCAAATACGGCGGCACCGAGATCAAAATCGAAGACAAGGAGTACAAACTCCTCAGCTCGGATGACATCCTGGCGATCGTCGAATAACCCTCAACCCAGTCTCTGAATCACCGAAAACCCGAATCCTATGGCAGCAAAACAACTCCTCTTCGATGAAGCCGCCCGGCAGGCCATTCTGCGGGGCGTCGCCAAACTCTCCAAGGCCGTCACGGCCACCCTCGGCCCCAAGGGCCGCAACGTCGTGCTCGACAAAAAATTCGGCTCCCCCACGGTGACCAAGGACGGCGTGACCGTGGCCAAGGAAATCGAGCTCGAAGACCCCTACGAAAACATGGGTGCCCAGATGGTGCGCGAGGTCGCCAGCAAGACCAGCGACGCCGCCGGCGACGGCACCACCACCGCCACCGTGCTGGCCGAGGCCATCTACCGCGAGGGCCTCAAGTTCGTCACCTCCGGCGCCAACCCCATCGGCATCCAGCGCGGCATTGCCAGGGCCGTCGAGGCCGCGGTGGCCCACCTGGACAAAATCGCCAAGAAGGTCAAGGACAAGGAAGAAATCAAACAGGTGGCCACCGTCTCCGCCAACTGGGACACCACCATCGGCGAGATCATCGCCGACGCCATGGACAAGGTCGGCAAGGACGGCACCATCACCGTCGAGGAGGCCAAGTCCATCGAGACCACCCTCGAAGTCGTCGAGGGCATGCAGTTCGACAAGGGCTATCTCTCGCCCTACTTCGTCACCAACGCCGAGACCATGGAGTGCAAGCTGGAGGACGCCTACGTGCTGATCTACGAGAAGAAGATCAGCAGCCTCAAGGACCTCCTGCCGCTCCTCGAAAAGGTGGCCCGCGCGGGCAAACCGCTGCTGGTCATCGCCGAGGAGGTCGAGGGCGAGGCGCTGGCCACGCTGGTGGTCAACAACCTCCGCAAGACCATCTCCTGCTGCGCCGTCAAGGCCCCGGGCTTCGGCGACCGCCGCAAGGCCATGTGCGAGGACATCGCCATCCTCACCGGCGGCAAGTTCATCAGTGAAGACCTGGGCATCAAGCTGGAGAACGTCGAAATCAGCGACCTGGGCCGCGCCAAGAGCATCGTGGTGGACAAGGAAAACACCACCATCGTCGAGGGCGCCGGCAAGGCCTCCGAAATCCAGGGCCGGATCAACCAGATCCGCCGCCAGATCGAGGAGACCACCAGCGACTACGACCGCGAGAAGCTCCAGGAACGCCTGGCCAAGCTGGCCGGCGGCGTGGCCGTCATCAACGTCGGCGCCGCCACCGAGACCGAAATGAAGGAGAAGAAGGCCCGCGTCGAGGACGCCCTGCACGCCACCCGCGCGGCCGTTGAGGAAGGCATCGTCCCCGGCGGCGGCGTGGCCCTGCTGCGCTGCATCCCGGCCATCGAGGCCGTCAAGACCGACAACGAGGACGAGAAGATCGGCGTGGACATCGTCAAGCGCGCCATCGAGTTCCCGACCCGCGAGCTGGCCAACAACGCGGGGCTGGAAGGCTCGATCGTCGTCGAGGAAGTCAAGCGCCGCAAGGGCAACGAGGGCTTCAACGTCTCCACCGGCCAGTACGAGGACCTCGTCAAGGCCGGCGTGGTGGACCCGAAGAAAGTCACCCGCACCGCGCTGCAAAACGCGGCCTCGATCGCCGGGCTTCTGCTCACCACCGAGTGCCTCATCACCGAGGTGCCCGAGAAGGAGAAGAAGCCGGCCGGCGGCGGCGGCCACGGCGGCATGGGCGGCGACATGGACTACTGAGCCGCCCATCGGAGGAACTGCGAATACATCCAGGGGCCGGCGCACGCCGGCCCCTTTTTCATGCCCGGAAAAAACCGGCGCTCCCCGCGCCGTTCAAGCCCGGGCCGGCGCCTCGCCGGGCACCGGTTCACCGGTCGGGCCCGCGCCGCGGGCGTGGGCGCTGTGGATCAGGTACAACACGGCCATGCGCACGGCCAGGCCGTTGGTCACCTGCTCGAGGATGACCGAGCGCTCGCCATCCGCCACCTCACTGTCCACTTCCACCCCGCGGTTGATGGGGCCCGGATGCATGATCAACGCTCCGGGGCGCAGCTCGGCCAGCCGCGCGCGGGTGATGCCGAAGAGGCTCGTGTACTCGCCCAGCCCGGGGAAGGCGCTGCGGCGCTGGCGCTCGTGCTGGATGCGCAGGAGGTTGATGACGTCCGCTTCCCGCAGCCCCTCCTCCAGGCGGTGAACCACCCGGCAGCCCAGCGCCTCGAACGTCCGCGGCACCAGCGTGGGCGGCCCGCACAAGGTCACCTGCGCGCCCAGTTTTTGCAGGCCCCAGATGTTCGACCGCGCCACGCGGCTGTACAAAATGTCGCCCAGGATGGTCACCTTCAGCCCGGCGATCCGGCCGAACTTTTCCCGGATGGTGAACAGGTCCAGCAGTCCCTGGGTGGGGTGCTCGTGGGCGCCGTCGCCGGCGTTGACCACGTGCGCCTCGAGCACCCGCGCCAGGAAATGCGGCGCGCCCGCGGCGCTGTGCCGGACGATGAGGGTGTCCACCCGGAGCGCCTCCAGGTTGCGGGCGGTGTCCTTGAGCGTCTCGCCCTTGCGCAGCGAGGAGGCCTCGGCGGTGAAGTTGATCACGTCCGCGCTCAGGCGCTGGGCGGCCAGCTCGAAGCTGATGCGGGTGCGGGTGGACGGTTCGACGAAGAGGTTGACCACCGTCTTGCCCCGCAGGGTGGGCAGTTTCTTGATGGTGCGGGTGCCGACCGCCTTGAACTCCCGCGCCGTGTCGAGCACGGTCAGGATTTCCTCCGCGCTGAGCGATTGGAGGTCCAGCAGGTCTTTGCGATGCCAGGTCATGGCGGCACCGGGCGCTTGGCGCGCCCCCGGTAAAGCAGCACGCGGCAGGTGCCGTCGGCCGGGTTCACCTCCACCTCGACGCGGTCCTGGGGCGCGGTGCGCACGGTCCTGCCCACAAAGTCCGGCCGGATGGGCAGTTCGCGGTGCGGGCGCTCCACCAGCACCGCCAGGCGCACGGCGCGCGGCCGGCCCAGGTCGTGCAACGCGTCCAGGGCCGCGCGCACGGTGCGGCCGGTGGACAGTACGTCGTCCACCAGCACCACCACCTTCCCGGCAAGGTCCTCCGGGACGGTGGTCGGATGCACCGGCGGTGCCAGGCGACGGTCCAAATCGTCCCGGTGCATGGCGATGTCCAACTGCCCCACCGGGACCGGCCCGGGCCGGTACCGGGCCAGGCGCGCCGCCAGAAGCTGCGCCACCTGCACGCCGCCGGTCTGGATGCCCACCAGCACCAGTTCCTCCGCCGCGGGGTGCTGCTGGGCAATCGCCCGGGCCAGACGGTCCAGGGCACGTTGCGTGGCGTTTGGGGAGAGCAGGACGGTCGCGGGCCGGGCGGGCGGAGCGGCGTCCACGGCGCCGGCGGGAGGAAGGGCCGTGGCGGGCGGTCGGGGAGCAGCAGGCATCAGGCGTGGGCGCCGGGCGCGTCGTTACGGCGTTCGCGCTGACTCCGCCGCCAGCGCAGCCAGGCGGCCCGGTGCTTGACGATCCAATCGGTAAGCGCCCGCTCAAAGCCGATGTCGTAGCCGGCCTTTTCCGACTCGATCCACTTGTGCTTCAAGATCTCGTCCCTCTCGGCCAGGAACTCCTGATACAGCGACGATTGCGCCAGCAAATCTTCGGGCTCGGTCACGGCCAAACAACAGGTTTGCAACACGGGCAAATCTAGTCCCGCCGGCCCTGCTGGCAATGTCTTTTCCGCCACAGGGGCGGCGGCGCCCAAACCTCTGTGGACGGGGCTTCGGCCGTCACCGACCCGGCACTTCCAGCCACCCGGCGCGGAGTTGTTCCGGAGCCATGCCCTGCGCGCGCAGGGCGCGCAGGCTCAGCGCGTCGTGACGCTTGGCCAGCCGGCGGCCGGCGGCATCGGTGACCAGCGGCACGTGGTAAAACGCCGGCGGCACCCACCCCAGCGCCCGGTACAACAACCACTGCCGCGCCGTGGACACCAGCAGGTCCGCGCCCCGCACCACTTCGGTGATGCCCATTGCCGCGTCGTCCACCACGCACGCCAGTTGGTACGCCGGCACGCCATCCGGTCGCCACACCACGAAATCCCCGAAGTCGCGCCCGGCCACAAACCGCTGGGGACCGAACCCGCCGTCCACAAACTCGATCACCTCCCCGTCCGGCACCCGGAACCGCCAGCACGGCGGGCGCCCGACCGCCCGCGACTCGCGCCCCGCCCCGGTACCGCCGGGCCGGCAGGTGCCCGGGTAAACCGGCTCGTCGTCCGCGCCCTGCGGGGCGGACACCGCGGCGCGGATGTCCCGGCGCGAGCACGTGCACGGATAGACGAGCCCCCCGGCCCGCAACCGCTCCAGTGCCGCGCGGTACCACGGCAGACGCCGGCTTTGCGCGTAGGGCGCATGGGGCCCGCCGCGGTCCGGTCCTTCCTGCCAGTCCAACCCGAACCAGCGCAGGTCCTCGAGCATCGCCGCCACAAATTCGGGCCGGCACCGGTCCGGGTCCAAATCCTCGCTGCGCAACACCAGCACGCCCCCGGCGGCCCGCGCCCGGGCCTGCGCCAGCCAAAACGTCCGGGCGTGGCCCAGGTGCAAGTACCCCGTGGGCGACGGCGCCAGGCGGCCGCGGTACGTGCCGGCGAAACGGGGCGATGCACCCTCGACGATGTCGTGCATGGGGACCCGGCTCAGCCGGAACGATTCGGTGAGTTTTGGGGGGGCCGTTTCACCCGTTCGCGACTCAGCCCGACCAGGTGGCGGCCACGCGACGGGCCAGCTCGGTCAACCACTTCGCCGCCTCGCGCCGGGCCCGGGCGGGCGAGGTCAAATCCGGTGCCAGGGCGTGCACCCCGGCAAACCACCGCTGCGCGCGCGCGCGGTCGGACACCACCCCGGCCAGGACCAGGCAGGGCCGCCGCTTTTGCCGGCACAACCGCGCCACGCCGCCCACCCCCTTGCCCATCGCCAGGGTGGTTTCGTCCAGCGCCCCCTCGCCGGTCACGACCCAGTCGGCCCGGGCCACGCGCTCGCCCAGGCCGCTGAGCCGGGCACACAGCTCGAACCCCGGCACCAGCCGCCCTCCGGCAAAGACCATCAATCCGTAGCCCAGCCCCCCCGCGGCACCCGCACCCGGCCGGCCGGCCGGGGCCGCGCGCCGTCCGGCCCGGC